>JBDGSA010000027.1:0-9724 GCA_042217755.1 Haloglomus sp. | reverse complement strand
ACCGCGTCGCCGACCGACTCGACAGCGCCCGCGAACTCCTCGCGGAGTTCGACGAACGGGGCACCACCATCGGCGCGAAGGAAATCGACGGCAGCCACATCGTCGAACTTCCCGTCGCCTCCTTCTCGAACGTCAAGCCCTTCGAGGAGGTCATTCTCTTCACGCTGGGCGAACACGGCGAGTTCGAGTCGGTGTCGGAACTCGCCCAGCAGTTAGCCAGCGAACTCGGCGAGGAGTACACCGACTCCTTCAGGTCGAAGGTCATCTACAACGTCGACCGGCTCGGTCCCGGTGGCAAGGGCTACATCGAACAGGAGGAACACGGCAAGTCCTACCGGACGCGGCTCTCCCGCATCGGCGAACTGTGGGTCCGCGCTCACTCCGGCCGGCGCGAGGAGGACATCGAAATCTAGCCGTCACCGACCGCTCGTGCGTACCTTCTCGACTCGCGTCGCCAGCGCGAGAAACACCGCTGCAATCGTCAGCGCCACCGCCCACCCGGCGGCGAGGTCGTGGGCCGGGATGGCGTGGGTAATCTCGCCGCCGACGACCTCCGCCCGCAGGATGGTGTGGTGGGGACCGTCCAGAATCGGCCAGAAGTAGTCGACCACGTCGTTGAACCCGTACCAGACGGTGGCGACGGCGACTGCTGGAACCGAAAACGAGGCGTAGCGGTGGATGACGAACGCTTCGACGGCCATCGCGAGGTGGGAGAGAATCAGGAACCAGTAGAGCCACGCCGCAATCCCGCCGGGCCCGTTCAGCGCCAACTGGACGTAGGGGGTCCACAGGCCGAGTTTGATACAGCCGAAGAAGGCCAGCGCGTGCAGCCAGTCGGCGTTCCAGTCGAGCCGCCAGGCGACGAGTGAAAGGCCGATAAAGAGCGTGGCGACCGGCGAGTCGGGCACCAGCGGCCACGCGGCCAGCGGACTCATCCCGAGTTGGCCTTCGACGAGCGGCGGCGCGGCCTCCAGCGGCCGGCCGGCGTAGTACCAGAATCCGAAGAGCGTGCCGACGAGGTTGACGACGGCGATGGGCCAGGCCAGCCGGAGCGCGACGTTCTCCACCCACGTCGGGAGCGGCGCGACGTAGCGGGGGAGCCCGTCGGGGTCGGGGAGCGAGGCGTCGAAGTACCGGGCGAGCGTGGAGTCGATGCGCGAGCCGACGCCGGACGTTGCCATTGACGGGCACTCGTGTGGGGCGGGGAAAACGGTAGCGGTCCCGGCGGAGTGTCGGCCCGGTGCCGGGGGAAAGAGACCCGTTAAGTGCCTTCAATCCCAAGCGACGGCCATGACAGACGAGACGGAACTGGAGGAACTCCGGCGCGGGACCGATCTGGTCAAGCGCGGGTTCGCCAAGATGCAGAAAGGCGGCGTCATCATGGACGTCGTCACCCGGGAGCAGGCCCGCATTGCCGAGGACGTGGGCGCCGTCGCGGTGATGAACCTCGAAGCCGTCCCCGCCGACATCCGCAAGCGCGGCGGCGTCGCGCGCATGGCCGACCCCGCCGACGTCGCCGAGATCATCGACGCCGTCTCCATCCCCGTCATGGGCAAGGCCCGCATCGGCCACCGCAAGGAGGCCGAGATCCTGGAGGCCGTCGGCGTCGACATGGTCGACGAGAGCGAGGTGCTCACCCCCGCCGACGACCGCTACCACATCGACAAGCGGGAGTTCACCGCGCCGTTCGTCTGCGGGGCGCGCGACCTCGGCGAGGCGCTCCGGCGCATCGACGAGGGCGCGGCGATGATCCGCACCAAGGGCGAGGCCGGCACCGGCGACGTGAACCAGGCCGTCCACCACCAGCGCACGATCAAGGGCTCGATCCGCAAACTCGAGGGCATGACCCACGAGGAGCGCGAGCGGTGGGCCCGCGAGCACGAGGCGCCCGCCGACCTGGTCCACGAGACGGCGGATCGGGGCCGCCTGCCGGTCGTGAACTTCGCCGCCGGCGGCATCGCCACGCCCGCCGACGCCGCGCTGATGATGCACCACGGCTGTGACGGCATCTTCGTCGGCTCGGGCATCTTCGGCGCCGAGGACCCCGAGGCGATGGGACGCGCCATCGTCGAGGCCGTCAACAGCTGGGACGACCCCGACCGCCTCGCCGAAATCGCCACCAACATCGGCCGCGGCATGAAGGGCGACTCCAACGTCGACATGCCTGAAGAGGAGAAGCTACAGGGACGCGGCGTCTAGAGCCGCATACTCGCGAGCAGAGTGAGCGAACTCCACTGCTCACAGCGCAGTGGACGCGAGCACGAACACAAGCACGTTCGGTGCGCGCCGTTTCGGTGAGCGTCCCGCGGCGAGTGAGGGAACTCGAACTGAAACGCGTACGTCAGTGTCGGTAGTTCGTCGGAATCGAGTTCGAGATCTCCGTCAGATCGACGGCGGCCTCGGTGTACTGCATCACCTTCTGCATGTCCCCCTCCAGTTCGAACACGCCGGACATCATCCCGTCGATGGCGCCGATGTCGCCCTCGGTGAGGTCGATCCAGTCCGAGTAGGCGCCCCGGAGGACGAAGCCGGGAGAGACCTCGTCGGGGTCGTCGACCTCGAACACCTCGGTCGCTTTCCCGTCTTCGAGGCCCACGAAGAAGTAGCGGGTCTCGGGGAGGCGGTCGTCGGCCTCGATGACGTAGAGGAAGTCACCGTTGAAGCCGACTCCCCACCCCGCGCCGGCCTCGGCGTAGCTCTCGCTCTCGTTGACCCGCTCTTTGTACTCCTGCATCCACTCCTCGCTGGGAAAGTCGTACGCTTCTGCCATGGTACGACACCCCACTCGTGGGGTCCGAGATTAAAACTTCGGCCCGGCATGCGACGCACCGTTTAATCACCGAGAGCCGCCACCGACACAATCCAGCGAGCGCCGGGCGGGAACCCGAGACGGTAAATTACTCTCGAAAACGCATTATTTTCCACAATATTCGCAATTATAGACACAAACTAGAAAATTAGAATACAATAATTCGCATATTTCGATTCCCGATCGATGGCCACGATGCCCAGAGCGTCTCCGGTACGGAGATTCAAGTAGGATAGCCGGACCAACCATCCCATGTTCTGACGAGTCGCTCCGGCCCGCCGACCCGGCCGTGCGGAACGCCACCCTACGGCTGGTTCGACCAGCGCGGCGCCCGGGCCGGAGTGCGGCCGCGCCGCCTGTCAATCCGATTCGACCGCGACAGTGGCGCCCTCGTTTCGCGGCCGGGTGACCAGCACGTCGCCATCGCTTCCGGCCGCGTCGAGCGCTTCCCGTGCGGCTCGACGAGCCGCATCGACTCGGTCGGTGTCCGTGAGCGCGTACACGGCTGGCCCCCACGACGACTGGCCGACGCCGGCGATGGGCGGTGACTCGCGGAGTTCCCCGATAACCTGTCCGGCCGGCGGCCGGTAGACGCCGCCCTGTTCGTCGGCGTACCAGGCGCCGTTGAGCCGACCGAACTCGGCGACGGCGTCGCCGAACGCCTCCAGGCGCCCCTCGGCCGCCGCGGGAAGCAGCTTCCGGACTATCAGCGCCGCGAGGTCGTCGGCCACCGACGGATCGGCCGACTCGACGACGGTGCGTATGCTCTCGTCCTCGTCAGCTCCGTGGCGTCCCCGCTCGACGTCAGGAAGCGCGAGCACGACGCGCCACGTCGACGGGAGCGCGTGTCGCGCGAGCACCGCGGGGACCGACCACTCCCCCTGGGGGGGTGGTCGTGTGGTGAACCGCTCCGTCGGATGACCGGCGTCGACGACGAACCCGCCACGCTCGAACGCGGCGACGCCGACGCCCGACCGGCCACCCCGGCCAAGCGCCGGCGCGCGTTCACAGGGACGCACCTCGCGATCGTGGGCCCGCGCGATGGCCGCGAGTGTCGTCAGCGCCGTGGCCGTCCCGCTGCCGAGACCAGCGTGGCGCGGCAGCGCGCGCTCGACGTGGACCTCGGCCCCCGGCACGTCGAGCAGGTCGCACACGGTGTCGGCGTAGTCGCGAACGACGTCAACCGACTCCGCGGGGACGTCTCCGTCGCCACGGCAGCGGAGCGACTCGGCCGCCGTCGCCGAGAGGCGAACGCGGGGCTCCGCGAGTGCCAGGCCCACACCTCCATAGAGGCGTTCGTGTGCCAGCGAGAGGTTGCCGAATCCGACGTGAACTCGCGCACCGGTCGAGACGGTGACCCGCATCGTCCGGTCGTGTGCGTCCCGCCGACAAGCGACTTTCGACAGCATCGGGGCAGAACTCGCTCCCTCTCGCGGAACTTAACCTTCTGCACGACAACCGACCTGCATGAGTCAGCAACGACCCCGCCGCACCGAGGATGACGGCGTCGTCGGACCAGAGGGAGAGAAATCCGAGGAGCTGCGCTCGCGAGAGGTGACCGAGGGCGCCGAACGAGCCCCTCACCGCGCGATGTTCCGCGCGATGGGCTTCGACGACGACGATCTGGCCTCCCCGCTGGTCGGGGTCGCCAACCCGGCGGCCGACATCACACCCTGTAACGTCCACCTCGACGACGTCGCCCAGAGTGCACTCGACGGCATCGACGACGCGGGCGGCATGCCCATCGAGTTCGGCACCATCACCATCTCGGACGCCATCTCCATGGGCACCGAGGGGATGAAGGCCTCGCTCATCAGCCGCGAGGTCATCGCCGATTCGGTCGAACTGGTCTCGTTTGGCGAACGCATGGACGCCCTGGTGACGGTCGCGGGCTGTGATAAGAACCTCCCCGGCATGATGATGGCCGCCATCCGGACGGACCTCCCGTCGGTGTTCCTCTACGGCGGCTCCATCATGCCCGGCGAACACGAGGGCCGCGACGTGACCATCGTCCAGGTGTTCGAGGGCGTCGGGGCGTACGCGGAAGGAGACATGTCCGCCGAGGAACTGGACGACCTCGAGCGGCACGCCTGCCCCGGCGCAGGGTCGTGCGGCGGGATGTTCACCGCGAACACGATGGCCTCCATCAGTGAGGCGCTTGGACTCGCACCGCTCGGGTCGGCATCGGCACCGGCCGAGGACCCCGAGCGCTACGCGGTCGCAGAGCGCGCCGGCGACCTCGCTCTCGAGTGTATCGAGGCGGACCGCCGACCATCGGACATCCTCACGAAGGAGTCATTCGAGAACGCCATCGCACTCCAGACCGCCATCGGCGGCTCCACCAACGGCGTCCTCCACCTGCTCGCGCTCGCCGCCGAGGCCGACGTCGACCTCGACATCGAGGACTTCGACCGCATCAGCCGCCGGACGCCGAAGATCGCCGACCTTCAGCCCGGAGGCGCCCACGTCATGAACGACCTCCACGAGGTCGGCGGCGTCCCGGTCGTCGTCCGCCGCTTGCTCGAGGCCGACCTGTTCCACGGCGACCAGCTTACGGTGACGGGCCGCACCATCGCCGAGGAGCTCGAAGAACTGGACCTGCCCCCTGACGAGGAGATCGACGCCGAGTTCCTCTACACCGTCGACGAACCGAAACAGCCGGAGGGCGCCATCAAAGTCCTCTCGGGCAACCTCGCGCCCGACGGCGCCGTCCTGAAGGCGACTGGACAGGACGAATTCTACCACGAGGGGCCCGCGCGCATCTTCGAGAACGAGGAGGACGCGATGCGGTACGTCCAGGAGGGGCACATCGAGTCGGGCGACGTCATCATCATCCGGAACGAAGGGCCCCGCGGCGGTCCGGGGATGCGCGAGATGCTCGGCGTCACCGCGGCCGTCGTCGGCGCCGGCCACGAGGACGACGTCGCGCTGCTGACCGACGGCCGCTTTTCCGGTGCGACCCGCGGCCCGATGATCGGCCACGTCGCCCCGGAAGCGTTCGTCGGCGGGCCGATCGCAGCGCTGGAGGACGGCGACCGCATCACTGTCGACATCCCCGAGCGGAGCATCTCGGTCGACCTGAGCGACGAGGAACTCGCGGCGCGACTTGAGGACTGGGAACAGCCCGACCCATCGTACGAGAACGGCGTGCTCGCGAAGTACGGCCTGTCGTTCGACTCCGCGGCGAACGGCGCGGTCACCAATCCCGGCGTCCGGCGCTCGGACGACTGACGCCCGTTCACCGCATACTCGGGCGCGAGAGCACCACCGTCGAGGCGAGCCACGCGCCCGCCGCCTCGTGATCCGTCTCGTATACCCGGATGCGACCGTCGGCGTCCTCGCGGTCCCCGTATCCCTCGTAGGCTGCCGCCTCGGGGCCGACGGTCGGATAGCGCTCCCTCTCGGAGTCCTGTGAACTGCTCGACATCTAGCTTGACCTCTTTTACCCGCGCTCTCCGCGATTGTCGTTAAATGTTGTCACACTGCACGACGCGTGTCAGACGCGTGGCTCGTCGGAGCCGAAAAACGGAGAGACGGAAGCGTTCGTCGCTCAGGTCCGCCGACGGGCGAACAGCGCCGCGGCGACGAGCGCGAGGAGTGCAGCCACGACGCCGAAGCCGGGCTGACCGTCGGTGGACGTCCCGTCGCCGTCACCGCCGTCGCCCGCACCCGGGGTAGGTGTCGCCGTCGGCGTCGGTGTCGGCGGCTCGAGCCCGAGGTAGGTGTATGCCCGCTCTACGTTCATCTCGGGGAACGAACGGTCGTACGTCCCGGGCATGTGGATCGTCGTGTCTTCGTCGACCACGGAGAGTTGGCGGACGGCGCTCTCGCTGGCGTTGGTACTCACCGCGTTCTCGACGTAGACGTACTGGTTCGCCGCACCGCTCTCGTTGGTCCGACCGACGACCTGCGTGACGGTGAGGTTGAGGCGGCCGGTCTGCTGGAGGAAGTCACGGAAGGCAGCCATGTCCTCGAACTTGACGCCGCCCTCGAAGGTGACTTCTTGATTAGTGACCTCGACGTCCATCCGGGCCTTCTGGAAGCCGGCCTGGCGGAAGGCGCGGGCGAACTGTCGGGCCTGTTCGATCTCTCGGTCGGTCGCGTTGGCCTCCGTCGCGTTGAGGAACTGATCGACGGCGCTGTCGACAAGCGCCTCCTGTTGGACGCTGAACGACCCGTTCGCGACGATCTGGTCGCCCGAGGTGCTGGCCGCCAGCGAGTACTCCACGTTCGCGACCGAGATGCCGCGGCTCTCCAGTTCGCTCACGTAGGCCTGCCAGTTCTGCGTCCGGGACTGTGCCTGGAACTTGATGACGGCCAGCGAACTGGACTGGAGCCTGTGCGAGGCCGACAGCGAGTAGGTCCGCGTCAGATTGGCAGCGCGCTGGGCCTCGATTCGCGCGCGGATGTCCTCGAGCTGGTCGGACTGGAACGGCACCCCCTGTTCCGGCGGGGAGTAGGCCGCCGCCGCGTCGAGACCGGCCAGCAGCGCGTCGTTGTAGTTCTCGAGCTGGAGGTCGAAGCTCCCCGAGACGGACTGGGCCTGCATCTGGTAGTCGACCGCGGCACGCTCGATAGTGAGTGCGGTGATGTTCGCGGCGATGGCAGAGGCCTCCCGACGCGAGAGCTCGAACTGCTCGGAGTTCGCCAGAACCGCGGCCGCCTGCCGCTCGAGGCCCCGGTCGATGTTCTGATACTCGACGGTGTATGCTACGTCGAGTCGGTAAACTCCGCGCTGGCTGGTATTCGCGAACGCGTAGGACTCGAGTGTCACCGAAGCGCTCCCGCCGAGCGACTCCGCGATGCTGGCATAGCGCTGCCGAATGGTCTGCAGGGCGCGATCGCGGGTGTCCCACTGATCCTTCGAGAACTCGCGAATCGTCTGGTTCTGGGACGCCTGCAGCGTGTAGGTGTTCTCGCCCTCAGTCAACTGGAAGGAGATGGCCATCGGCCGTCCCAGCTGCGTCGAGGTCTGGGCGTTCATGCTACCGGACGCGTCGAGGGAGTCCGGCGCGACCGTCGCGTCGAACGACACGTCCGCCGATTCGACGAGCCGGAGCGACGGCGCGCTCCGCGTGTCGATGGCCACCCGACCACTCGCGTCGAACTGGTTGTTCTGCTGGGTCTGCGCGCCGTCGACGTTCAGGCGCATCGACTGGATGGCCTGCGGACGGGCGGCCGTCAGTTGCCCTTCCCCGGTCAGCGACCCCGGCTGGAGCACCGCTTGTGCCGAGCCTGTCACGTTGGGGGCCTCCTCAAGGTCGCTCGCGACGAGGCCATAGAAGATTCCACGACCGACGCTGAGTCCGTATTCGAGGTTGGAGGTCTCAGAATCAGCGGCCTCCTCCCGCTCGTAGTAGAGGATGGCGTCGCCGTTCTCTTTGACGTAGACGTCGTCAGCCGCATCGAGCGTCACGTTGCCGGTACCGTCGTCGTTCTCCTGAAGGGCCTGCTGGGCCGAGTCGCCGGGCGCGGCAACCACAGCACCCGCACCCGCACCGACGGCCACGCTCGTGACCATCAGCAGGGCGGTCAATACCGCCAGCACCCGCCGCCAGTGCCCCGTGGAGGGTCTCGTATCGTCTGTCATTGTCACCTGTTGTCCCGCGATTGCACAGCAGGTCCCCCGAGACGCGACTGACGCCGCGCGGGTAGGGACGGGGACCCGCGTCCTCGGGTTCGGACGCGTTCGTCGACCGGTTTTGACTGCCAATACATAAACGTTCGTGAGACGCTCCTCCGAGCAGAATCCCCGGCGGCGCCGCGGACGCCGGAGGCGAGCGTCGCCGCGAATCTGTCGGCTCAGACGGACCGCGGTCGTCGGCGCGGGAGCGATTCGAATGACGGCCACGACGGGGCTCGCTTGGGCGACCGCTCGAACGGCTCCGCGGACCGTTCGACTCGGCGACCGTTCGACTCGGCGATTGTTCTACTCGGGGAATCGTTCGACCTCGTACATCGGGCGGCGCGCGACCACGTCGCGGTCGCGGAACCAGTCGCTCCCGGCCGGGAGCGTCGCCGAGCAGCGGCCACAGGCCAGACCTGTGAGGCCGGTCTCGATGAACTGGTCGGCAGGCGCGAGACACCACGGGCAGACGCGCCCGTCGTCGGACAAGTCGACTTCTTCGTCGGCAGCGCCCGCGTGTGAGGCCTCCCCGGCAGTGTCGGAACGCTCGCCGGACGAATCGTCTGCTTCCTCCGAGTGCTCGGCTACGTCGCCCTCCGTCTCGTCGTCGGCGAACGAACCCAGCGTCGCCTGCTCGTCGGCCATCGTCGGAGACGCGGCTGCCGAGGGCTTAACGCTCCCGGAGCGTCCTGCTACTGCTGAGGGGTGAACTCGAAAAGAGATGCCGCCCTACTCCTCGTCCGCCGACATCCGACCCCGCTCCCAGACCCGAACTGGTTCGCCTGCCGGCGGTGTGTGACTGATGTCCTTGAGTGTCTGCTTTTTGGCGCTCATTGTGAGTCAGGATAGCATACTCCACGTATTTGAGCGTTTGCTGGGATTATCCTATGACACCTTATACTATTCATATGAAACCATATTCTAAAACTATCTCCGCTATTGCGTGAAAATTTTTCTATTATTTGTATTATATCAAGAATAGCGGTACATTCGTGTTCTTGGAAACCTCATCATCCAGTTTCTGTTCTCCGGAGGAAGGCAGCGCCGATCGCGAGCCGCGCTGGTCGCTGACGCACGCCAGTACAGTGATACCACCCAAAGCAAGGGCGATGGTCACGCAGTTTATGCGTCGGGGACGCAACCGCTGACACAATGGACGGGAGTCGCTCGCGCGGGCAGGCGACGATCGGATACGCCCTCGTCGTTGGAATCGCGCTCATCGGGACGATCACGGTCCTGGCGCTGGGAGCGACCGCGCTGACCCAGATACAGAGCAACGCCGGGACCGG
>JBDGSA010000165.1:0-9840 GCA_042217755.1 Haloglomus sp. | reverse complement strand
TACTTCTCGACGCTGGAGGACCTGGGCGTCAACCCCAAACCCGTCTGCTGACCGATCGCGACCGCTCTCGGCTCGATATGTGGCGTTCACGGACGCGTCGATTCCCCGACAATCGAAACGGACGCATTCAGAAGATAAGGGATCGGACGTATTCAGAAGATAAGAGATGAAATCGCACTACAATTTTATTATTTCGTAAATATTTATGAAATACGTTATCTCATAGAGATATATCGAGGCGGCATCGATTCCCGCACGCGGCGTCGGGTGCGAGGAGAGACGGCCGCACCGCCGCTCCGGGGATCCAGCCGAGCAGGAACGCCAGCACCACAAGCACGAACAGTCCCGAGGGGCTCGGAGTGGGCCGCCCGTTCGAGCACGCGGCGGGCGGCCGTCGCGGGCAGTGCGTCCTCGACGAGGAAGAGGACGGCGTCGCGGCCCGCGTCGACGCTGGTCCGCCAGGTCTCGACCGACCCGTCGATACCGCGGACGGTCCGGAGGTCAGAGACCCGCCGGGCGTACGCGAAACAGTCACGGTGCGTGATCGGCGCTGTGAGGACCTCGTCGGTCCGGCGCGCGGTGCCACTGACGGCCACTCGTCCGGAGACCTCGCTCAGGGAGCCGATCGGCGTCGGGCAGAGCGAACGGTAGCGGACGGCCAGGCCACACCTCCCGAAGCCCAGGGCCACGAGCGCGAGACCGACGAGGCCGAAGATGGCGGCGACCGGCAGGGGAATGGCTTGCAACGGAACGACGGTCATCCCCGCTGCCTGCCGCGGGGACGCGTATCAACGCACCAGTCGCTCAGTCCACACCAGTCCCGGTCTCGGCCTCGGGCAGGTCGTACTTCCGCACGTCCAGCCCCAGTTCCTCGATGGCCGCGGCGAGGTGTTCGTCCTTCGCGTAGTCGGCGCCGTCCTCGACGCGGATGCGCTGGGCCGTCGCCAGCACCTCCCCCCGGCGGTCGTCGGGAACGTCGTACTTGTCCGCCGACAGCTCGATGACGAGCCCGTTGTTGTCGGTCGTATAGAGCGAATGGAAGATGCCGCGGTCGAACACGTTGTAGCGCTTGCCGGCCTCGTCGAGCGCGTCCATCACGTCCTCGTATCGCTCGGGCTCGAGCGAGAAACAGAGGTGGTGGACCGACCCGATACCGCCCCGCTGACCGCCCTGGTTCGAGGCGCGGTCGCCGACGAACACGGTGAGGATGCGGCCGTCGCCCGTGTCGAAAAAGAGGTGCGTCTGCGAGGGGTCGTCGAGATTCGGCTGCCGGAGGACGAGCGGCATCCCCAGCAGGTCCCGGTAGAACGCCAGCGTGTCCGCCTCGTTGGAGCCCCAGATGGTGATGTGGTCGGTACCGGTCGTGTGGATCGGGGCATCGGGCAGTTCGGCCGTGACCTCGGGGCCGTCGGTCTGCTCGTCACCGTCGGAATCAGTGCCGTCTGAATCACTCATGTCTCCAGGTACGCGGGGGCGCCAGATAAGCGCTCGCGGGCACGGCCGACACCCGGTGACACCCGTGTCCCGTCCAGCTACCTGCTTAAACGAGCGCCGTGATACCGAGGGGCTAGGTATATGCTACCGCGACAGTACCAGGAACCCACCGTGCGACATCGACACACACGGCGGAGGAACGGATGAGTAGCGAATCGGGCGATCAGCCACACCGCCCGCGGCTGCTGGCGATGGACACGGGTGGCACGATGACGGACACGTTCGTCGTGGACGACGAGGCCAACTACACCGTCGGGAAGGCCCAGACGACGCCGGACGACGAGTCCGTCTGTACGCGCAACTCCTTCGGCGACGCGCTCGGGAACTGGGGCGTCGCCCCCGAAACCGGCGCGGGCACGCTGGAGAGCATCGTCTACTCCGGCACCGCGATGCTGAACCGGCTGCTCGAACGCGAGGGCGAGGGCGACATCGGTCTCGTCACGAACGGCGGGATGGAGGACCAGCACCGGTTCGGCCGGGGGATCCAGTCGTGGGCCGACCGATCCTACGCGGGGCGGCTCCACGCCCGCGAACACGAGCACCCCGAGCCACTCGTCCCGCGCGAGAATATCCGCGGCGTCCGGGGCCGGATGAATATGTCCGGCATCCCCACGATTCCCCTCTACGAGGAGGAGGCCCGCGAGGCGATCCACGACCTGCTCGACCGGGGCGTGCGCGTCATCTGTGTCTGTCTGGTCTACGCCTATCTCAACGACAGCCACGAACAGCAGGTGAGAGCGATCGCCGAAGAGGTGATGGAAGAACGGGGCGAGCAGGTCCCGGTCTGGCTCTCGAGCGAGCAAAAGCCCGTCCGCGGCGAGGTGCCCCGGATGAACTCCCTCGTGATAGAGGCCTACGCCGCCGAGCCCTCACGCGAGCAGCTGTACAACGTCCGCGACGAGTTCCGAGAACTCGGCGCGGAGGCGCCGACGCGCGTGCTGACCTCGTCCGGTGGCACCATCGCGCCCGACCACGACTGGCTCGTCGACACGATGCTGTCGGGCCCCATCGGCGGCATCTTCGGCGGCGAGTTCGTCGCAGACCACCTCGACATCGACAACCTCGTCTGCTCGGACGTGGGCGGCACGAGCTTCGATGTCGGCCTCATCACCGAGGGCCACTACCCGACCCGCTGGGACCAGAGCCTCGCGCAGTTCATGGTGAACATCCCGATGACCGCGATGGACACCATCGGCTCGGGAACGGGCTCGTACGTCCGCGTCGACCGGACCTCCGACCGCATCGAGGTCGGACCCGATTCGGCCGGCTACCTCGTCGGCGTCTCGAACCAGGACGCCGATGTGACAACCCCGACCGTCACGGACTGTACGCTCCTGCTGGGCTACCTGAATCCGGATTCCTTCCTCGGCGGGAACATCCCGCTCTCGCCGGACGCCGCGGAGGCAGCCCTTCAGGAGCAGGTGGCGGGTCCACTCGACGAGGACGTCCACGAGACGGCCCGCGGCGTCCTCGATATCGTCGAGCGGGACATGTCCAACGAACTCCGGGGGCTCATCCTCGGACTGGGCTACTCGCCGGAGAACTACACGCTGATGTCTTACGGCGGGGGCGGCCCGCTGCACGCCGCGGGCTACACACGGAACCTGGACTTCCAGGACGTCATCATCCCGCAGTGGGCGGCCGCCTTCTCGGCCTTCGGCTGTGCCTGTGCCGACGCCGCCTACCGCTACGACCAGCAGATCGACGCCATCCTCCAGCCCGATTTCTCGAACGACGCGATGGTGGCCGCGGAGATCCAGCAGACGCTCGACGCACTGGAGGAGGAGGCGGTCACAGCATTCGAGCGAGACGGCATCGATGCGGAGAACGTCGCGTTCCAGCCCGCACTCCGCATCCAGTATCTCGGAATGCTCGATGACCTCGAGGTATCCATCACCGACGAGCAGCGGGCGGGCGGCTTCGGCGCCGAGGACCTCCGCGGCGTCATCGACCGCTACGAGGAGAAGTTCGACCAGGTGTTCCAGCGCGCCGCCAAATCGCCCGAGAACGGCTACCAGATCACGATGGCCATCGGCGTCGGCGTCGGTCCCTCCGCGAAGCCGGCGGTGCCGGAAGAACCCCTGCAGGGCGAGGTACCGGACGAGTCGGCACACAAAGGCGAGCGCGACATCTACTGGGACGGCGACTGGCACACCGCCGACCTCTGGCAGATGCGCCAGCTGAATCCCGGGAACGTGATCCGGGGCGCCGCTGTCGTCGAGGCGCCGGCCACGACCATCCTCGTTCCGCCCGGCTTCGAGGCCGACCTGGACGAGAACCGCATCTACCACCTCACGGAGACGACCCCATGAGCGACCAGCACCAGCACACACCGACATCGACACGAACGCGGGGACCACCTGCACGGAGGCGACCATGAGCATCGAGAACGAGCGCGTCGCGGGCGAGAAAGCACGCGTCGCGGAGCACGGCGGGGAGATCGGCTGGGACGGCAAGTCCCTCCGGGAGATGCTCCACGAGACGGAGGAACTGACCGAGGAGACCGGGCGCTACCGGGGGCTCGAGAAGCTGGAGATGAAAGAGGAGAGTCGCTTCGAGTACGAGCGGCTCTACTCCCGGCTCCGGGGCGCCCTCGTCTCGGCACGGGAGACCGCACTCCACGTCTCGGCGTCGCCCATCGTGCGAGAGATCGGAGAGCTCTGCTTCCAGATCTACACGCCAGAGGGCGACTCCATCGCCGTCTCGACGGGGATCATCGTCCACGTCCACACCGGCTCGCTCGCCATCAAGTGGATGATCGAGCAGGACTACGAGCACGACCGCGGCATCGAGCCCGGCGACATCTTCTGTAACAACGACAACGACCTCGGCAACGTCCACACTACCGACGTCCACACCATCGTCCCCATCTTCCACGACGGCGAACTGGTGGCGTGGGCCGACGGCGTCACCCACGAGATTGACATCGGGGGGATGTCGGCCGGGCACACGAGCCCGGTTCACACCCGCCGGTTCGAGGACGGCATCTACGCCACCTGCGAGAAGGTCGGCGAGGACGACGAGCGCTACCAGGACTGGAAGGTCCGCGGCGAGCGCTCGACCCGGACGCCACAGTACTGGGACTTAGACGAGAAGTGCCGCATCGCGGGCTGTCACATGATCCGCGAGGCGGTCCACGAGATCATCGACGACGTCGGGGCGGACACGTTCAAGCAGTTCACCCGCGAGGCCGTCGAGGAGGGCCGCCAGACGATGGAGTCCCGGGTGCGCGAGCGGCTGTTCCCGGGGACGTACCGCTCGACGTCGTTCGCGGCGATGCCGTTCGAGGAGGAGGGCTGGAAGCCCGAGCAGCAGCGCGACCACCTCATCCACCTTCCCGTCGAGATGGAGGTGGACACAGACGGCACCATGTCCGTGGACATGGAGGGCGCGAGCCCGCAAGGCGACCACTCGTTCAACGCCGCCGAGGGGTCGATGACCGGCGGCCTCTGGGTGTCGATGACCCAGTGTCTGCTCCACGACGGGAAGGTGAACGACGGGAGCCACATCGCCCTCGACACGCACTTCCCCGAGGGCTCGATCACGAACCCGGACGACCCGCAACTCTCCTTTCACGCGCCGTGGGGGACCATCATGCCGGCGTTCCAGGCGGTCTGGCAGAACGTCTCACAGGGATTTTTCTCGCGGGGCTTCCGCGAGGAGGTCGTCACGGGCTACTCCGAGACCTCCGATTCGCTCCAGGGCGGCGGGACGCTGATGGAGTCGATGGCACAACTGATTCCTGACGAGGTGGGCGATTACTACCCCATCGGCCCGTTCGACCTCTCCTGTCAGGGCCTCGGCGCCTCTGCCGTCCGCGACGGACTCGACTACGGCTACGCGATGTGGAACCCGGAGTCCGACATGGGCGACATCGAGGAGTGGGAGCTCACCCAGTGGGGGACCCAGTACCTCTCGCGGCAGATCAAGACCGATTCTGCGGGCCACGGGAAGTACCGCGGCGGCTCCGGCTGGGAGGGCATCATGACGTTCATGGGCAACGACGAGGTGTCGATGCTGAAGACGAGCCAGCCCGACGTCACCTTCTCCATCGCCGGCATGAGCGGCGGCTACCCAGGTTCGACGAAGTACGCCGTCCGCGCCCACGAGACGGACCTCCAGCGACGGACCCGCAAGCAGGAGCCGTACCCGGTCGGTGACACGCCGCCGGGGACGTTCGAGGAGGACATCGACGGCGACATCGTCCGGACCGAGCGCGGGACCTACTTCCCGAAACAGTTCGACAACTACGATCTCGTCCACTTCCAGATGGGCGGCGGCCCCGGCTGGGGCGACCCACTGGACCGCCCACTCGAGAACGTCGTGGAGGACGTCGAGGACCAGGTCTTCTCGCCCGGGACCGTCGAGGACGTCTACGGCGTCGTCGGCGAGTTCGACAGGTCGGATCTCGACTTCGACCTCGACGAGGAAGCGACCGACGAGGCCCGGGAGGCGATCCGCGAGCAGCGCCGCGAGGAGTCGATGACCTACGACGAGTTCTACGAGCAGGAGCAACGACGCGTCGAGGAGGGCGACGTGAGCGACCAGGTCGCCACGATGTACGAGGAGGTGTTCGACATCTCCGAGGAGTTCGCCGAGGAGTTCGAGGAGTTCTGGGGCACGAACGGAGGGTTCTGATAATGACAGACGACACCACTCCGGCGGACCACGGGAGCGCCGCCGCCGACGAGACCGACCGCCAGCAGGTCGCGAAGCTCATCGAGGGCCAGTTGCCGTGGGACGAACTCCGCAACGACGTCCTCCCGGACCCGAAGGACCCCCACCGCTTCGAGGTGACCCGGGAGATCCTCCAGGAGAAGGTCGACTGGGACGACCCCATCCTCGTCCCGCTGAACGACCATCTGTACGCCGTCGGCACCGACGACGGCCGGCGCGTCCGGTGTGAGTGTGGCTACGAGTTCTGCGCGCTGGACGAGCACTGGAAGGAGTACGCTCGCGTCCGCATCCGCGAGGACGTCGAAGAGATGGAGGAGATCTATCCGGAACACCAGACGCCCCACCCCGACTGGACGTTCCAGCTCCGGGAGTGGTTCTGTCCCGGGTGCTTCGCGCAGGTCGACGTCGACGCCGTGCCCGCGGGGTACCCCGTCAAGCGCGGGTTCGAACCGGACGTCGACGCGTTCTACGAGGCGTGGCTCGGTAGGCCAGCTCCCGATCGGCGCGACGGCGAGGCGGCCGACTGAAGCCAGCGGCGGCCGCGTCCACGCCGTGCTCAGTCAGCCCACGCCGTGGCGTTCTCTCGTACGACCTCGACCGGTTCGGCGGTGTCCGCGACCGGCGCGTCGGGCGGGTGTTCGAGGACGGTGACGCCGCAGTTGGCCATCGAGTGCTCGAGGAAGGCGTCGCGCACGTCCAGCCCCTTCACGTGGCCGAGCAGGAAGTGGATGGGGCCGCCGTGCGTGACGACGAGGACCGTCTCGTCGCCCTCAGTCTCGTCCGACGAGGCGCGGACTCGGCCCGCGGAGACGTCGGAGGCCGCGCGGTCAAGCAACTCGGCCCACGCCTCGAGCACCCGGTCGCGCAGGTCGAGCAGTGACTCGCCGCCTTCGGGGGTCTCGGCGGCGGCCCGGGCGGCGGCCTCGCCCAGGCCGAACTCGGGGAAGCGGTCGTACATGTCCGCGTAGGTGAGGCCCTGGTAGACCCCGAGGTCGCGCTCGCGCCAGGCCCGGGTGTACTCGACGTGGTCGCCGCCCGGTTCGAAACTGAGCGGCTCGCAGAGCCGGGCCGCGGTCTCTCGCGTCCGCAGGAGATCCGAAGCGACCGCCCGGTCCACGTCGTAGCGCTCGGCCAGCCACTCGCCGGCGGCGACCGCCTGCTCGCGCCCGAGTTCGTTCAGCGGTACCGGCGCCCACCCCTGCATCCGGCCCTCGTGATTCCAGTCGGTCTCACCGTGCCGGACGACGACCGCCGTGGTCATGGGTCACTCTCGGGCTGGGGGACCTATTCGTGTTCCGTCTCGCCTCGAGACGAGGTCGGGCCGCTGGCGGGTGCGGTACCACGGCCGGGGACAGCAGTCACCCACGGCCAGACACGACAGCCACAGGCGAGTGCGGCGATCGACGAATCGAGATACGGGATACTTCAGGGGACTAGTGTATCCGCGTCAATCGCCTCGGGCGGGGCAAGAGAGACGACAGACATGCAGCCCGAATCGGGGGGAGCCCTCCAGCGCCCCGCGGAACCTGTATCGGACACAGTCGACGACGCCGACCGCGACCCGGCAGTCGTCGCCGGCGCGGCGCTCGGCGACCTGCCGCTCGGCCGCGAGTCCCACGGCAACTGCGAGGCGTTCGTCGTGCGCGCGGACGCGGTCGCCGAGGCGCTCGCGCGGCTGCGTGGGGTCGGTTTCGACCACTGCGCCTGTGTCACCGCCCAGGAGTACGACGACCGCTTCGAGACGATCTATCACCTCCGGAGCTACGACGACGCCACCGCCGAGACGGCGCTGGTGGTCCCGACGCGGCGCGAGGGGCCGGTCAGCGAGTCCGGCGCGTCGGTGTTCGACACCGCCGACTGGCACGAGCGCGAGGCCTACGACCTGTTCGGCATCGAGTACGAGGACCATCCGGACCTCCGGCGCATCCTCCTGCCCGAGACGTGGCAGGGCCACCCGCTCCGCGCCGAGTACGACCAGGAGAGCGCACAGGTCGTCACGCTCCGCGAGCACGCCAACCCCCTGCAGGACGACGAGCGACGGTCGGACACGATGTTTCTCAACGTCGGGCCGCACCACCCCTCCACGCACGGCGTGCTCCACCTCGGCGTCACGCTCGACGGCGAGACGGTCGCCGACGTCGAACCCGACATCGGCTACATCCACCGCTGCGAGGAGCAGATGTGCCAGCAGGGCACGTATCGCCACCAGATCATGCCGTACCCCGACCGCTGGGACTGGGGCGGCGCCGGCCTCCTGAACGAGTGGGCCTATGCCCGGGCCGCGGAGGACCTCGCGGATATCGACGTGCCCGAGTACGCACGGGTGGTGCGGACCATGAGTGCCGAACTGTCACGGATGCTCTCGCACCTGCTCGCCATCGGCACGTACGCACTGGACGTCATCGGCGAGTTCACCGCGGCATTCATGTACGCTATCCAGGACCGCGAGCGCGTCCAGGGCCTGCTGGAGGAACTCACGGGCCAGCGCCTGATGTTCAACTACTTCCGGCTCGGCGGGGTCGCGTGGGACCTGCCGGAGCCCCGCGACGAGTTCCTCGACTCGGTCCTCGACGTGACCGACGACATGCCCCGGCGCCTGCGCGAGTACCACGACCTCCTGACGGGCAACGAGGTGCTGCAGATCCGCACGGTCGACACGGGTCACCTCGACCCGGAGACGGCGAAATCGTACGGCGTTACGGGCCCCGTTGCCCGCGGCTCGGGCGTCGACTACGACCTCCGGCGGGACGACCCGTACGGTTACTACCCGGAACTGGACTGGGACGTCGTGACCGAGGACGGCTGTGACAACTACGCCCGACTCCTCGTCCGCCTGCGCGAACTGGAGGAGTCCGCTCGCATCGTCGAGCAGTGTGTCGACCTCCTCCGGGACTGGCCCGAGGGCGACCGGACCATCCAGGGCAACGTCCCGCGGACGATCAAACCGGACCCCGACGCCGAGGTGTATCGAGCGGTCGAGGCCGCGAAGGGCGAACTCGGCATCTACATCCGCTCGGACGGGACTGACACCCCGGCCCGCTTCAAGATCCGCGGCCCCTCGTTCTCGAACCTGCAGGCGCTCCCGGAGATGAGCGAGGGCGAGTTCGTCCCTGACCTCGTGGCGACGTTAGGATCGCTCGATACGATTATGGGCGAAGTCGATAGATAAAATAGTCAATATTTATTTTTTCTAGTTATGTGTTTATTTCGATGCGTGTTTTTGTCATAAGACGTAAATTTCTGGCTGCATGGCGGGCTCTCGGAAGCCCTCCTCTGTTAGGATAACCGCGACGACAGGAACGACTCCGAAGCCCCCCCTCTCACGACAACCGCGACGACAGGAACGACTCCGAAGCCCTCCCTCTCACGACAACCACAACAAGAACGACTCCGAAGCCCTCGCGCTCTGCGGGGCCAGGCCTTGCTGCGCTCCTCCCGTTCCGGGCATGCGGCCCCTCGCTTCGCTCGGGGCCGTTCCGGGCGTGCGCTGCGGTGCTTGCGTCGGCCGGGCACCGTCAGAGACAAGCTCTGACGAGGTCCCGCTCGCTTCGCTCGCGGGACCACCGCGCAGAGCGCTCGCCCTTCGATTCCACCAGGACGTGGAACGCGGCACTGGCGCGGTGGCCCTGCCCTTCCCCGGGTTGCGCGGCCTCGCTTGCGCTCGGCACG
>JBDGSA010000060.1:0-10054 GCA_042217755.1 Haloglomus sp. | reverse complement strand
ATCTCTTCGCCCGTCTCGTTCAGGATGAGTGCTGCGTAAACGTATTCCATGGTTATCCGAACATCTCGCCGAGCGCATCGCCGCCGTCGCCACCGTCTTCGTCCTCGTCGGTGTCGTCGGTGTCGGCCTCTGCCTCGGCCTCCTCGGTCTGGTCGTCTGCCTGTGCTGTTTCGTCCTCGTCCTCGTCCGTCGTGGCGTCCGTCTCGACATCGGCGGCCTCGCCCGCGGGCGCGGCCTCGTGGAGTTCCTCGGGGAGCGCCTCCTCGTCGTCAATGACGGCCGCGAGCGTCCGGAGCTGGGCGTCGGCCCTCGCGACGAGGTCCTCGGCCACGTCCGGCGACTCGATGGCCGCCTCGATGGCCAGCGTCCGCGCCTCGTCGGCGCCCTTGCCCAGCAGGCCGCCCGCCGTCTGTGCGGTCGGATAGACCGCGTTGACCGACAGGTTGGTCGCGCGGACTGCCGCAGTCTCGACGTCGGCCCGGTAGGCGTCGATGTCGATGTCGAGGTCCTCGGGGTCGAACAGGACGCCGTCGGATACGACGCTCCGAAGATCCAGCCCGACCTCCTTTGGCTCGATGCCGAGCTCGGAGAGGACGTTCGACAGGTCCTGGCTGACCTCCTCGCCCGCCTCGAGGACGGTCGAGTCGGACATGACCTGGATGGAGCCCTCCTGGATGCGCGCGTCAGCGCCGACCTGCTGGAGGTCGCCCACGAACGGGCCGGGGTCGATTCCCGTGTCGCCCTCGGGAATGACGATGTCGTTCGGCGCGACCTCGCCGGCGTTGATCGGCGCGGGCGTCTTCGAGGCCTCGAGCTGCCTGTAGAGGCCGAACGGGTTGTCGTTCGTCCCGATGAGGCCAACCTGGCCGGAGACGAAGTCCGTCAGCTCCTCGAAGCCTTCGTCGGCCTCCTCGAGCGCCCGGACGAGCAGCGTGTTGCGCGAGACGCGCAGCTCCGCGGTTCCGTGCAGGTCCCGGCGCATGTTCTGGAGCTGCCGCGATGGGATTCCCGCGATGTTGACGACGCCGACGCTCTCGTAGGCCTCGATGGTCTCAACGAGGTCGTCGACCTCCTCGCGCTTCCACTCGGGGACGTGCTCGGTCCGCCGTTCGGCGGCCGCTGTCTCGTCGGCGCTCATCAGACGGGCACCTCCTTGGCCGGCCCCATAGTGGTCTTCACGAAGATGCGGTCGATGTTCTGCGGGCCCTTCTCCAGGTCGGCGGTCATCCGCCGGAGGATCACGTCGATGTTGTCGGCGATCTCCTCGGCGGACATGTCCTCGGCACCGACGCGGGTGTGGAAGGTGCGCCGGTCGCCCGAGCGGATCTGGACCGTGTTCTTCATGCGGTTGATTGTCTCGACCACGTCCTCGTCCGGACCGAGGGGGGTCGGCATCTTCCCGCGGGGGCCCAGCACGGTCCCGAGGTAGCGACCGATGTCCTGCATCATCGCCTGCTCGGCGATGAAGAAGTCGGTCTCCTCGGCGAGGTCCTTCGCCTGGTCGGTGTCGTCGCCGAGGTCCTCGAGGTCGTCGCCGTCGAGTACCTCGTCGGCGACCTCCTCGGCTCGGAGGGCGGTCTCGCCCTCGGCGAACACAACGATACGCGTCTCCTGACCCGTGCCCGCCGGAAGGACGATCGACTCGTCGATCCGGTTGCTGGGGTCGTCTAGGTCGATGTCACGCAGGTTGACGGCGAGGTCGACCGTCTCCCGGAAATTCCGGGGCGGGGCCTCCTCTAGCGCCTGCGCAACGGCATTCTCTATATCCTGATCTGCCATCGTTCACCTCCGTAGTGCGCCACGGTGGCTGCTACGGTGTGAAACAGGGTCCGACGGACGCCTGTCTCGTCGGGAACCACGGTAATGGGACAGTTAAGTGCGTCGAAGCGACGGAGCGTTCGTGACGGGGTGACGCACGTTCTGGCGCGTCACACGAGGGACGTCTGGCACCGATGGCGCGTCACACGGGAAGTGTCGATCACCGACGGCGCGTCACACGGGGAGGACGTCGACCCCGAACCAGTACGCGGCCGCGATGTCGGCCGCGAACAGGAAGAACAGCGCCGCCGACCCGAGGTAGATGTACTGCCGCCGGCGCGGCGTCAATCGGTGAGACCCCCTGTGGAACACCATCGCGTTCAGCAGGCTGAGCGGGATGATGACCAGCATCTCTCCGACCCAGATGGCCGGATGGGCACCGTACTGGACCGCCAGCCCGATGGTCACGAGCTGGGTCTTGTCCCCGAACTCGCCGAACGCGCTGACCGAGAACGCCGGGAAGAACCCGCGGTACTCCTCGGGAACGTACCGGTCCAGCGTCTCGAGGCCAGTCGTCGCGGTCTCTCCGCCGTCGGTCACTACCGCCGCTTTCTCGCCGTCTCTCCCGTCGATTCGATAGGCCGAGTAGACCAGCAGGAGAGCGAACAGGACGAACAGTCCGCCGGTGATGGCGTCGAGGTAGACGGCGGGAAGCACCCGCTGGAGTGCCCGCCCGAACGCGATCTCGAGTGCGGTCCAGCCCGCGAAAGCCGTGCCCGCGCCCGCGACGACGACGTACGGATTGTACTTCGTCGACAGGCCGGCGATGATCATCTGGACCTTCTCGCCGGGGAGGACGAGCAACTGCAGCGTCGCCGCCGCGATGAGTATCTCTAGCCAGCCCGCCATCTCACCACCCCCTCGAGCGACGGTCGCGGCGTCGAGACGAGCATCGATTAGACGTGTCTAATAATCAGACGTGGTTAGTAAAAAACAGTTCGAAAGGCGGGAGCCCTGCCGGTGCCATCGGCGACCGAGGTGGAGAGCGCTGCGACCGGAGGATCGAATCGACCACCAGGACCACGGTCTGACGGTCGAGCACGGCGTCTGAACGGTTGCGGTCGCTACGGGCGGAGCATCCATCGGAAACGCGGCTTCCTCGCTGGGCCGCCGCTTCGCCAGCGAATCCGGTGAAAATTCGCGCTGCTCGTGTTCGACCGCCGGTTCGGCCGTCGCTACGCCGAAGCCGTTTCGGCGAAGACGTCGTCGTACTCGCCGGCGTCGATCTTCTCCTTGAAATCGCGGGGGTCCTCGCCCTCGATGGTGACGCCCAGCGATGTGCAGGTGCCAGCGACCTCCTTGGCTGCGCCCTTGACGTCGTAGGCGAGCAGGTCGGGGAGCTTCTGCTCGGCGATCTTTTTCAGCTGCTCGACGGACATGTCCGCGACGAAGTTCTCCTGGGGCTCGCCGCTGCCCGTCTCGAAGTCGAGTTCGTCCTTGATGAGCGCCGCGGTCGGCGGGACACCGACGTCGATGGTGAACGAGCCGTCGTCCTCGTACTCGACGGTGACGGGGACCTCGGTCCCGTCGAACGCCGCCGTCTGGTCGTTGATCTCGTTGACGACCGCCTGTACGTCCACCGGGGTCGGCCCGAGTTCCGGGCCGAGCGGCGGGCCAGGGTTGGCCTGGCCGCCGGGAACGAGGACCTCGATAGTTCCAGCCATAGGTGTGCGAACCGGCGCTGCGGGTTTAAGCGTTATTTCTTCGGGGCGCCCGTGTGTCGCCGGAACATCCGGCCACAGGCGACGAGCACGGGGCGTCAGGGCCGGATGTTGACCAGCACGATACCGACGGCACACGTGGCCGCGACCAGGAGGCCGACCTGCTCGAGTCCGGTGTCGAACACGTACGCGAGGACGGTATGGAGCAGTCCGACGACGGCGACGGCACCGAGCAGCAGACTGACAGCGAGCGCCCGCTTGTCCATAACATCGATTGGTGGCGAGGTGGGATAACGCCCGCGAAAGCAGCCGACGGCGGGGGTATCGTGCCGGGTCGGTGAGCCGAGGCAGCGACGGGCGGCGACGCGAGCCCCTCGAAACGCCTCCCCACACGGGGGGCGAACGAGAACGCCTTTGAGTCCGGATGGCCGACACTCGGGTAATGGGCCTGGAAGACGAGATCGAGGCGATCGAAGAGGAGATCGCCGAGACGCCGTACAACAAGTCCACGGAGGCCCACATCGGCCGGCTCAAGGCCAAACTCGCCGAGAAGAAGGAGAAACTGGAACGACAGGAGTCCGGCACCGGCGGCGGTGGCGGGTACGCCGTCGAGAAGACGGGCGACGCCACGGTCGCGCTGGTGGGCTTCCCGTCGGTCGGGAAGTCGACGCTGCTGAACGCGCTCACGAACGCAGATAGCGAGGTGGGCTCCTACGACTTCACTACGCTCGACGTGAACCCGGGCATGCTGCAGTACCGCGGCGCCAACATCCAGCTGCTCGACGTGCCGGGGCTCATCGAGGGCGCCGCCTCCGGCCGCGGCGGGGGCCAGGAGGTCCTCTCGGTGGTCCGGACGGCCGACCTCGTACTCTTTCTCCTCTCGGTGTTCGAGATCGACCAGTACGAGCGGCTCCGCGAGGAGCTCTACAAGAACAAGGTCCGGCTGGACACCGAACCCAAGTCCGTCTCGGTCACCAAGACCGGTCGCGGCGGCATCAAACTCACCACCTCCGACAAGGTCTCGCTCGACGACGAGACCATCGAGGGCGTCCTCCGGGAGTACGACTACATCAACGCCGACTGCACCGTCCGCGAGGACCTCACCATCGACGAACTCGTCGACGCCCTGCAGGACAACCGCGTCTACCTTCCCTCGCTCGTCGCCGTCAACAAGACCGACCTCATCGAACCCGACTACAAGGACCAGGTCGACGCGGACCTCCGCGAGCACGGCATCGACCCCGAGGACGCCGTCTTCATCAGCGCGGAGGAAGAGAAGGGTCTCGACGCGCTGAAGGAAGCCATCTGGGACTCGCTCGGTCTCATCCGCATCTACATGGACAAGCCCGGCCGCGGCGTCGACTACGAGGAGCCGCTCATCCTGACTGAGGCGGAGAACACCGTCGACGACGCGCTCGACAGACTGGGCGGTTCGTTCGACGAGCGGTTCAAGTTCGCCCGTGTCACCGGCGAATCGGCCCAACACGACGAACAACAGGTCGGCCGCGACCACGAACTCGCCGACGAGGACGTGCTGCGCATCGTCGCCCGGAAGTAGTGGAGCACCTCGGGGCCAGCCCCCGAGACACTCGCCTCGTCTATCTGTCGACCGCGATCCGCCTCGGCGCTGGCTCGCCAGCGTTGCCCTCCTGGCCGGCCCATCTCGCCTGGAACGACACGCTTACCGGGGCGAGGCTCCAGTCGACGGTAACGACCACACGCGCATGCTGACCGAGAACGAGGACACGTCCGACGTGGAGTCGGCGGCCGCCACGCGGGCGGACATCGATGCGGTTGCGCTGAAACCAATCGAACACGACCTCGCGTCGACACTCGACCTGCCCGTCGACACTGTCGCGCTCGACTACGAGGGCCGGGACGCCTTCCCGGACCAGTCGACGCTGGCCCGCCTGGTTGACCGGTTCGAGTGCTACGTGACTACGCCCGTCCGGGCCGATGGGTTCGACCCGCTGGGCGACGACTCGCTGCTCGCGCGCCTCCCCGACGGGGCACGGCGCGCCCTCGTCGCCGGCAATCCCGCGTACCTGGACGACCACGAGCGCGAACGCGCGGTCGCGCCGCGTCTGGGCGCCGCCCGCGAGAACGCCCCCGACGCCTGGGTCGGGACGGAGGGCGTCGCGCGCGTCGCGCTCGCCGCCGGCGGAGTCCAGTACGAACTCCTCTCTCGCGAGACCGAACGCGAGGTCCGCGCGCTCCGGGCCGCCGGCTTCGAGGGCGACATCGCCCTGTACGCTCCGCTCGTCCTCAGCGACGACGAGGACGCCATCCTCGACGCTATCGGATCGTACACCGCCCGCCGGGCCCCCGTCCGCCGGGCGCTCCCCGACGACGCGCCGACCGACGGGACCGCGACCGGCCGCGCCCGCGAGGTGCTCTCGGCGGCCGTCCGGGACTACGCGCTGGTCGGCGACGCCGCCGCCGTCGCGGACCGCGTGGCCGACCTCCGCGACGCCGGCGTCGACACCGTGGTCTGCTATCCCGCCCGGGGAATCGACAAACTCTGGTAGCTTCTAATTTATACATGAATTTATTTGAAAATATTTACTTTTGGCTAAAAAACGCAACTTTTCGACACTACCCGGGAGATCGGCGGTCGACGAACTGAAGCCGCTCGCCCGCCGCGTCCGGGTATGGACGAACGCGTCGCGGTCGTCGGCGCCGGCGCGGTTGGGACGACGGCCGCGCACGACCTCGCCGCGCGGGGGTGCGAGGTGACGCTGTACGAGGCGGAGACGGCTGCATCGGGCGCGAGCGGCCGGGCCGCCGGAATCTGCTACGACGCCTTCGCCGAGGACGTCGACGCCGCGGTCGCCGACCGGTCACTGGCGCGCTTCCGTGCCCTCGACGCCGACCCGTCGTTCGACTGGTCGTTCACGCCCTGCCCGTACGTCTGGGTGGCGCGCGAGGGCGACGATCGTCGGGCCGCCGCCATCCGTGAGCAGGTGCCGCGGATGCAGGCCCACGACCGGCGGGTCGAACTACTCGACGGCGACGCTTTCGCTGCCGAGTTCCCCGCGCTCCGGTCCGATGTCGCGGTCGCGGCTGTCGCCCGCGAGGCGGGGTACGCGGACCCCGAAACCTACACGCTGGCGATGGCCGACCGGGCCGTCGCTGCGGGGGCGACGCTCCACGAGGACGCTCCAGTTGCCCTGCGCGTCGGCGAGGGAACCGACGACGACCCGCGCGTGGTCGTCGCCGGGGAGCCGACGTCGTTCGACACGGTGGTGATCGCCGCGGGCGCACACACGGCGCGCCTGCTCGAGGACGCGGGGCTCCCCGTGCCAGTCAAGCCCTACCGCGTGCAGGCGGCTGTCACCGCCCCGACGCGGCTCGCCGAGCGCCTGCCGATGCTGTACGACGCGACCGACGGCTACTACTGCCGCCCCCGCGGCGCGGGCCTGCTCGTCGGCGACGGCACCGAACCCGTCGCACAGGACCCGGACGACTGGAAGCGAGCGGCCGACGACTGGTTCCTCGCGGACTGCGCCGATCATCTGCGGGCCGCGGTCGGCGAGGCGGCAGTGGTCGCCGACGAACCGACTGTCGACCGCGCGTGGGCGGGCCTCTGTACCGCTACGCCGGACGGCGACCCGCTGCTGGGCGAGCGCGCTTCCGACGTGGTCGTCGCCGCGGGCTGGCAGGGCCACGGGTTCATGCGCGCCCCGGCACTCGGTGAGCGCCTCGCTCGCGGCGTCAGTGAGGGGGCGTGGCTCGACCCGTTCGACCCGGCGCGCTTCGACGGCGACGAGTCATTCGACATCGTCGAGGGAATGGTCGTCGAGGATTCGGGAGGATAGGCGCACGTCGCCGCGGGCGATGTTTCACTCGTCGCCGTTGTCGCCGTCGTCGCCGCGGCGATACCACCCTCACTCGCCGGAGGGGGCGTCGGCTGCTTCGTCGTCGCCGTCGTCGCCGTCGTCGACGTCGACTGCGTGTGCCGCCGACTCGCCGCTGGTTCTCTCCCCGGCAGGGACACGCTTCGGAACGCGGATGCGGACAGTACCGTTGGAAGTGAGTGTCGCCTCCGCTCCGTCGACGTCGACGTCGGCGTCCGCGGGGAGTGCGACCTCGCCCGACAGTGAGAGCCCTCGTCCGGGAACGTGGGTCTCGAATCCCTCCTGGAACTCCCGGAAGCGGTCGATGCGGACGGCGACGACGTCGTCCTCGTAGCGGACCTGCACGTCCTCGCGTTCGGCGCCGGGCGCGTCGAAGACCACGAGGAAAGCGTCGTCGGATTCGAGCAGGTCAGCCGCGAGCGGGCGGCGCTCCTGGAGGCGCGCCGAGGCGCGCCCGATGCCGTCGAGTACGGCCTCGCCCACGGACTCGCCGACCTCGCGGAGCGACGGGAGTCGGAAGCCCGCCCCCGAGTCGTCGGCCTCCTCGAAGTCGTCGTCGAACGCCTCCTCGAACGACTCGTCGAACTCGTCCTCGAAGTCGTCGAACTCGTCGTCGGCGTCGCTCACGCCTGAATCGCCTCCACCTCGCCGCCGCAGTAGGGGCAACTGAACGCCTCGGCGCCCGTCCCGTCTGGCATGTTGTAGGTGTAGTGGAGTTCGGCCATATCCAGATCACAGTCCGGGTCCGCACACTGTATCTCGAGTGTCTTGGGCATACACGACTGTAGGCCCGCGCGACGTATCAAACTCCCGGGCGGGGCAAGCCGTGACGTTCCGGGCGGGGCGGCCGCGGCACGCCGGGCGAACTCCGCGCGCCCACGGCCGATGGGTTCTCGTCGACAGCGGTCCGAACGGGGCTCGTGCGCGTCCACGGCGTCGACTTCAGCGGCAGTGCGGAACCGGGCAACGACATCTGGCTCGTCTCGGGTCGGTGTTCGACCGACGGGGCTCCACAGCGCGTCGACCTCCAGGTGACGGCCGCGCGGTCGGCAAGCGAGGCCTTCGGCGCCACCGAGCGGAATGCCGTTCTCCGTGGACTTCGCCGGTTCATCCGGGGCGCAGACGAGCGGACGAGCGACCCACAGGTTACGGGCCTGGACTGCTCGTTCGGGCTCCCGCGAGCAGTCCTGCCCGATGCGGTCGCCGAGACGGACGTTTGGCGGGCGACGCTCGAGTGGGTCCGCGAGACGTTCTCCGGCGCCGACGCCAGCGAGTTCCAGTCGGCGCTTCGAGCGCGTGCCCGGGCGAGCGACGCCGACGGAGTCGACCTGAAGCGGGCGACCGACCACGCGACTGGCGCCTCCTCGCCGTACTCGTTCATCACGTACTACCAGACGCTCCACGGGCTACGGGACCTGCTCTGGAACGTCGTCCGACAGGACGATGTCGTCGTGTCGCCGATGGTCTCTCCCCCCGCTCGCGAGCAGCCGACGCTGGTCGAGACCTACCCGGCGGCGACCCTTCGTGACCTCGACCTCCCCGACCAGACGTACAAGGACGACGCTCGACACCCCGGTGCGCGCGAGCGCCGCGAACGCATCCTCGACGGCCTCCTCGACCGCGGCGTCGTCCTCGACGGCGTCTCCCGCCAGCAGTTGCTCGGAGATGCGGGCGGAGACGCCCTGGATTCGCTCGTCTGTGCCGTCGCCGTCGCTCGCAACGCTTCGACGGCCTTTACCGTCGACGACTCGCGCTACGACCCCGTAGAGGGGTACATCTACGTGTGAGTCGTCGCGTTCCTGTCCTGACCCGACCTGGGAGAGCGCCAGCGTACCTGGACCGAGGGGAACCACTATCGTATCTGGTTCGAGAGTCACTACTATCGTATCATCTCCGAAGGTCACCACCAGCGTATCAGAACCGCGGGACACTGCCAGCGCATCAGACACGGGGGGTATCCGGCACACCATTTATCACGAACAATTCACTATACCCAACTGGACATGGGCTTCGGGAGCTACGACGAGTCGGAACAGGAGAACCAGGAGATAGACACAGATTTCGAGGACGACGAGGGGATGAACACCGCCGAACACGACCACAGCGGAGAGGTGGAGTACGAGTTCGGCGACACGGACAGCGACGAACTGCTGGACAAACTCGAGGAGATCAAGTCGGAACAAAAAGAGCAGGGCTCCTGAGGTGAACCGCGGGGTTCGCGCGCTCGGCATCGCGGAGTCAGCCGCCGGCGACCGGGCGGCGACGGTCGCGGGGACCGTCGTCCGCGCGGATCGGACCTTCGACGACCTCGTTCTCGACTCGTGGACGGTCGGTGGCACGGACGCCACCGAGACCGTCGTCGACTGCTGGGAGCGCCTCGACCGCGAGGACGTCCGCTACCTGTTCGTCGCGGGCATCGCGCCCGCCTGGTTCAACGTGCTCGACCTGCACGCCGTCCACGAGGCCGTCGAGCGGCCGGTGCTGTCGGTCTCGTTCGAGGAGAGCGAGGGACTCGAGTCGGCGCTCCGCGACGCGTTCGCCGACGACCCCGAGGCGCTCGAGACGCGCCTCGAAACCTACCAGCGCCAGCCCGCCCGTGACCGGGTGTCAGTCAACGACGAAACCTGCTTCGTTCGGGCAGTCGGCTGCGACACGGACCGCGCCGCCGAGATCGTCGCGGCGTTCACGCCCGAGGGCGGGCGCCCGGAACCCGTCCGG
>JBDGSA010000186.1:8379-10061 GCA_042217755.1 Haloglomus sp. | reverse complement strand
CCTGGACGGTGAACTCCTCGCCGACGAGGCGCTCCTCGACGACCCACTCGTCGTACGCCGAGTCGCGGACGTACTCGACGGCCTCCTCGTTCGTGAGCTGGTCGCCAGTCACGCGGACGCCCTTGCCGCCGGTGAGACCGCGGGGCTTCACCGCGACGTCGCTCTCGACGGAGGCGACGTAGTCGGCGGCGGCCTCGGCGCTGTCGAAGGTCTCGAAGTCCGGACATCCCGGGATGGCCTCGTCGTGCATGAACTCGCGCTGGAACTGCTTGTCCGTCTCGATGCGCGCCTCGTCGGCCTCCGGGGCGAAGGCGTAGATGCCGGCGTCGTCCAGCGCGTCCGCGACGCCGGCCTGGAGCGGCGCCTCCGGACCGACGACGGCGAGTGTCGCGCCGACGTCGCGCGCGGCGGCTACTACGGTCTCGGGGTCGGTCTCGTCGTCGACGACGACGTACTCCTTGGACAACGCCTCGATACCGGGATTGCGGTTGGAGGCGCAGGCGTACAGGGTCGCGTCGTCTGCCCGCGCGACGGCCCGTGCGACGGCGTGCTCGCGCCCACCGCCGCCGACCAGCAGGATCCGCTCGTGCTCGCTCGTGCTCATACGCGAGTCGCCGCGCGGGTCCCCCCTAAGGGTTGCTCTCCCGGCGTGGCCCCCGGCCGACCTCTGGTGCCGTCCGCGCCCCGGTACAGCGCCTACCCGCGCGTTCGGCGTGCGTCGGGGAGCCCGACCTGGAGGCTGAGGTCGTGTGGGTGGTCGCCCGAGACCCATTCGAAGACGAGTTCCATGGCGTGCTGGTCGGTCCGGACCCCGTCGTGGTCGGTCTCGAGTGCGACGTTGGTCGCGCCCTCGAGTTTCGGACTGTCGAGACAGCCCCAGAACAGGGGATCCTCGGTCCCCCGGAGGGTATAGTAGTCGATGTCACCGGGCGTCTCGTCCTCGTTCAGCCGGATCAGCGGGTGGTCGTCGTGGCGGTGGTAGTCCGCCCGGAGGAAGGGCGTCACCTTGTACGTCTCCTCGCTGATGCCGGCGTTCGCGGCCCACTTGTTCAGGACCGACCCGTGGTTCGCACCGGCCAGGCTGACGACCGTCTCGACGTCGCCGTGGCAGTCGTACTCCGAGAGCCACCAGCGGACGCCGGTCACGCCGAGGCTGTGAGCGACCACCGCCACCTGCTCGGCGCCGGTGTGGTTGCGGACCTGGTCGACGAAGTCCGCGAGCGTCGCGGCCATCTCGCGGTGGCTGGGGCTCCCGTCGCGGAACGTCACCGCCCAGAGTTCGTCGCCGAGATAGCTGCGCTTCAGGAAGAACTCGGCGTGGGACAGCCAGTCACAGGCGTCGCGCTGGTTCCCGTGGACGAAGACGACGGGCGTCCGGTCTGCACCCGGTTCCGTCCCGTGGAACGCGTGACCCCCCCAGCCACCGTACAGTCCGCCGGTGTTCCAGGGGAGTCGCGAGGCGTCATCGCGGTCGCGGTCGCACGCCACCGAACAGCCGCCGTGTCGACGTGCCTGTCGCAGTTCCCGCAGGTTCTCGCGAAGCGCGGCGGAGAACGGCCAGTTTTGAGACCCGTTGGCAAGAGACACGCTTGCACGGCGCACCCGAGCCCTATAGCTGTTTCGTCAGACGCGGCTCTCGAACTGTCGGCCGTCACCGGGACCTCCGCGGCCGCACCCTTGTG
>JBDGSA010000186.1:0-8279 GCA_042217755.1 Haloglomus sp. | reverse complement strand
TTGTGTGCGCTCGCACCCGACCGCACCCTTGTGCGCACTCACACCCGACCGCACCCTTGTGCGCACTCACACCCGACCGCACCCTTTTGCGCGTCCCGACCGAACGCCCGGCCATGCCCACTGTCGACCGGAATCGCCTCGACGACGCCGCTTCTCCGTATCTCACGCAGCACGCCGACAATCCCGTCAACTGGCAGCCGTGGGACGACGAGGCGCTCGAAGCCGCCCGCGAGCAGGACGTGCCGATCTTCCTCTCGGTCGGCTACTCCGCCTGTCACTGGTGTCACGTGATGGAAGAGGAGAGCTTCGAGGACGAGACGGTGGCGGCTACACTCAACGAGTCGTTCGTTCCCATCAAGGTGGACCGCGAGGAGCGTCCGGACATCGACTCGCTGTACATCACAGTCTGCCGGCTCGTCCGCGGCCAGGCCGGCTGGCCGCTCTCGGTCTTCCTGACACCCGAGGGGAAGCCGTTCTACGTCGGGACCTACTTCCCCCGCGACCCGAAGCGTGGCCAGCCAGGATTCCTCCAGTTGCTTCGAGACATCGAAGAGGCGTGGAACAATCCCGAAGAACGCGAGGAGATCGAAGAGCGCGCAGAGCAGTGGGCCGCCGCGGCTCGGGGGGAACTCGAGGAGGTGCCCGAGTCGCCGAGCGAGTCGCCCGACGCCGACTTCCTCGACGCCGCCGCGTCGGCGGCACTCCGGTCGGCCGACCGCGAACACGGCGGCTTCGGCCGCGGCCAGAAGTTCCCGCAACCCGGGCGTCTGCACGTCCTCCTGCGCGCCCACGACCGCACGAGCCGCGACGAGTACCGGGACGTGGCCACCGAGACGCTCGACGCGATGGCGACCCGCGGCCTGTACGACCACCTCGGCGGCGGCTTCCACCGCTACTGCACAGACCGGTCGTGGACCGTTCCCCACTTCGAGAAGATGCTGTACGACAACGCCGAGATCCCCCGTGTCTTCCTCGCGGGGTATCAGGCCACTGGTGAGGACCGCTACGCGCGGGTCGTCCGCGAGACGTTCGACTTCCTCGAACGGGAGATGCGCCACCCAGATGGTGGGTTCTACGCCACGCTGGACGCCCGCAGCCCGCCACTCGACGGGCGCGAGGGCGAGGCGGCAACGGTCGAGGAGGGCGCGTTCTACGCCTGGACGCCCGCCGAGGTCGAGGAGGCCCTGGAGTACGGGGACCACGACGACCTCGACGCATCCCTCGTCTGCGACCGCTTCGGTGTCACCGAGGCCGGGAATTTCGAGGCCGGGCTCTCGGTGCTGACCCTCGCAACCGACGTCGACGCGCTGGCCCAAGAGTACGACCTCGACGCCGTGGCTGTCCGTGACCGACTCGACGCCGCGACCGAGACGCTTCGCGAGGCCCGCGCCGACCGACCGCGGCCCCGCCGCGACGAGAAGGTGCTCGCGGGCTGGAACGGACTCGCGGTCGCCGCACTCGCGGAAGGAGCGCTCGTCCTCGAAGAGGACCGCTGGGCTTCCCTCGCGACCGACGCCCTCGACTTCGCTCGGGAGCGACTCTGGGACCCGGACGGCGCGTCCGCCGCCGAGGGCGACGGTGGCGACGCTCCTGGCCGCCTCCGGCGGCGCTTCAAGGATGGCGAGGCCGGCATCGACGGCTACCTGGAGGACTACGCCTTCCTCGGTCGCGGCGCGCTCGCGTGCTACGAGGCCACCGGCGACGTCGACCACCTGGCCTTCGCACTCGAGTTGGCGCGGTGCATCGAAGCGTCGTTCTGGGACACCGCTCAGGAGACCCTCTACTTCACGCCCTCGGGCGGCGAGACGCTCGTCGCGCGGCCCCAGGAACTCGGCGACTCTTCGACGCCGTCGAGTACGGGCGTCGCCGTCCGGCTCCTCGCGGACCTGGACCACTTCGCCGACCACGATCGCTTCGGAGCGGTCGCCGAGGCTGTCGTCGGGACGCACGCCTCGACGCTCGAGGAGAACCCGCTGAAGCATCCGACGCTCGTGCTCGCGGCCGACGACGCGGCCGTCGGTCCACTCGAGGTGACAATCGCGGGCGAGCTGCCGCCCGCCTGGCGTGAGACGCTCGCGAGTACGTACCTGCCCGAGCGCCTGCTTGCGCGCCGGCCCGCGACCGACGACGCGCTCGAAGACTGGCTCGCCGTCCTCGGTCTCGACGAGGCGCCGCCCATCTGGGCCGGGCGCGAGGCGCGCGACGGCGAGCCGACGGTCTACGCCTGTCGGTCGCGGACCTGCTCGCCGCCGACACACGACCTCGACGAGGCGCTCGAGTGGGCAGCGGACCTCGCCCCCGGCGCCGACGCCGGCGAGTGAGCCGATGCTGCGTCGGTCCCGACGTGTCGTTCGGCTGTTCGCCCTCGTGCTGGCGATACTGCTCGCGGGGTGTGGAGCCGCCGGCACGGAGACCGTCTCCCCGACGGCGACGCTGACCCCAGCGCCGGTCCCGACCACGGCGCCAGCCGATGCCGGCCAGACACCGACGCCCGGCGGCGACGGGTCAGTATACGCCATCGGTCCCACCAAGCCTCTCTGTCCGAGTGATCTGGGCGAATCGAGCGGCGATTACCCGGAAATCGTCTCCCGGCGCGTGACCGTGTCCGATACCTGGTCGAACGCACGCGAGGCGGCCCACCTGGCGGAGCGTGCCACCACCCGCGTCGCGCTCGGCGGCTCGGACCCCGAGATGGCGGCAGTACCGGGGCCGCCGCGCGCGGTGAGCATCGCCGGTCGGACGTTCGATCCCGCATCGGAGTTCGACGTCGACCGATACGCCGTCGCGACGACCACGACCGCACCACCGGTCGACGCGATCGTGCTCGAACCGGCCGGTGGCCGGACTACCGTGCAACTGTACATGCTGACGGGTTTCTGTTGAAATAACCTAAAATATCCGATGCAGTTCGAATAAATTGGTATTTCGGTGGCTTCGAGGGATTTCGAACTGAAATTCGATTTATTCCGAAAGTTGCTCGGCGAGCGAGACGACGATGGGAACGGGTTCCTCCTCGACAAACCGCGCGAGTTCCTCGCTGTCGCGCGCTCGCGCGTCACTCTGCTCCCCGCTCGCGCTTTCCGTGGCGCGTGGCGGCACGCGCTCGACGACGACGGTCGGGATGCGTTCGATGCCGTACTCCTCGACGAGCGGACCGACCTTGCTGCCGTCCTCCTCCTTCTCGACGGGGTAGTGTTCGACGCGGTCGCCCGTGATGCCGGCGGCTTCGAGCGCGGCGCCGAAATCGGGGAGCTGCTTGCGGCAGTCCTTGCACCAGTCACCCCCCCACACTTTGATGACGACGTCGGCGGGGAGTTCCGCGAGCGTCTCGACCGCGTCCGCGTAGGACGCCTCGTCCCACGCCGGGTTCGGCCGCATCGTCTCCAGTCGGTCTCCCGCCGGTTCAGTCGCCTCGTCGCGCTGGTCGACCATACCTGACTCGAGGGCGCGGCCCGGGTTAAGCGACGCGCTCGCGGAGGCGTTCGACCAGCATGTCCCGGTGACACCGCTTTCCCTCGCCCTCGAAGCAGACGAGCCAGAGGTCTTCGCCGGCGGCGATTCGCTCGGTGAGGTCTGCAAGCGCCGCTCTGGCGTCCGACTCCGCGTCCAGGTACTCGCGGTATCGGCGCTCGAACTCGGTCTCCTCCCACGCGGCGTTGTGGGCGCCTTCGTCGCACATCCCCTGCCGTTTGAGGTCCTCGGTGCGGGCCTTCGCCTCGTCGAGGAGCGCCTCGGGCGGGCCGAGTGCTGGCCGGTTCTCGTCCACGGCGGCCCGGAACCACCCCGTCGGCCGCCGGACCACGCCCACGAGCGTCGCCGCCCCGGGGTCGACCAGGTCGTGCTGGAGCGCCGCGACGTACGTCTCGTCGACGGTCCCGGTCATCGTCGGACGTCGGCGTTCGCGGTCCCTGAATCTGGCGACCGTTCGACCGACCCGGAATCGCCGATTCCCCCGACCGCTGGATCGACCCGGAATAGCTACTCACTACCGAGTACTGTGGCCGTAAGGGCTGCACCACCACCGTGACACCGCGAACTGTGTCTCTCGTGGCGGAGCCTCCTCCCGGCCGCGGAACGCGCTACTCCAGCCGGTCGCGCAGCGCCACCTTGTCCATCTTCTGGGTCGACGTCTTCGGGAGGTCCTCGACGAGGCGGAACTCCTTTGGGACCTTGTAGTCGGTCAGGGTGCCCCGACAGGCGGCCTCCAGGTCGTCGGCAGTCACGTCGCCGACGACGAACGCGACGATGCGCTCGCCGAGCCGGTCGTCGGGCGCGCCGACCACGGCGGCCTCCTCGACGCCGTCAACGCCGTACAGCACCTCCTCGATCTCGCGGGGGTAGACGTTCTCCCCGCCCGTGATGATCATGTCGTCGATGCGGTCCTCGACGAACAGGTGGCCGTCCTCGTCCATCCGGGCGATGTCGCCGGAACGGAGCCACTCCTTGCTTTCCCGTTCGGCGGCTTCGCTGCCTCCTTCGGCCTGTTCCGCCTGAGCAGGTCGTTCGACGAACGCCTCCTCGTTCTTCTCTGGAAGGTTGTAGTAGCCGGGTGTGATGGTGTCGCCGTGCCAGAGCATCTCGCCCTTCTCGTCTGTCCCCACCTCCTCGCGTGTCTCTGGGTCCTCGATGCGGACGTCGACGACCTCGCGGGCCGGGGGGCCGATGCTGCCGGCCTTGTAGACCTCCTGGTCGGGCGTGTTGATGGCCGCGAGCGGCGTCGTCTCGGTCATCCCGTACCCCTCGAGCAGTTTGATGTCGAGCAACTCCTCGGCGGCGTCGATGCGCTCTTTCGGCATCGGGGAGCCGCCGACCCCCACCGTTTCCAGCGCCGAGAGGTCGTACCCCTCGACGCCCTCGTTGAGGATGTCGACGAGCATCGTCGGGATGAAGAAGGCGTAGGTCACCGCCCGCTCCTCCATCGTCGACAGCGCCAGGTCGATGTCCCACTTCGGGAGGAGGTGGTTCTCCGCGCCGGCGACGACGAAGGGGGTCGTCGTCACGTTCAGCCCCGAGACGTGGAAGCACGGGCAGACGGTCAGACAGATCTCGTCGCTGGTCCAGTTCATCGCCTGGATGAGACCGTCCGCGTTCGCCTGCAGGTTCCCGTGCGTGTGCCTGACGCCCTTCGGGCGCCCCGTCGTGCCCGAGGTGTAGACGAGTTCGGCAAGTTCGTCGCTCTTGCGGGGGTGGACCTCGTGGTCGCCTGCGTGCTCGCGCACGAGCGACCCGTAGTCGTGGCCCCGATCGCCGTTCGCGACGACGAGGTGCTCGAGGTCGTCGGTCTCGAAGGACGCCGCCGCGTCCTCGAACTGCCCGACCGTCACGAGCGCCGTCGCGCCCGCGTCGTCGAGCACGTACTCGACCTCCGGGCCCTCGAACCGCATATTGATCGGGAACGGGATGGCGCCGTGCTTCATCGCGCCGAAGTAGCTCGTCACGAACGCCGTGCTGTTTGGGAGGTAGAGCGCCACCCTCTCGCCTGGTCTGACCCCCAGTTCGGCCAGCGCGTTCGCGAACGCGTCCGTCTCCCCCGCAAGTTCGCGGTAGGTCAGATCGCGCTGTGGGTCGGTCACGGCCAGGTCGCCGGGGGCCTCCGCGGCCGCCATGTCGAGGTAGTTGGCGAAATTCATGCGCTTGAAAGCGGACCCGGGGGGCTTAGAGGTTGGGGCGCGATACAGACGGCGCGCGCCGACCGTTCGTGAGTTGCCCCGAGAGCAGATGCGTGAGAACGCCGTCGTTCAGAGGGCAAACGTCTTCTCCCGTCCCCTGCTTTCCGCGGGTCATGGTCGACTTCGGGTTCTCCGAGGAGGAGCGCGCGGTCAGACAGACGGCACGCGAGTTCGCCGAGAACGAGATCGCGCCGGTGGCACGCCACCACGAGGAGACAGGCGAGTGGCCCCGGGAAGTCTGGGAGAAGGCGGTCGACGTCGGGCTCGTCGGCGGTAGCATCCCACAGGAGTACGGCGGCGCCGGACTCTCGCAGGTCGAGGCCTGCCTGTTCGCCGAGGAGATCTGCCGCGTCGACGCGGGGATGCTCGCCGCCATCGGCACGGAGTTCGGGACCCGGATGATCAGTGAGTACGGCACCGAGGAACAAAAGGAGTGGATTCTCCGGGGCGTCGCGAACGGCGACCTCATCGGCGCGCTGGGCAACACCGAACCCGAGCACGGCAGCGACGCGGCGAGCATCGAGACGACGGCCGAGAGAGACACCGGCGAGCGGAGCTCGACGAGTCCCGCGGTGCCGGAGGCACAGCAGGACGGCGACGAGTACGTCATCGACGGCGTGAAGACGTTCATCACGCATGGCACTATCGCGGACTACGTCCTCACGATGTGTCGCACGGGCGGCCCCGGCCACGGCGGCATCTCGGCCATCATCGTGGAGACGGACCGCGACGGCTTCGAGGTCGAGCGCGAGATCGACAAGCTGGGCTGGAACGCCTCCGAGACCGCCCAGCTCCGGTACGACGGCGTTCGGGTCCCCGAAGAGAACCTCGTCGGCAACGAGAACACTGGATTCTACCAGTTGATGGAGTTCTTCGAGGCGGAACGGGTCGGCATCGCGGCGCAAGCCCTCGGCATCGCACAGGGCTGTCTCGAGGAGACCATCGACTACGTGAGCCAGCGCGAGCAGTTCGACCGCGAACTCCGGGAGTTCCAGGCCGTCCAGCACACGGTCGCGGACATGGCGATGAAGGTCGAACTCGCGCGGCGGCTGGTCTACGACGCCGCCCAGCGTGTCGACGACGGCGAGAAGCCGACCAAACTGGCGTCGATGGCGAAGCTCTACGCCTCCGAGATCGCAGAAGAGGTCGCAAGCGACGCGATCCAGCTCCACGGCGGCAACGGCTACACGCGCGAGTATCCGGTCGAGCGCCACTACCGCCACACCAAGATCTATCAGATCGGCGAGGGCGCGAGCGAGATCCAGCGCAACATCATCGCGAAGGAACTGCTCGACCTGTAGGCATCAGGCATATTTCTCGATACCATGCCCGATTAGTTTCAAACAGCTCAATACGGAATAAGAATCGGAGATTCCCGTTCAGGATTGTCGATAGATGAGATTGCGCTGGATCTCGTTTGCGCCCTCGTAGATGACGGGGATACGGGCGTCCCGATACGTCCGGGCGATGCGCCGGTCGTGGAAGATGGAACGTCCGCCGTGCAGTTGCATCCCGCGTTCGGCGCAGTCGACCGCGGCCTCCGTCGAGGCAACCTTCGCCATCGAGGCCCAGAATCCCGGCTTCTCGCCGTTCGCGACCTTCTCTGCGGCCCGCCAGTTCAGCGAGCGGGCCTGCTCGAAGGTGAGCCGCATGTCCGCGAGCGCGTGCTGAACGGCCTGGAACTCGTTGAGCTGCCGCCCGAAGGCGTCTCGGTCGTGGACGAAGTCCCACGCCTCCTCGACGGCCGCGCTGGCGATACCCAGGCCCTGCCCGCCGACCACGACGCGGCCGTGGTTGAAGAACTCCGCGAGCATGTAAAATCCCGCGCCCTCCGCGCCGATGAGGTTCTCCTCGGGAATCCGGCACCCGTCGAGGACGATGTGGGCCTGCTTCGAGGCGCGCATGCCCATCTTCTCGGGAGTGTGCTCGGCCTCGTAGCCCTCGGCGTCGGTCGGGACGATGAACAGCGAGTAGTTGCTGTAGCGGTCGTCCGGGTCGTCGCCGGTCTTCGCGTACATCGTGACCCAGTCGGCCTCGACGCCGTTGCCGACCCAGTACTTCTCGCCGTCCAGTACCCACTCGTCGCCGTCCCGCGACGCGGTCGTCGCCATCCCGGCGAGGTCGCTCCCGGTCTGGGGCTCGGAGACCGCGAGTCCCGTGATCTGCTCGTTCCGGCCGACCGGCCGCAGGTACTCCTCTTTTTGCCGGTCCGTGCCGTGCTCGACGAGGATCTCGGTGCCGAACGAGGCAAGCTGGAGGACGAGTCCGATGCCGGCGTCGGCGCGATAGAACTCCTCTGCGGCCGCCAGAATCTGATGGAGGTCCCAGCCACGACCGCCGTACTCCTCGGGAACGTCGGCGGCTACGACTCCCGCGTCCATCCCGGCCTCCAGCACGTCCCACGGGTACTCGCCGCTGTCGAAGTACGCCGCCGCGTTCGGCGCGATATGCTCGTCGGCGAATTCGCGGGCCTCGGTCTTGACGTCGCGGGCGCGCTCGGGGACGACGGACGCGTCGAGAAGATCCAGTTCCATACACCGTTCTGTTGGAGTGCGACCGACAAGAACCGCACGCTGCTGCTGGAGTGCGACCGACAAGAACCGCACGCTG
>JBDGSA010000056.1:0-10230 GCA_042217755.1 Haloglomus sp. | reverse complement strand
GACGACATTCAATCCGGTGGGGGCCAGTTCCCGGCCGCCGTGCGCGCGAGTGGTGTCCGCGGAGACGCCGAGTGCCTCCTTGAGCGCGGTCGGGACGCACACCGTGAGCGACGGCGTCGTGGTCGGTCGGGGGGCGAGCGCCGCGTAGTGGTCACAGACGGCGTCGACGGCGTCGGCGGCGAGCAGCGGGAGGTCCGCGACGACCGTGAGGCAGGGCGTCGCGACGCGGTCGTCTCGGAGCGCACGCCCGAGGTCCGCGACGTAGCCCTCGCCCGGTGCCGCGATGACGGTCTCGTTTGCGCGTGCGGCCTCGGCAACGTGGCGCGCGGTCTGGGGCGCGTGCGGCGCGGTGACGAGGTGGACCCGCTCGACCGCCTCGGCGTTCCGGAGGGCACCCCGCACGCGGTCGAGCATCGGCACGCCGGCGATCTCGTGGAGGGGCTTTTCGACCTCGCTGTCGAGGCGCGTCCCGCGACCGCCGCACATGACGAGCGCGTTCATGTTCCGGAGTGAGCCGTCAGCTTCTCAATTTTCGTTCCGAGAATTTTATTCGATATTTTACGAGATTGGTTCCAGGATTTCACGATTATCCGGCGAGTCTGGAGTGTGTCGATGGAGCGCGAGCGCGAGCACGAGAGCCCCGGAGCCGTTCCAGTCGTCGCGGGCCCCGCGGGCGCCCCGGCCATCGTCTCCCTCATCCGACCACCCACGCCACGGCGCCGGCGTGCAGCGCCGCCAGTCGGGCCAGTTCGTTCGCGGCGCCGAAGACGTCGCCGTTCACGCCTCCAAGCCGCGACCGGGCCCACCGGAGCACGACCAGCGCGGTCGCGAACGCCGTCAGTAACGCCACGGGAGCGACGGGCGAGACGCCCGTCAGCAGCACCGCGGGGAGCACTACGACGACAGGTCCGACCAGCAGACCGGGCGTCGCCCGCCCGGTGAACGCGGCACCGAACCCGTCGGTGATGGCCTCGCCGAAGCAGGCGATAGCGGCCATCCCGAACTTGGCGCCGACCTCCGCCGCGACGACGAGGCCCGCGGCCCGGAGTGGCGGCGCGGGGACGCCGTCGCCGAGGAGGGGGCCGGCGAGCGTCCCCCGCCCGAGTTGCGCAACCGCCAGAAGACCGAGCGCCGTTCCGATGAGGCCGATGGCGATGGCGGCCAGCGCGCCGACGCCAGTCGTCGTGTCCTTCAGCACCTCGCGACGGCGCTCGACCGTGTGGACGGCGGCGGCGTCGCCACAGTCCGCCAGGCCGTCGAGGTGGTTGATCCCGGTGACGAGATAGAGCGCCGCGAGCGTCGCCGCCGCGGCGACAGGCGCGGGCGCGCCGACGGCCGAGAAGCCGACCAGCGGGATCGCGGCGGCGACACCGACGACGTATCCCACGGCGGGGAAGGCAAGCGGCGTCCCCTGGAACGCGACCCACGCGCGGCCCTCGTGGGAGACCGGCAGGCGCGTCAGGAAGCCCAGCGCGCCGCGGATCGCCTGCCGGAGCCGCACGCGGGTCGGCGGCATCAGGAATCACCTCCGCTGGGCGCGTCGCGCTCTCCGTCGCCGCCGCCGGCCCACGCGAGCGCCGCGGCGCCGCCCCAGGCGAGCCAGCCGGCGCGCGCGACGAGGCGGAGACCGCGGCGCGCGACGGCCACGTCCGGAAGGGACGAGCCGCCGGGGAGCGCGTAGACGCCGGGTTTCTCGAGGCGCGTCCCGAGGGCAGCCGCGAGCGCTCCCATCGGCCAGCCCGAGTTGGGCGAGGGAACATCGGTGAGCCACGCCCGGGCGCGAGTGAGCGCGCCGCCGTCCCCGGCCGCGAGCGCGAGCAGTCCCGCGCTCGCCCGGGCGGGCAGCCACGCGACGGCGTCGTCCAGCCGGGCACTGGCGGTCCCGTGGGGTCTGTCGGGGTAGCCCAGCATCGAGTCCAGTGTGTTGACGGCCTTGACCCACGCCGCGCCCGCCGCGGCCGCGGGGAGTGAGACGACCGCGCCGAGACAGAAGCCGGCGAGCGGAGCGACGAGTCCGTCGGCGAGGTTCTCCGCGGCAGACTCGACCGCCGCGCTCCGCACCTCGCCCGCCGACAGATCCGCCGCATCCCGCCCGGCCAGCGCCAGCAGGTCCTCGCGCGCCGCGTCGAGGTCGCGCTCGCTCGTCGTCACCACATCGGCCGCCGTCTCGACGAGGAGCCGGTGACTCGTCGTCGTGAAGACCGCGAGCGCGGCCGCGATGACCCCGAGTCGACGGTCCCGGCGCTCGACGACCGCGACGACCGCGCCGACAGCCCCGGCGGCGAGCGCGGGCAACAGCCCGGCGATGACTGCTCCCGCCGCCCGCGGGCGGGACCAGGCGCGGTCCAGCGGTGCGACGACCCGGCCAAACAGCGCCACCGGGTGGGGATCCGGCGGCTCCGCGACCACCCGGTCGAGCAGGGCCGCGACCAGCACCGCCGTCGCCACGCGCCGGCTCACGGTCCAGTCACCTCGTCCGCGTCGGGAGCGCCCTCGTCCGCCAGCCACGCCGGAAACGAGGAGAGCGGCGTCGCGGCCACGTCGACGAACTGGCCGCCGATGTCCTCGATGCCGCCGTCGGCGGCCGGGTCGTCGCCGACGTGGACCATGGCGGCCGTCTCGACGCCGAGTTGATTCGCGAGCGCCTCGAAGGCGCGCGCGTCGGGCTTGCGCCAGCCACAGCCGGCGCTCGTCACGACGGCGTCGAAGGCGTCGCCGAGATCCGCGCGGATGAGCGACCGCCGGGCGAGTTCCGGGACGCTCGTGTTCGAGCAGACGCCGACGGGACCGCGTTCGCGGGCGGCCGCGACGGCGGCCCGGGCGCCCTCGCGGCGCTCCACCTCGGGGTCGAACGCCGCGACGACCGCCCGCCGCGCGGCGTTGTCGGTGACGTCGACGCCGCGGCTCCGCAGCGCGGCCGCCACGTGCGCCGGGAGCGGCACCTCCGCGTTCGCCGGTGCGTCGACGTGGCGTTCGCGGAAGGCCCGGTCCCAGTCCCCGGGCACGTCGATTCCTCGGGCCGCCAGCTCGTCGGCGACGACCGCGCCGGGATCGTCGGGTCGGTCGACGGCGACGAGCGTGCCGAACAGGTCGAACGAGACTGCCACGGAGAGAGGGCGACCCGCTACAACTTGAATCCGACCCCGGAGTCGGGGCACCGAGACGGGCACTACCCCTGCAACGGGAGCCAGTCCGATCCGACCGAACCGTGGACGAACCAGCGCTGTTCGGGGCGGCCGTCGACCAGTCGGAGTTCGACCGTGGCGTCGACCAGCGCCTCGAATCGCCGGACGAGGTCGTTCTCGCGAGCGAGTGGGAGGTGCGCGTGGCAGACACCGCCGGCCGACCGCACGTCGGCAGCGGCCGTGTGGAACCACCGAAACGCCCGCTCCTCGCCGAGTTCGTCGACGAGCGGGAGGAGCGAATCGATACAGACCCGGAGGTCGGTCGCGTCGGCGGCGTCGGCGACGGCCTCGGCGACGCGCGCACCGAACGCGGCGGCTGTCTCGACCTCGGTCGGGTCGGTCTCGTCGCACTCCCGGTCTGTGTCGGTCCCGTCGCACTCCCGGTCTGTGTCGGTGTCGAAGAGGGGAGCGGCCGCGTCCCCGCCGCCGGGGTCGCCGCAGCCGCTGGCAACCGCGCTCCGCGCGTCGGCCGCGAATTCGAGCAGTCGGTCAGTCGGTCGGGCTCGCTCCGGACCCGCCGAACAGCGCCCGTCAGTCAGGCAGACGACGCGGCGCTGGTCCCTGCTGCCCAGCATCCGGCTGCACGCCCGCTCGTGCGTGTCACCCGGCGGCGTCCCGACGACCAGCAGCGCGCCCCCGTCACGCTGTAGTCGCGCCAGGGCATCGACGAACGCCCCAGTCTGTTCTGTTCTGCCTCCGGGTGTCATATTCGGTCGTTTCGGAAACACCGACCAAAAGCGTTCCCACCACTGACGCCCGCTACGCCCCGGCAGCGGGGCGTTCGCCAAGTCGTCGGAAGCCGCCCGGCGGCGACGATCGCGATTCGATCACGACTCTTCGTCCCGGAACACGGCGGGGCTGTTGGCCAGCAGCGCCTCGCGGTCGATGGTGTCGACCGCCTCGAGCGCGGCGTCTGCCTCGGCCCGTGCCGCCTCGACGCGCTCTCGCCCCGTCATCGTATCCGTCCCCTCCGTGGCCTGCTCGCTCGCCAGCGTGTACAGATTGGAGATGGCCCGGTCGTACCGCCGGCACGCGAGCAGCCCCTCGACCGTCCGGGTGAGCAGCTCCTCCTCGACGGGCGTCAGCAGCCAGGTGTCGAACCCCTGCTCGACCACGTCCTCCTCTGGCGTCGTCTCGGCGAGCAGCGCCGCTCGAAAGGTGTATCCCTGCTCGCGGGCCCTCACAACGAGATCGGACGCCGCCTGGTCGGGCAGGTCGCGGTGGACGAGCAGCACGTCCACCTCTGAATCGATGCGTTCGAGCGCAGCAGCGCCATCAGCGACGGCGGTCGGCCGAACGAGGGGGACGAGCGCCTCGGTCCATCGCTCCTGCTCCGCTCGTGACCCCCCCACGACGAGCGCCTCACTACGCGCCGACTGCGACATGCATCACGTTACCGCCATGGCTCGTTTAACCTTTTTGTCAGGCCGCCCGGATGACCACCGGCACGAACCGCCGCGTGGAGCCCCCGGCGCCGGCTCGTCGACCAGTCGTCATATAAATCGAAACCTCTAACATCGCAACCGCCGCACCGTAGAGTGAGCCGAGGTAGCCTAGCCTGGCCAAGGCGGTTGCTTCGAGAGCAACTGTCCTCACGGACTCGGGAGTTCAAATCTCCCCCTCGGCGTCGTTCCGTTCAGTCGATACCAGCGATGTAGCCGAAATTTTCGGTATTTCTCCCACGTTCTATTTCAATTTCACTGATAATTATACAGCTTTCGGAATATCTAATAAATACTGCAGTCGTCACCGACGACGGCGAACTCCGCCGGAATCGCAATCCGATTGCGTCGTGGCTGGGAAGCCCCACACATGACAGAGGACTTCATCGAGACGCTGGCACACCGCCTCGAAACGGAACTGGACTGCCCGGACGAGGTTGCCGGCGAGATCGCCGCGAAGGCCGACACGCTTCGCGCGGACTACGAGGACGCCGCGCTCGACGCCCAGGCGTTCGTCGACCGCATCCACGAGGCCCCCTACGACGAGTTCGACCGGGAGTGGAACTGGGCCGTCGGCGACATCTGTGGCGACCTGGAGGACTGTACGGACTCGCGCCCCTACCGACTGGAGGGATTCGGCGACGTCGGTGCGACGAACTGACGGGCAGCGAGCGAACGGGACGGCTCAGTAGCCGGGGTCCCGGTCGTCGGTCGACTGGGTACCGGCGGCGGGGGCGTCCTCGACACGGTCACGCGCAAACCCGCTCCGGACGGCGAACCACCCGAGGATGCTGATCGCGAGGATGGGGGGGAGAATCATGAACCCCCAGAGCGGGTCGAGCCCCCAGAACAGGAGCAGGAGGACGTCCGCGACCCCCAGAGCGAGAAACGGAAGGATGTAGAGCGCGGCCGTCTTCCGGCTCGTCTTGAATTCGCCGGCGTCCATGGTCCCATATGGGATGTCGAGTGATAAAAACGGCCCGGCCTTGGCGATCCGGAGTGATGGAAACGGCCCGGCCCGAATGACCTCCTGGATGAACGCGTCCCGGCGGAGTAGAGCGTCCCGAGTTGGACAAGTGTCCCGGGTGGAGACGAGCGTCCCGAGTTGGACAAGTGTCCCGGGTGGAGACGAGCATCCCGAGTTGGACAAGTGTCCCGGGTGGAGACGAGCATCCCGGAGGAGTCGCCCGCGGCCGCGGACAGGACGGCTCGACTCGCCGCGTTACTCGCCCTGGAACTCCGGCTCGCGGCCCTCCAGTCGGGCTGCAAAGCCCTCGCGGTAGTCTGCGGTGTCGTAGAGCTCCTCACCCAGCGCGCGCTCCAGTTCTAATCCTTCGTCGAGCGGCGTCTCGAGCGCGGCAGCGAGCGCCCGCTTCGCGTTCCGGAGGCCGAGCGGCGCATTCTCACAGAGATCGTCCGCGAGTTCGCGGGCGCGCTCGTCGACCGCCTCGTCCGGACAGACGTCGTGGACCAGCCCCATGTCGTGGGCCGCCTGGGGGTCGATGAACTCACCCGTGAGGACGATCTCCTTGGCCTTCGAGAGGCCCACGAGACGCGGGAGGCGCTGGGTGGCGCCGCCGTGGGGGAACGTCCCGAGTTGCACCTCGATGACGCCGTACTTCGCCGCCTCACCGAGCACGCGCAGGTCGCAGGGAAGCGTCAGTTCGAACGCGCCCGCGGGTCCGGCACGCTTGATGCCCGCGACGACGGGCTGCTCGCAGGAATCGACCGCCTCGAGTAGCCCGGGGAACGCGTCGCGGTCGAGGTCGCCGTCTGCCTCGCCGCGCTCGCGCATCATCTCGAGGTCCATCCCGGCACAGAAGACGTCTCCGGCACCCAGCAGCGTCACCGCGCGGACGCCGTCGGCGCCCGAGACACGCTCGAACGCAGTCGTCAGGTCTTCGATGACCGCGGTGTTCATCGCGTTGCGCTTCTCGGGCCGGTCGATGATGACGTCGGCACGGTGGGCCTCGGTCTCGATGCGGACCATGTCGAGGTCCTCGGCAGTGAGAGCCATATCTCGGGGTGCGGCGGCGCGGACTTGAATGCGCGGGGCGCCGGCGGAATCCGAGGCGCGGAGACGGCGACGGCGAGACCGCATCCGGGATACGTCCGAACGCCGTACTGGCGAGCGATGCCGCGGCCACCGTTCCCGCTCCCTCGGCCCTCGTTCGGCCGGCGCGTCGGCCGCATGGCCGGCGTCGGCCGGAAAAAAGAGAATCGCGAACGAACGCGAGTGGAATCCGGACGAGAGCGCCGGATCGACGAGCGACTCCGAGAGCACGGCAGAGCACGCGGGCGAAGAGCGCGAATTCGACGAGGGCGAGACACCGACCGAGACCGATGCGGAGGGGGCTGGCGAGCGTGAAACTGGAACCGACGAGGATGGCCGAAGGACTAACTCGCGGACCGGAGCGTCAGGGGAACACCGGCGTTACGGCGGCAGCGAGGCGAGAGCCCGGACCCGTTCACGCGCCGTCACCGCTGCTGCCACCGCCGTGCTCTGCAGGGCTCGGCTCGTCGCCGCCGGGCGTCACGCCCGAGACGGCCTCGCCGAGCGCGTCGACGGAGCCGTTCAGGAATCCGCGAATCGTGTCGTGGATCTCACCCACGAAGTCCGGCACGGGGCCGGGCAGGTCACTCGGCGGGCCCGCGTCCGCGCTCGGGCTCGCGTCCTGGTCGTCCGCCGATGCCTTCTCGGGCGCCGCACCCGGAGCCGCGGCGGCCGCGCCGGCGCCCACGACGAGGAGCGCCAGCAGGGCCGCGGTGACGTGTCGGAGTTTCATGGGTTGTTGCCTCCACTCCTGTCTGGGGACCGGACGTACTTGAGGGGGTACCCTCGTTCAGACTGTTCGGCTCGTTCAGCCGCTATATCGTTAGAATACGTCTGATTTGAATCTTCTGAACGGCGATAAACGGAGACAAACGGGGATGAACGACCCGGACTAACCGAGAACCGGCCCGAAACTGAACAGTCAGTCGTGATACTGTGCCACGTAGCGCAGGCCGCAACCAGTCACCGCGGCAGCGTGGCCTGTACGCCCGGCGGGTCCTCCTCGCGCGAGACCCAGAACGGGACCCGTCGCGCGACGAGGTAGCCGTCAGCCGGCGAGTCGTCGGCCGGGTGAGCGTTCTGGATCCACACCGTCTGCTCGTCGCCGAGGCCGCGGGCCCACTCCCGAGCGGCCCGCTTCGAGTCGAAAGTGCGGCGCGGCCCACGGTCGCGGACCCACTCGCCGGCCGCGGCGCTGGCCTGTCGTGCCGAGCGTTTCACCGCGACCACGTAGCTCACACCCCCTGCTGTGTGGCCGGTGGCAAAAGATTTCACTCCCCTCCCGGAAGTGTGGGTAGGGATGTCACACGAGGCCACGGTCAGAGGGCTCGGCGTCAGTGTCGAGACGGACGGCCCGGACGCACCGGTGGTGTTGCTCGCCGCGGCCGGTCGAGTCGTGCCGATCTTCATCAGCGCCGACCAGGCACAGTCCATCGGCCACGCGCTCCGGGGCGAGCCATTCAAACGACCGCTCACGCACGACCTGTTCGTCGAGATGGTCGCGGAGTTCGGCGGCGCTGTCGACCGCGTCCGGATCGACGACCTCGCCGACGGCACCTTCCTCGCGAAGATCGACACCGAACAGTACACCGCCGGCGAGCGCCGGGAGGCGACCTTCGACGCGCGCCCCTCGGACGCCATCGCCGTCGCGCTCCGGGTCGACTGCCCCATCCTCGTCGCCGACGAGGTGCTCGACCGGGCCGGTCGCCCCCCCGACGAGTTCGACGTCCAGCAGGAGCACGACGCCGGGGCAGAGCGGGACCGCGGCGAGGACTGAGCGGGTGCAGGCTCTACGGGCTACCTGAACGTGACGCCGAGCGAGTGCAGCCCCTCGTTCTCGCTGGCGAGGTTGACCAGCAGTGGCGTGATCGCCTCCACCTCGCTCGCGTTGGCGATGGCGCCGCCGTCGAGTGCGCGCAAGCCGTGAATGCCCTCGGCGACGTCCATCACGGTCTGCTTTGCGTCCTCGTCGTCGCCGACGACGACCGTGTCCCAGTCGAAGGTCGCGTCGAGGTCCGCGAGCCGCCCGGCCGGGAGATTGTGGAAGGCGCCGACCACGGGAACGTCGTCGGGCGCCGCGTCGCGCGCGAGCGCTGTGACGCTCCCCGCGCCGGGCGGGTTGTAGTGGAGTCCGTCGTCGTCGCGCTTCATACCGACCGCCGGCGTCACGAGGACGCCGTCGAGTTCGTCGGCGACCGCCGCGATGGTATCCGCGAGGTGGTAGGCCGGCAGCGCGAACACCACCACGTCCGCGCCCGCCGCGGCTTCAGGATTCTCGTGGCCCGTCACGTCCGCCTCGACGCCGCGGCTGTCCAGTTCGTTCAGGTACGCTTCGACCTTCGTCTCGGCCTTCGCGGCCTCGCGCGAGCCGATGCGTATCGCGTGGTTCGTGTCGTACGCCAGCCGGAGGGCGAGGGCCTCTCCGATGTCGCCGGTTCCGCCCAGGAGTGCGATGTCCATACCCTGTCGAAGAGTGCCCGCCGGGTAGCAATTGCGCTCGCGGAACGCCTTGCCTCGCGATCGTGCGTTCGGTCTGTCGCGGCCGACCACGAACGGCACGCGCGGTGCCAGCACGGGAGGTCGTGGACGAGAGAAGTCACCACGGCAGGGACATCGGAAATCCGCCCGTTCGTACTCCGTCTACGCCTCCGGCCTCCGAATCGCGCTCTGTCTACGCCTCGATGCCAAGGAGTGCGGGCAGGTCGTTGACGCTGTCGAGGACGGCGCTGGCGCCGCGCTGTTCGTACTTCCGGCGACCGGACGCCCCCGTGAGGCCGCCCGTCAGGACGCCGATCCCGTGGTACTCGCGAGCGGGGTCGGCCTCGGTGGCGTTGCTGGCGGTCTCGATGTCGTCGAGCGTGTCGCCGACGAAGACGACCGATTCGGCGTCGGCGTCGTCGGCCACCGCGAGCAACGCGTCCGGCTCGGGCTTGCCGGGGCCGTCCTCCATCGCGTACACCCGGTCGTCGGGGAGGTCGAGGCCAACGCGCTCGAGCGCGATCTCGGCCTCGGCCCGCGGGCGGCCGGTCACGACGCCGAGTTCGTGCCCGACGAGCGCATCGAGTGTCGCCGAGTCGAGCAACACCGGCTCGTCCTCGATGAACCCCCGGTGTTCGGTCGGGAGGGGCGGCTCGCCGCCCTCGAGGTCGCGGTAGCGCTCGTCGCCGAGGTAGAGCTGCTGGAAGACGTTCCGGAGGCGGTCACAATCCCACTCGGCGTACACCCGCTCGCGGGCGTCCGGGTCGAGCAGGTCGGCGACGACCGCCTCGACCGCCTCCAGTCCGCCGCCCGAGGCCGCGACGGTGTCCGTGAACGTCTCGACCGAGCGGCCGAGCCCCTCGCGGTACGCGAGGACGTACAGCGCGACCGCGTAGGTGAGTGTCCAGTCGTTGTTGAAGCCGCCGGCATTCTTGAAGCGCTGGAGCTGCTCGCGGGCGAGCGTCTCGCCGTAGACGCGCTCGACGGACTCGACGACGGCCCGCCGGTAGGAGTCGGCCACGTCGATCAGCACGCCGTCGACGTCGAAGACGACCGTGTCGGCGTCGATTCC
>JBDGSA010000074.1:0-10621 GCA_042217755.1 Haloglomus sp. | reverse complement strand
CACCACTCGCGCGCACGGCGGCCGGGAACTGGCCCCCACCGGATTGAATGTCGTCAGCACGGTGGCCGGTGACGGCGAGGACGCTGGCCCCAAGGCCGGGTCTGTCTCTGCGGACGACGTGGCGGGCGAAACCGACACCACCGAGGAGTACGACGAACGGCTGTACGTGACTCACGACGCCCGACTGGCGGTGAACGTGAACCGACTCGCGGACGCCGCGGTCGCAGAGCGCCTCGCGGGTGGGGGCCGATGAACCCCGACGCCGTCGACCGGACCGAGCGCGTCCCGCACGGCTCCAGCGACGATCCCGCGATGCTCGATTTCAGCGCCAATATCAATCCCCGCGTCCCCGACGGGACGCGCGCCGTCTACGAGGAGGCGCTCGACGCCGCCCGGTCGTATCCGCCGCGGGGATATCCGGACTACCGCGCGGCCGCCGCCGACTACGCCGACAGTGACCCCGACCGCGTGGTCCCCACGGCCGGCGGACTGCAGGCCATCCGGCTGACGGTCGCTACGCACGTCGAACCCGGGGACTCCGTGCTCCTCCCCGCGCCGAGTTTCGGCGAGTACGCGCGCGAGGTCCGCCTGCAGGGCGGCGAGCCCGAGTTCGTCCCCCACGACGAACTCGTCGACGCCGACCCCGGACCGCACGCGATGGCGGTCGTCTGCGTCCCGAACAACCCGACCGGCGACGCGCCCGCGGCCGACGCGCTCCGCGCGTTCGCCGACCGCTGCCGCGAGCACGGGGCACTCCTGCTGGCCGACGAGGCGTTCCTCGGGTTCACCGACCGCGACTCGCTTGCCGGCCGCGAGGGCGTCGTCGCGGCCCGCTCGCTCACCAAACTGTTCGGCCTCCCGGGCCTCCGCGCGGGCTTTGCGGTCGCCCGCGACCGCGCGCTCGACCGCCTGCGGACGGCCGTGCCGGCGTGGGCGCTCGGAACCCCCGCGGCCGCCGTGGGCGCCCACACCATGCGCGCAGACGAGTTCGTCCGTGAGACGCGCGAGCGAGTCGCGACCGAACGCGATCGGATGCGCGAGCGGCTCGCCGCGCGCTTCGACGTCCACGCGTCGACAGCGCCGTTCCTCCTGTGTCGCCTGCGCGAGGACGACCCCGACGGGTCGGTCGCGGCGCTGACGTCGCGGCTGGAGCGTGAGGGCATCGCCGTCCGGGACGCCACCACCTTCCGCGGACTCGACCGCCACGTCCGCGTCGCGGTCCGCCTGCCCGACGAGAACGACCGACTGCTGGAGGCGCTAGATGTCTGACTCGTCGCGAGACGGGTCCGCCGCGGACACGGACGCGGAGGCAGACGCGGGCGCCGGGGTGACCGCGACCGTCCGCGCCGGCGTCTGCCGGGTCCGCGCGCCGGCGACGTGGCGCTGGCTCGCCACGGGCAGCGAGGGCGGCATCCAGCGCGCCCCGGCCGCGTACAACGTCACCGTTTCCGACGGGTTCGACCGGACGGATCTGGCGGCGTACAGCCGCGAGCGTCGCCGCGAGGCCGGCTTCGATGCCCCAGGCCCGGCGCTCCTGACGGGCGTCTCGATGCGCCACGCCCGCGTCGCCGTCTACGGTCCGGTCACCGTCGTCGCCACCGGCGGGCTGTCGAATCCCGCGACGCTGCCCGTGGGTGGCGCCGAGTCCATCACCCCGGTGACTGACGGGTCCGCCCCCGCGACAACTGACGGGTCCACTCCCTCGACAACTGATGGGTCTACCTCCTCGACAACCGACGGGTCCACTCCCTCGACAACTGACGAATCCGACGGCCCCGTCGGCACGGTCAACCTCCTGGCTGCGACCGACCGGGCACTCTCTGCCGGGACCCTCGCCGAACTACTCGCGACTGCCGCCGAGGCAAAGACCGCGACGCTGCTTCGCGCGACGGGGTTCACCGGCACCACCTCCGACGCCGTCGTCGTGGGCTGTGCTCCCGACGGCGAACCCGCCGCCTTCGCCGGAAGCGCCACGGCGGTCGGCGCCGCGACCCGAGTCTGCGTCCGTGACGCCCTGCTCGCGAGTCTCGCGGCACGCTACGACGGCCGCGGGAATGAACTCCCGGATTCGGTCGCCGACGCCGACCACGGCGTCGTCACGGACGGCACGGCGCGGGTGTTCGAGCCGGAGCACGAGTCCTGACTGCCGGCTGCCGGTGGCTCCCGCGGGGTCGCGCCCCACCGCGTCGGGGTCGGCTCGCGGGCTTCAAGTCGCTGGCCGGCGACATTCGTTCCGATGACGACTCCGCTCCAGCGACTCGGCGGCCCCGAGCGCCTGCGCGAGGGCGCGATGTGGCTGCTCGCGTTCATCGGGGCGTCCGCGACCGTCGCCGGCCTCGCCGGCCGCCTCGACGTTGTCTCCCGGGGGAGCCTGCTCCCGGTCGGGGCTATTGCACTGACAGTGGTCGTGGCTACGACCGGCTTGACCCTCAAGCGAGTCTTCTCGCTCCCCCCGGACGAGGAGGGCCGCCCGGATACGGCCGACGCGCTCTCGCTCTACCAGGCCGAGGGCTGTCCCCACTGCGCGAAGGTCCGCCGGTTCTGCACCCGGAACGGCATCAGTTACACCTGCCACAACCCCCGGACCGCGGGGACGATGTTCACGGACGGGACCGTCACGAACCGCGACCGCCACGAGGAGTTGACGGGCCACGGCCAGAACCAGGTGCCACTGCTCGTCGACCACGAGCGAGGCGAGTCGCTGTACGAGAGCGACGACATCGTGACGTACCTGGAAGAACACTACGTGTAATTCTTCAATTATGCTCGAATATCAAAAAATCTGAAAATTGAATGAAAAATGGCGTTACAAATATCTAAAAAGAGGGTACCAATTCTATAACGCCCTGATCGACCGCTCGCGAGCGGGGCGAGCCGCTCACTCTGCGTCTCGGCTGCGGGTCAGTCCGCCAGCACCGGCTGCCGGGTGTCATCGAGGTCAGTGACGCCAGTCACCTCGAACCGGGCGCCCCCGGCCTGGCCTTCCGTGACTGACACCTCCCAGCCATGCGCGTCGGCGACCGTCTCCACGACGGCGAGGCCGAAGCCGCTCCCCGTCTCGCGGGTGGTGTAGCCGTAGTCGAACACCCGCTCGTGGTCGGCGGAGGGGATGCCCGGGCCGTCGTCGGCCACGTAGAAACCGTCCGGCGTCCGCCCGACGGTCACGGTCACAGCCGGATCCTGCTGGACCGCGTTGGCGAACAGGTTCTCCAGCAGTTGCACCAGCCGGTCGGCGTCAGCGGGGACGGGCTCGCCCGCCTCGATCTCGAGCGTCGCGTCGCGCGTGTCGATGCCCTGCCATGCTCGCTCCGCGGCCTCGGCGAGCGAGACGGCGCTCGTCGACTCGACCAGCCGGCCACGCCGCCCGAGCGCCAGCAGGTCGTCGACGAGCCGGTTCATCCGGTCGACTGCCTGCTGGATGCGCTCGAAGTGCGTCTCGTCGCCGGTCTCACGGGCGAGTTCGGCGTAGCCGTCGATGACGTTCAGCGGGTTCCGAAGGTCGTGGGCCGCGGCGGCAGCGAACTCCTCCAGTTGCTCGTTCTGCTTGCGGAGCCGCCGGAGATGGTGGCGCTGGTCGGTCACGTCCGTCAGCAGGAGGACCGTCGCCGGCGGCCCCTCGTCCTCGCCACCGGGCACCCTCCAGACGGACGGCCGAAGGTCCGTCTCGGCTCCGTTGTCGATGTCCCGGCCCAGCGGAATCGTCCGGAGCCGGTACCAGCGGCGCGTCCCGTCGTGGACAATTCCGACGACACCGTCTTCACGCTCGCCGCCGCCGACGTCGTGGTCGTCGAGGTCGGTTTGGTCGGGATTGGGATTGGCTTCGTCGGGGTCGAGATCGACTTCGTTGGGGTCTGGGTCGGCCGTCCTCGCACTCTTCCGGCTCGCCTCGACGACCGCCTCGGGGAGGACATCGACGGCCCGTTCGCCGACCGGCGCGTCCGTCCGGAGCAGGCGCCGGGCCGCGGGATTCGCGTCCACGACTCGTCCGTTCTCGACGACGACCACGCAGTCGTCCAGGGCGGCGACCACCGCGTCCCGCGCCACGGGCGTCACGTCGACGAGACGGGCCCGGAACACCGCGACGCCCAGGAACGCCACGCCCGCGGCCAGGCCGACCGGCGTGAGGTCGATGTCGGGATACGGCGTGAGTCCGCCGAGAACGGCGACGTTCGCGCCCCACGCCACGACGACGCCGATCACGAGGAAGACGGCCTGCACGCGATAGAGCCGGCGACGCCGCACCCCGAACGCGACCAGGAGCCCCGACGCCACGGCCAGCAGGCCGTAGCTGTAGGCCGTGTGGAGCCAGAACCACGGCCCCGCCACGCCGTCGAGCGTCGTCAGCGAGCCGACGCTGGCGGTTCCGATCGACCGGTAGAACAGCCCGTGCAGCGGGTTCGTCGCCAGGACGACCACCGTCGCGACGGGGACGACCGATAGCAGCGTCACGGTCTCGCGAATGACGAACCGGTTGCGGTCGGTGTACCGGAAGGCGAACACCAGCAACGCGACGGGGACGAACGCGACACCGGTGAACGCGACCACCGTCAGGGCGAACTGCGCCGTCCCGCTGACGAACAGCCGCAACAGGTACGCGCCGGACCAGAGGGAGAGCGCTGCCATCGTGGCCGCGAACGCACGGGCCGTTGGCGAGTCGCGCCGCGTCCGAAGCGCGTACCACAGCAACAGAGACGGGAGCGCGGTCGCGACGGCGTACAGCAGGGCGACGCCCACTGCCGTCGCGTGTCTCATTCTCTGCGGAGATGGTCGGGCAGCGAGTTTATACTTAGTGGCCACCCGGACGAACTCTTCTCTCCCGAGAACGACTGCTCAGGACCGAAATCGTCCGATCGAGGCCGAGCCCTCCGGAGTCAGAGACGGACGTACTGGGCGTGGACCGTCTCGTCCAGGTCGAGGACGTTCTCCGGGTCGACGAAGCCGCCCTCGACGGCCGTCGCGACGGCCTCCTCACCGACGAGGTTGGCTGTCGAGGCCCGAGAGAGCGCCGCCAGTACCGCCTCCGTGTCGGCGGGATCGCCGCCGTAGAACTCCTCGGTCACGGTGAGCGAGACGCGCCCGTCCGCGTACGACTCGCCCAGCGTCGCCTCGTCGCAGACGGCCACGATGGTTCCCTCGGGCGTCTCCTGCTCGCGCAACAGCAGCGTCATTCGTCCAGGCGCTCCCGCTCGTGCTCGTCGCCCGTGTCGGCATCGGCGCCCCCCTCGCTTCCCATCCCAGCGAACTCCTCTGCGAGGTCCTCGGCGAGCCCGCCCTCGGGGCCGCTCGGACCGCGGTCGCCGCCGGCGCGGCCGCCCGCATCTGCACCTCCACCCGGACCTGCATCCCCGCCCGCGCCGCCGCGGCCGTGCTCCTCGACGAGTTCCTGCTCTGCGCGCTCGCGCAGCGCTTCGGCCTCCGAGGCGACCTCCTCGGCGCGGTCGTACTGGCCGAGTTCGTCGAGCGCGCGGGCCTTCTCCTCTAAGATCTCCGCGTTCCGGAATCCGAGGCGGAGCGCGTTGTCGAAGGCGTTGACGGCGTCTTCGGCGAGGCCACGCTCGAGCAGGAAGAAGCCGCGGTTGTACCACGCCTGGCCGAACCGCGGGTCGAGTTCGACTGCCTTCTCGGCGTGTTCCAGCGCCTTCTCTCCCTGTCCGGACTCGTACAGCGCGTACGCGAGGTTCGTGTGGGCGCTCGCGGCGTGGTCGCTGTCGCCGTCGACGCGGAGCGCCTCCCGGTAGGCGCCGATGGCGGGGTCCCACTCCTCGAGTTCCGCGTGCGCGACGCCCTTGTTCACCCATCCCTCCTGCTCCAGCCGGTCGTCGTCGGCGAACCGGGCGACTCGCTCGAACGCGTCGGCGGCCTGCTCGTGGCGGTTGATCTGCATGTACGAGAGGCCCACATCGAGCAGTTGCTCGGTGTCGACCTGGTCGGCGCCGACCTGCCGGTCGTCGAGCGTGTCGGCCACGACCCGCGAGTCGACGGGGTCGACCGTCCCGGCGTCGACCGACAGTTCGGGCGGGTCGAGGTCGAACCCCTCGCCGTACGGGTCACCGAACCCCTGTCCGCCCGAGAACTGGTGTTCGTCGGTGCGTGCGTCGCCGCGCTCGCCGGGCGCGTCGCCGTCAGTATCTCCCTCCCCGTCCGTCTGTTCTCCGGGTGGGACGGGCGGCGTGGCCTCCTCGGGCGCCGTCGCCTTCTCCGAGTCGTCGTCGGTCATTGGACTCAGGTTGACGGTTCGTGGGGGTAAGGCTTGTGTCAGGCGGGCGTCGCCTTCCCGGAGCGGCACTGTGGGTCGCGAGCGACCGTCGTCGTGCGGGTACTCGCGGACGTCGCATGCCCCCGCTCGTCGCTGAAGACCGTCTCAGCGTGTCGGCTCACTCGTCGTCGAAGTCCCGGCGCATCGCGATCTCGAACCAGGGACAGAGCCGGAGCTGGCGGTACTGCTTCTGGTGCTCGTAGAGGTGCTCGTAGGGCACCCAGAGCCGGCCTCCGACCTCCGCGGGGTCGGGGTCGAGGGTGCGGTCCAGAAGTGTGCATTTCAGCACCGCACAGACCTCCCACTCGACGCCCTGGTCGAGGTAGTAGCGCTTGTACTCGAACTTGTCCGTGATGCGGAGGTCGTCGTACTGGTCGGGCGTGACGCCGAGTTCCTCTTCGAGTCGCTGGCGCGTGGCCTCCTTCTGGGTCTGCCCTTCCTCCGGGTGCGAGGCGACCGTCCCATCCCAGTACGTGTCCCAGAGGCGCTTGTCGGCAGCGCGCTGGGCCAGCAGCACGTTCCCCTCCCGGTCTGACACGAGGGCGGTGAACGCGCGATGGCGGATGCCGTCGCCGGTATGCGCCTCCAGCCGGTTGGCCAGCCCCTGTTCGGTGTCGTTCTCGTCGACGACGATGACCGCCTGCTGGGCATTCTCGTGTTCCGCGTCGGCGCTGCCCGCGCCCCCGCCGGGGTCGACCTCGTCGCTGCTCATGTGGGTCGCTCGCTCCATCGACGTAAGACCGCTTCGGCTTCGGGGGCGGTACCGTGGCAGATTCAAATGGTCCGTGCATATAAATGGCCGGACACTCACGGGCCTGGAAGCACCCAGTAGTAGTTGCTTACCCCGGCGAACGGCACCCCGAGTGACGACCCAGGCGGGCGCAAACCGGCGTCTCGGCCGTCTTCGGGTCTGTGTAACGATATCATGACGTCGGCTGCCGCCCCGCGTCAACCCGGGTTACCGCGGAATATCCAGACAATTAGCACGCAGTATTTTATAGCTGTGACCTATAGGGAAGTATACGGATGCTACACGAAGCTGTGGATACCGGCGGTGTGGGCCGCGCAGGGGTCGACGGCGAGGAGACCGAGATACGACAGCTCGGCGCGCAGGGCTGTCTCGCGCTGTTCGTCGGCGAGCAGCCGCCGGCGCACGCGACCGCGAGCAGCCGGTTGCACGCGCGCGCGCCCGAGGAAGACCACCACCTGTTCGTCAGTCCCGCACGGACGCTTCCCTCGGTGAAACACCACGTCGACGCCGTCCCCGCGGGCGCCTCGGTCCGGGTCATCCGGACCTCGCGTGGCCCGGACCACGACGGTCGGTTCGACGGCATCCCCACGCGGGCCGCCGTCGACCAGATCAACGGTTCGCTCCGCGCGCTCGGCGCGGCTGTGTCCGACGCGATGGAAATCGTCGCCAGCCGCAATGCGGGACGTCCCCTCGTCTGCCTTCGCGACGTCACCTCGCTGACCGACGACCGGTTCGAGCTGGAGCGGTTCCTGCTCGAACTTCGGGTCGCGGCGCTCGAGACGAACGCCGTCGTTCACGCCCACCTCCCGGTCGCCCCGGACCACGAGTGGCTGGACGGGCTTTCTGACCTCGCGGACGCGACCTGCCACATCGAGGACGGACTGCCGCCGTCGGGCGAGTGGGTGCTCCACACGGAGCACGCGGAATCGACTGCCACCGAGACCGCCGCGGAGTTCGCCTGAGCCGAGCCACGCCTCCGGTAGCCTCCATTTCTGGACCCCTGGACCCTGCCACAGGCACGGGCCACCCATTCCTCGCCTGTCGCGAGCGGCGCTGCCGGCTGACTCCGCACGTGGTTTGCTCGATGCGCTGCCGGCGCTGGGGCGCTACCCCAGTTTCTCGTCGAGAATGAGTCGCGTCTTCGTAGAGACCACCTCGTCGCGCTCCCGAGCGCGGGTGATAAGCGCGTTCAGCGCGTCCGTGTCGGTCGTGTCGGCGACGACTACCATATCCTCCTCGCCGGAGACCTGCCAGACGAAGTCGACCTCCGACCAGTCGGCCAGTTCGTTCGACACCTCGGTGGTGTCGACGTCGACGGCGACGTCGATCTCGATCATCGCCTTGACGTTCCCCGTCCGGGTCGCGACGGTGAACCGCTCGATGACGCCCTCCTCCAGCATCTGGTCCACCCGGTTCCGGACGGTCCCCTCGCTGGTCCCGACCTCGTCAGCGATCTCCGTGTACGGCGTGCGCGAGTCCCGTCGCAGGATGGCGAGAATCTCCCGATCCAGACTGTCCATGATTGGCGTTCGGGCCGGCCCCGCGGCACGGTCCCTCTGAGATGCGACGCTACCCGCGGGGAGCACTTACCGATTACGAATTTCGTAACTCGACTTCGAACGCAACGGTTATTCGGGGGGAGATAATACGAGCATCGTAATGACGGACGCCTCAAACGACGGCGACGAGTATCCGACCGCGTACGTAGCCATCGAGGGGGGGCGGGTCGTGGAGGCTCGGAGTCGCGCTCCCGGGCGCGCTCGCGGAGAACTCGTGTTCACGACCGCCTACACGGGCTACGAGGAGTCGCTCACCGACCCCTCTTACGAGGAGCAGATCCTCACATTCTCGTACCCGCTCATCGGGAACTACGGGGTCCGGGAGGAGCGCTTCGAGTCCGACCAGGTCCACCCGCGTGCGGCCGTCGCCCGCGAGCTCACCGACGACGTCGCCGACTGGCTCGCCGACGAGGGCGTCCCCGCGGTCGACCACCTCGACACCCGCGACCTCGTGACCGGCATCCGCGAGGAGGGGGCCATGGAGTGTGGCATCGCCGCCGGCCAGGACGCCTCCCCCGAGGCCGCCCGCGAGGAACTCGATCAGTGCGTCGCGATGAGCGACCACACGGACATCGGCGCACAGGTCAGCGTCCCCGGGCGCGAGACGCACAACGAGGACGGCGACGGCCCCCGCGTGGCGCTCATCGACTGCGGCGCGAAGGGCAGCATCATCGCCTCTCTGTTAGAACGCGACGCTGTCGTCGACATCCTCCCCTACAACGCGACGCCCGAGGACATCGAGCAGGTCGACCCCGACGTCCTGTTCATCTCGAACGGCCCCGGCGACCCGGAGAACTTCGAGGCCGCCGCCACGCTCGTCGACGAGTACGTCGGCGAGACGCCCATCGCGGGCATCTGTCTCGGTCAGCAGGTCGTCGCCAACGCGCTCGGCGGCTCCACGGAGAAGATGGAGTTCGGGCACCGCGGTGTCAACCAGCCCGTCCTCGACCTCCATACGGACCGCGTCGTGATGACGACCCAGAACCACGGCTACACGGTGGCCGACCCCGGCGACGAACTCGAGGTCACGCAGATCAACGTCAACGACGACACGCCCGAGGGCCTCGAATCCGACGAACTCGACATCATCACCCGCCAGTACCATCCCGAGGCCAACCCGGGCCCGAACGACTCGCTGGACTTCTTCGACGACGTGCTCGCGCTGGCCGGCTACGAGACCGAGGCCGGCCGGACCGGGGCCTCGAAAGCAGCGACCCAATAGGTGCGTTTTTCGCCCCGTCGAAATCTGAAAATACCTGACAGAGCTGGCCCGCTGCATCCAGCGGCTCAGTCGATCTGTGGGCTGATGTCCTCGTTCAGCATCTCGATGCACCAGTCGAGGTCACGGATGCGTTTCCTGTCAGTCCGATCGACAGAGATGATGAAGCCGGATTTGCGCGGTCGTTTATCCCCCCACGAGAGGACGTAGGCGTCGTCGAACACGCGGATGAGCGCGTGCAGTTCCCCGGCTTTGAACGCTGATTCGGTCTCGATCGACCCCAATTGCTTCAGGATGGTATCGGTGACGATGGCGTGGTCTTCAGTAGTGGTATACTGGTCGCGGACGTCGTCACGCATCCGGGTCTCGAAGTCGGTAGCCTCGTACCGGGTCACCACGCGCAGATCATCGCCCACACGGGCCTGAACCCGCTTCCACACGTCATCGACGAGCGTGCTGGACATACTGGAACTACTCGAATACCTCCGGATAGTAGTTCCGATGAATACAAGCGCCGTCTGCAGCACGACTCTCTCGACACCTGTTATCGTCTGTGTATTTCAACAGGGTCGCTTTTCTCGACTTCGGAATCTCCCGACGCTCGCGGACGTGACTTATGCCGGACCTATTATTCGCTGATAAATTTCAGCAGCCCTGCTACATACGCAGTGCGAGTTGGTCAAGCTGGGTTATGACGAGAGGAGAGTCTTCGTCGCAACTCCTACGCCAGCAATAATGGCGGAAATACCGATAAGCGGCCAGAATAGCGTGGTTCCATGCCAGTTACAGTCATCATACCACGACATTCGGAGCTCGAATATGGGGATTTAAAGTGA
>JBDGSA010000072.1:2343-10634 GCA_042217755.1 Haloglomus sp. | reverse complement strand
TGTGGACGAGGTAGTTGATGTTCATCCCGGCGTTGATCATGCCGGAGAAGCCGCCAGCCGCGAACATCAGGCCCGCGAGCGCCATCCCCGAGAACGCGGGGTTGCCCCACGGCAGGGTCTTCAGCCAGCCGAACCAGCCGGTGCCGCCCTGCTGGCGGCCGGCGTGTTCGAGACTGGCGACCACCGTGAAGGCGGTCAACAGCGACGGCAACAGCAGGAACATCGTGTTCGTCATGGCGACGAACTTGAAGCCCTCGGGGATGCCGGGGTCGACGTACTGGTGGTGGAAGCCGACTGGCGTCGACAGCAGGACGAACAGGACGAACACCACCCGCGCGAGCGGGTCGCTGAACAGCCGCCCCCCAGCCAGTTTGGGCATGATGGTGTACCACGCGAGGTACGCCGGCAGGAGCCAGAAGTAGACGACCGGGTGGCCGAAGAACCAGAACAGCGTCCGGGCCAGCAGCGGATCCGGCGTCGCGATGAGCCCCAGCGACCACGGGATGAGGAAGACGACCACTTCGACGGCGACGCCGATGGTCGCGACGTACCACATGATCATCGTCGTCAGGACCATGAACGCCTGCAGTGGGATGCGCTCGTCGGGGTTGTCCTCGCGCCAGGCGAAGAAGCGCCGGAACCAGTCGACGCCGACCGTCCACGAGCCGACGACGATGAGCGCGGCGCCGACGTAGAACGCGGGGTGGGCCTGCAGCGGCGGGTAGAACGTGAACAGGACGTCGGCCGAGAGCGGCACGTTCGGGAAGAATCCGCCGATGATGGCGACCGCTGCCAGCACCGTCCCGACCAGCAACATCGTGAAGCCACCCCACGAGACCCGCGAGTCGACGCTCCCCCGCCCGAGCGAGCGGGTGATGGCCCAGTTGAAGAAGCCGCTGATGAAGAACGTCGTGAAAACGAGCGCAAGCAGGACGCCGTGGCCCGTCAGCACGGTGTAGTAGTCCGACGAGGAAATGAACCCGCGGAAGGCGCCGGTCCGGTGGAGCGCCTGGACGAGGCCGAAAAAGCCCCCGATGCCCAGCGCGGTGAACGCGACGAGGAACGTCCAGCGTGTCAGGCGCGCCTCGTCCGGATAGCGGTCGACAAAGGCGTTGCGCGCCTCGTCGAGGACCTGTTCGTCGGTCCCGGTCTCGGTATCGGTCTCGTCGGGCGTGACGGTCGCCATTATCGTTCACCTCCCTGCAGGACAGCCTGCAGGTCCCCCTGAGTCGTCCCGTCCGAGTCGCCGTCGTCGGGCGATCCGGCCGCGGATTCGTAGTCGTACTCGGCGGCGGGGACGACGCGGAGGGTGCCGGCCATGCTGTGGTGGCCGGCGCCGCAGTACTCGTGACAGACGATGCCGTATTTGCCGGGTTCGTCGAACCGGGCGGTCATCTCGGCGACCTGTCCCGGGATGACCATCACGTTCACGTTCGTGCCGACGAGGTTGAACCCGTGCACGACGTCCGCGGAGGTGACGTAGAACGTCACCGTGCTCCCGGCCGGAATCCGTATCGGGTCGCCGGTCCCGGGGGCGAACGCGAACCGCTGGGCGACGACGTAGACGTCGAACGTGTTCTCGCCGGTCTGGTAGACGCCGGGTTCGCGGAACGCGTCGGTCTGCTCGTAGTTGCCGTTCGCGATAGCGTTCGTCTCGACGGTGCCGCCGGAGTCGTCGACCATCGCGACGCCGGGGCCGACCGCGCCGTAGACGACGGTCGCGATGAAGCCGACGATGAGTACCATTCCCGCGATGAACCACGCCTTCTCGTATCTGTGTATCTCCATGGTCGAATCACCCGATTATCGTCGGTCCGCCGCCGAGGAACTCGACGAAGTACATCAGTATCCACAGCACGACCAGCACGAGGAAGTAGCCGACGAGCAGAGCCGCGGCCCCGTTCGGGTCGAACGCGTCGTGGTCGATCGTTCGCTCGACGTCTTCGGTCTCGGGGGCTGACTCGACGGCCGGGCCGGAGACGTCGGTCACCTTCTCGCGCCAGGCCTCGTACGAGCGGTAGCCGTCGGCGCCGAGTACGGCCGCTCCGACGAGTCCGGTCAGCCCGAGAAGGAGGCCCATGAAGGTGATGCCGAGAGCGCCACCCGGCGGGACGAACGGCTGGCCGCCCCCACCGAGGTCGACGTCGCCGACCACGACGACGCCCTTCATCCCGAGAGCCTTGTGAGGCTGGCAGTAGTACTTGCTCGCTCCCTTGCTCTCGAACGTATGTGAGAAGGTATAGCCCTCCTTGCTGACTAACTTGGACTCGTAGTCGCCGTCCTTGTCGACGACGTTGTGCGCGATTCCTCGCCGGCCGGTCCACTCCCAGACCACGGTCGTTCCGGGATCGATCTGGACGGCGGCGGGTCCAAAGCCGTACGGCCCCTGTCCGTTCTCGACGCCGACCTGGACCGTGACCTCGTCGCGGCCGGTCCGGTCGATGACGCCATTGTAGTTCTTGACGTCGGAGAGCCAGCCGTCGAACGACGGCTTCGGCTGGGCCGCGGCCGTGCCGGCGAGCGCCGACGCGCCCGTTGTGGCCGCCGCGGCGCCGGCGGCTCCGCGCAGTACGGCCCGCCGACTGGGTCCTCGCTGTCCGGAAGCTCGTTGCGACATGACGGATGTGCGCTTGCGCCACCGCTTAAAAAAGCTCCCAGCTGGTTCCAGTCGAGCGAGAACTGCCCCCGTCGTTTATGTGATGGCGACCGAACGCTCTGGTAGCAATGGTGATCGATTCGCTGTCGAACTCGCTCGCTCCGCTCGTGGCGCTGCTCGCGCTCCCGTCGGTCGCGGTCTTCCTCCTGAGCCGCGGCCAGCCGTTCATCGCGGTCGCCGCGGTGAACGTCTGTCTCATCGCCGGCAGCCTGTGGTACGTGGTCACGCGCGAGGGCTCCGGCGGACACGGTGCGGCCCACGCCTGACCGTCCGTTCGCGCGGCTCCAAGCCCGCGACCACAATCACGCCCATGTCATCCAGTCCCTTCGCCGGATTCGTCCCCGCTGCCGGAGCCGGGGGGCTGGAGATCGCCGCCTTCCTCCTCCTCGGCGCGCTCGGGAGCGTCCACTGCCTCGGGATGTGCGGTCCGCTCGTCTCGACGTACGCCGAAGGCATCGAGGCCCGCGGCCACGACGCCACCGAGTGGCCCGCCATCCGCCAGCACCTTCTGTTCAACGCCGGGCGGACTGTCTCGTACGCCGCCCTCGGCGTCGGCTTCGGCGCGCTGGGTGCCATCCTCGTCGACGCGGGCGCCCTGCTGTCCGTGGCCCGTCTCGTCCGCGGCGTCGTCGGTGTCGTCGTCGGCCTGCTGGTGCTTGCGCTCGGCGTCGGCTACCTCGCGGCCGACCGCGGCGGCGGCGGTCTCGTCGGCGCTCTGGGGCGGCCGTTCCGCGTCGGCGGCGCGACGCTCTCTGGAGTCGTGGCGTGGCTCAGGGCCCGGGCCGAGCGCTGGACTCGCGGCCCCCGCATCGTCGGCCTCGGCGCGGCCCACGGGTTGCTCCCCTGTCCGTTGCTGTACCCGGCCTTCCTGTACGCGCTCGCGACAGCCTCACCCCTGCGCGGGGGCGTGGCGCTGGCGGCGCTCGGCGCTGGGACCGTCCCGACCCTGTTCGCGACGGGGCTCGCGGTCGGGTCGCTGGGGCCCGACGCCCGCCGCCGACTTCACCGGGTCCTCGGCGCCGCCTTCGTCGTCCTCGCGGCCGTTCCGCTCCGGATGGGGCTGCGGAGCCTCGGTGTCGAACCGCTCGCGCTGCTGGGGGTGGCGTAGATGACCGACGCACCCGCCCCCACGGCCGACGCCGGGTCGCCGTCCGATCCAGACGTCGACGCCGGCTGTGACCTCTGTGGCCTCCCGACGCCGGATCCGCCTGTCACGGACGCCGACGTGTCGGGGTCGTACTGCTGTCGGGGCTGTCTCGCGGTCGCGGGGACGCTCGACGACCCCGACTCGACCGAGGCTGACGCAGAGGCGGCTCGCGAAGCCGTCAGCGACCCCGGCGACCGCGACGACCGCGACAACCCGGTCCCCGACGACGCCGAGACGGCGTTCGTCCGGGTCGAGGGGATGCACTGCACCAGTTGCGAGGCGTTCCTCGAGTCGCGGGCCGAGTCTGCATCCGGCGTCCACCGCGCCGAGGCCAGCTACGCGTCGGAACTCGTCCGGGTGACGTACGACCCGGACGAACTCGGTGCGGACGCCGGCGAGGGCGACAGGTCCGAAAGCGCCGGCGCGCCCGGCGTCAGCGAGCCAAGCACCGACGCGGCCGGCACCGACGCGGCGGCGACCGACCGCATCGTCGACCTGCTCGACGCGCCCGGCTACCGCGCGCGTCGCGCAGCGGCGGGAGCCTCCGGCAGCACGGAGTCGCTGGGGCGCCTGCTCGTCGGCGGGTTCCTCGGGATGATGGTGATGGCGTGGTACGTCCTCTTTCTCTATCCGACGTACCTCGGCTTCCCCTCGGAGGCGCTCCTGCTGGACGTCCGGGGTCCGGCGGGCGGGTACCTGCTGTGGAACGTCTGGGCGTTCGCGACTGTCGTTCTGGGGTACACCGGCGCGCCGATTCTCCGGGGTGCGCTGGTGAGCCTGCGGGCCGGCCGCCCGAATATGGACCTGCTGGTGGCGACCGCGGCCGTCACTGCCTACGTCTACAGCACCGCTGTCCTCCTGACGGGCGGCGTGGACGTCTACTTCGACGTGAGCGTGGTGGTCGTGGTCGCGGTGACGGTCGGCGGGTACTACGAGCGGCGCATCCGGCGGCGCGCGGCCGACCGGCTCGCGGACCTGACGACCGAGCGCGTCGAGACCGCCCGGCGGGTCGTTGCGGGGTCGGGTGACAACGGGTCCGAAGACGAGCGGGCAACCGAGACCGTCCCGGTCGACGCGGTGTCCGCGGGCGACGTACTCGTGGTCGAGCCGGGCGAGCGGCTGCCGACGGACGGAACGGTCGCTGGCGGGCGGGCGGGCGTCGACGAGTCGCTCGTCACAGGCGAGGCCGCCCCGCGCCGCGTCGAACCCGGCGACGAGGTGCTCGGCGGTGCGCTCGTGACCGACGGCACGCTCCGGATCGAGAGCGACGGCACCAGCACCGTCGAGCGCCTGGCCCACCACCTCTGGGACGTCCAGGCCGCCACGCCGGGCGCCCAGCGTCTCGCCGACCGCGTCGCGGCCGTGTTCGTGCCGCTCGTGGTCGTCGTCGCGGTGCTGGCCGCCGCGGCCGCCCTCCTCACGGGCGGTACTCCGACCGTCGCGCTGCTGACGGGACTCGCGGTCCTCGTCGTCTCCTGTCCGTGTGCGATGGGACTGGCGACGCCCCTGGCCGTCGCCGCCGGCGTCCGCGACGCGCTCGACCGCGGCGTCGTGGTCACCGACCCCTCCGTGTTCGAGACGGCCGTCGCCGCCGACACAGTCGTCCTCGACAAGACCGGGACACTCACCGAACCGGAGCCGTCGCTGGTCGATCACGCGGGCGACCGCGAGGCGCTCCGGCGGGCGGCCGCGGTGGAGGCCCGGGCGGATCACCCCGCCGCGAGCGCCGTCACAGCGGCGTTCGGGACGGCCGCCGACTCGGCCGAGGGCGCCGATTCGGCCGAGACCGCAGACTCGGCGGACGAGGCGGTCGACGACCCGGCTGCGGCTGCGAGTGACTTCCACACGCACCCGGGTCACGGCGTCAGCGCGATTGTCGACGGCACTCGGGTGTACGTCGGTGACGCGGGGCTGTTCGACGGACTGGAGGGCGACTGGACGGTCCCCGACGACTGCCGCGAGTGCTACGAGCGAGGCGACGAGCGCGGCGTCGCGGCCTACGTCGGCTGGGACGGCGCGGTGCGGGCGGCACTGGTGGCGGCCGAGCGACCCCGCGAGGGCTGGGCGGACGCGGTGGACGCGCTCGGCGACGGTCGTCGGGTGGTCGTGCTCACTGGCGACGACCGGGCCGCCGCCGAGCCGTTCGCCTCCCATCCGGCCGTCGACGAGGTCTTCGCGGGCGTCCCGCCCGAGGGGAAGGCCGAGACGGTCGAGCAGCTCCGGCGCGCGGGGACCGTGGCCATGGTCGGCGACGGGAGCAACGACGCACCGGCGCTCGCGGCCGCCGATCTCGGCATCGCGCTCCGCTCTGGCACGGCGCTGGCTGCCGACGCCGCCGACGCGGTCGTCACGGAGGGCGGCCTCGACCGCGTGCCGGCCGTGTTCGACCTCACGGCGGGAACGCGTCGTCGGGTCCGCGAGAACCTCGGCTGGGCGCTGTGCTACAACGCCGTCGCGGTGCCGGCGGCCGCCCTCGGGCTGCTCTCGCCGCTGCTGGCGGCGGTTGCGATGGCGACCAGCAGTCTGCTGGTCGTGGCCAACTCGACGCGCCCGGTGTCAGACGGCGCGGCCGCGGCGACGGGGACCACGGAGGGGGGCCACGGCGGGTCGGGGCCAGCGGAGTCGTCGCCGTCGGTCGCCGCGCCAGCGAGCGACGACTGATACGGTTTAGTGTAACAGTTTACCGGTGCGTCGGCCGACCGGGGCGCCGATGCGCCGGGAACGATTTACAGTAAACCGTATGAGTGCCGCTCCGGACACCTTCCCAGATACTGGGAGCCGGACGGACGTTGATACTCCGACGGCGCCTTGACCGGCGTGATGACCACAACTGACACCAACGAGGCCGCCGACGAGACGCACGTGAGCGACGCCGACGACGACGAGGAACTCCCGTCCGCGGTCAGGATCATGATCCTCCTCATCGCTATCGTCGTCCTCGGCATCATCGTCCTCGACGTGCTTCACTTCCTCGGCGCGTTCTGAGTGTCGTCTGCTTCTTCCCTGGCGCATTCTGCGCGTTGTTCGCTTCTCGCCTGGCGCCGTTCCGTGCGTCGTCTGCTTCATCTCCTCGGCGCGTTCCGTGCGTCGTCTGCCTCTCGCCTGGCGCCGTTCCGTGCGTCGCCTTGCTTCAGGCCGTCCGCGCGTGCAGTGCCGGCGGCCGCCGTGAGCGTTCGCCGTCACGTCCGTGGTTTCTTCCGGCGGCCGAGTCCCGGACGGCGACGCGTTCCCGGGCGGAACATTTAGTGTCGTGTCGCCGTTCCAGACAGGTAGGCATCTGCCGGAGACGTCTCTCCCCAATAGTAGCTGGCCTCCGAAGAATCCATTCAATGTCTTTCGATGGTCCGATATGGGCCTGAATGGTGGGCATCCGGTACTCTTTTCTCCCGGGGGGCGCTAGCATGGGGTAATGATAGAACGACTCGTCGACCAGGTCGAGAAGGAGTCTCGTGATCTGCAGATCCTCCAGGCCGTCATCGACCACCATCCTATCGGCATCGTCCGCATCTCGAAGGAGACCGGCATTCCCGAGCACAAGGTGCGCTACTCGCTTCGCATGCTCGAGAACGACGGCCTCATCGACCCGACACAGCAGGGGGCCGTTCCGGCCGACGACATCGAGGAGAGCGTCGCGGAGATCAACGAGGGATTGGACGAACTGGCCGACCGCGTCCGGGCCCTCGCCGCCGAGACCGACGCGGCCGAGTCGGCCGCCGAACCCGAGGCCTGAGTTCTGCCCCACTCGTTCCGTCTCGCAACTGCTCGCGACCGTCAGGTTCACGCGCTTCCTCTCCCTACCGGCGGGTATGCCCCTTCCATCGGGAGCCGACTACGATATCGAATTTCCGGGCTGGGCCCGGCTCGTCGCTGTTCTCGCGCTCGGGGTCGCGACTTCGGGAGTCGCGGACTTCGCGCTGACCCGGGCCGGCTACCCCGACCTCGCCACCCTCGTCTGGGTCGCCGGTTACGCCGGCACCATCATCGTCGTCTGGCTGGTCTGGGGCCAGCATCTCGACCTCGTCGGCGACACCGGCGTCGGACACGAGGCCGACACGGAGGACAACCCGCACGCCGATGAGGGCGACCGTTCGGACACGTCCTGAGCGGAATCGGCACAGCACCGCTACGCGTCGGCTCTTCACCGGGAACGGGTCTCGGTCACCGGCGAACGGAAATCGTTATGTGCACGTCGTCGTGACTTCGGGGCAAGGATGCTCCCGTTCGCACCGTTGCAGGTCATCGACAGCTTCCTGCTCCAGTACAACGTGGGGCAGGCCATTCTCCTGCTTTTCATCCTCACCACGCTCGGGGCGCTCCCGCTCAAGTCCCGGAAGATCCTCGGGCTGAACACGCTCGTGTTCGGGTTCATCTTCCTCCTCACCCCGACGCCGGGGCTCCAACCCGTCCACTACCAGTTCCTCGGCATCGCGCTCCTCTTCGTCGGCCCCTTCCTCGTCATCACGGGGAGAAGCTGAACACAACTTCTGG
>JBDGSA010000072.1:0-2243 GCA_042217755.1 Haloglomus sp. | reverse complement strand
GTCAGGCCGTCTCCGGTTCGCTCTCGTCGTCGTGTTCCTCGCCGCGCTCGCGCTCCTTGTGCGCCTGTTCGCGTGCCAGTTCGCGGTCGATGGGGTCCTCGCTTCCGAGGCCGGATACCGATTCGACCGTGAGGACGTTCCCGCCGCCGGGATCCACGACCAGCACTTCCTCTCCCTCCTCGATGACGCCGTCGACGGAGCGGGCACGATAGTAGGGATTGAAGCCGCCCCCCTCGGCGAGTTTCACCTCGCCGCCATCCGGCGTGACCCGCTCGGTGACACGGGCGGTCTTGCCCTGGAGCGAGGTCGAATCGGACGTCCGTCCGCTGTCTTCCCGTCCGTAGATGCCGAGGTTGCGATAGGCGTACAGCGACCCGGCGCCGGCGACGAGGAGGACCACCGTGAGCAAGAGCGGCGTGAGCGGCCCGAGCACGCCTCCGAGGAGCGTGCCGACGAGCCCGGCCGCCAGTAGTGCCACGCCGACGACGATGAAGTGCGCGCCCGGGGCCAGTGCCTCCAGCACGATCAGCCCGGCGCCTGCTAGCAGCAGAATCAGCGACAGGGACAGGCCGAAGAGTTCGGGCCCCGCCTGGAGTGGCACCGGCAAGACATCGAGCATACGCCGACTACGACGCGGCCCGGAATAACGGTTGGCCCCCGGTCGGCGTCCGCGACCGACGTCTCGACTCCAGACGGACGCCGAGGCACTGGGTGGCAACCTCCAGTCGGTGGGCTCTCGCGGTCACCGGTCAGAGTCAGAGTCAGAAGCCGACCAGCTGGGCGAGGACCAGCAGCGTGAGCGCGGCGCCCAGCAACACGAACAGCGACCCCTCGAGCGTCGGCGACTCGGGCTCGACGGGCCCGAGGTCGGCGCCCGGCGCCGCTCCGGCCACGTTCCCCGACTCGCCGTCGTACTCGATGCCCTCGACGTCGCGGAGGGTCGCCTCGACGGTCTCGCGGTCGTACGTCGCCGCCTCGTCGTCTGCCGTCTCGCCGTCGTCTGCCGTCTCTCGCGGAGCGGTTGCGCTGTCCGCCCCCTCGTGACCGGCGGTCTCGTCGCGGGAGCGGTCCGTCTCGTCCATGACTGATTCGTGGTGCTGGACGCTCAAAGGGTTACCGTCGCGGCGGCCCGCCCCCGGCCACTCTCCGACCTGCCTCCGGCTACTTGCTCTCCGCCCACCCCCGGCCCCCACTCGAGCACCTCGCCGCGTCTCAGCGCGGTTCCGGCGCCGGCGGCATGTGGCGCTTGTGTTCGCTGCGGGCGACAAGTTCCTCGACGCGCTCGACGGCCGATTCCGGAACGTCGAGCGTCCGGATGGTCGCCGACTTCGAGAACGGCCCGTCGACGTGGAGCGCGAGGATGGCGTCGAGCGTATCGTAGGTCAGACCCATCTCCTCCTCGTCGGTCTGTCCCTCCCACATCTCGGCACTCGGCGGCTTCTCGACGAACTCCTCGGGGACGCCGACGTGGCTCGCCAGTTGACGGACCTGGCACTTGTAGAGATTACCGATGGGGTTGCAGTCGACCGCCTGGTCGCCGTACTTCGTGAAGTACCCTGTCATCGCCTCCGAGCGGTTCCCCGTCCCCAGCACCACGCGGTCCTCTGCGTTGGCGATGAAGTAGTTGAGGACGCCGCGGGTTCGCACCTGGACGTTGCCCAGGGCCATCCGGTCCTCGGCAGCGTGTTCGGGTGCGGCGTCGACGAACGCGTCGACGATGGGCGCGATGTCGATGACGTCGTACTCGATCTCGAGCAGCTCGGCGACGCGCTCTGCGTCGCTCATGTTCGTCTCCGTGCTCACGTCGCTGGGCATCACGAGGCCGTGGAGGCCCTCTTCGCCGAGTGCCTCGACCGCGAGGTGGGCCGTCAGCGTCGAGTCGATGCCGCCCGAGAGCCCCAGCACGGCTCCCTCGGCGCCGGCATCGTCTACCACGCTCTCGATGAACGACGTGATGTGCTCGCGCCGCCGCTCGAGTTCGGACTCGGAGAGCAGCAGGTCGACGTTCGTCCCCTCCGGAAGCGCCGTGGATTCTGTCATCGCTACTTGCTGGGGCCGCGACCGACTAATACCTCCTGTCCGGCGAGTGGAACTGGACGGTCGTCCGGCCGTGTGGGGCCCGCGGAAGCGCTACGTTCAAGTTGGCGACCGGACTACCCTGGACCAGGAGCGCCGTTGGTCCAGTGGCAGGACAGTGGCTTCCCAAGCCACTAGCCCGGGTTCAATTCCCGGACGGCGCATGT
>JBDGSA010000164.1:0-10637 GCA_042217755.1 Haloglomus sp. | reverse complement strand
CCACGAGACCCATCCCGACCTGAAGCTGGCGTTCAACTACTCCAGCTCCTTCGCGTGGTCCGAGGAGGAGGACCCGCTCACGTTCCAGGAGCTGGGTGACCTGGGCTACCAGTACATCTTCATCACCCTCTATGCCCTGCACTCCGGTGCACACGCGGTCTACGAGGATATGAAGAACATCGCGGACAACGACGAGCGGGCCCAGTTCGACCTCGAGGACCGCTACCTCGGCCACGAGACCGAGAGCCACCACGAGCTCTCCTTCGTCTCGCGGTTCCAGGATATCGAGGCGCAGTTCGACCCCGAGGCCCAGAAGCGGATGGAGGAATCCGCCGGGTTCACCGAAGAGCAGTCGGACCCGCTCACCTCGAACGACGACGACTGACGCCGCACCCCGCGGCCTATTCCAGTTATCTTCTTTTTTTGGAGGTTATCTGCTGATTTCGATTCGAAACTGTCACTTTCACTACGTACGATAAAAATATTGTTTCAACTATCATCTAGCCAGGAGGGCCTCGATGGCGAGATGCGGAGTGGCATCGGCGGCCGCCCGACAGCTCCCCGCACAGCCCCGGAACCTATCAGCCGTGCTGCCCTCGCCACTGCCGTGTTCGAACAGGAGAATCCGGACCCGCTCACACGAGCAATCGCGGGGCGGGCCTTTGCCGACCCGTTCCCGTGGCGCTTTCTCACGCGCGTCACCGAGATTCCAGATCGACTCGGCGGCTCGGCCGGCGAGCGTCGTGCGGCCGAACTCGTCCGCGAGGCGCTGCCCGGCGACCCCCGAATCGAGTCGTTTCCCATCGAGCGGTGGGAGCGCGGCGAGACCGACCTCACCGTCGCGGTCGAGCGGCCGGACGGGACCGTCGAGCGGTCGTTCGAGGCCATCGCACTGCCGTACTCGCCGGCCGGGTCGGTCGAGGCGCCGCTCGTGGATGTCGGCCACGGCACCGAGGCGGAGATTGCGGAGGCGGCCCTCGGGGGCGCCGTCGCGGTCGCGCGCACGGACAGCCCCGAGGACGAGCGGTTCGTCCACCGGATGGAGAAGTACGGCCACGCGGTCGACGCGGGCGCCGCGGCCTTCGTCTTCGTCAACCACACCCCCGGCCAGTTGCCGCCGACGGGGTCGCTCAAGTTCGGCAGAGCGTCCCGCGACGCGCGGCGAGACTCGTCGGACGAGGCCGACGGCGTGACGGCGCCCGTGCCGGGCGTGGGCGTCTCGCGGGAGACGGGCGGCTGGCTGACCGACTACGCCAGAGCGGCCGGCGCGGCTGGCGCCGCCGACGGCGCCACCGACGAGTCGACCGCCACTGCCGACCTCGAGGTCGAGGCGACCACCGGGCGAAGCGAGAGCCGGAACGTCGTGGCACACCTCGGTCCGACCACCGACGAACGCGTGGTGCTGGTCGCGCACCTCGACGCCCACGACATCGCGGAGGGGGCGCTCGACAACGGCGCCGGGCTCGCCGTGGCCGTGACGGCTGCGCGCCTGCTCGCCGGGGTCGCCGCCGACCCGGACACGCCGGACCCGGGACTGGAGCACGGTGTCACGGTCGCGGCGGTCGGATGCGAGGAGACGGGGCTGCTCGGGAGTGAGACGCTGGCCGAGCGCCTCGACGCGACGCTCGACGGGGGACTCGGAGCCGTCCGCGCCGTGTGCAACGTCGACGGCGCGGGCCGAGCGCGCGACCTCCGGGCGTACACCCACGGCTCGACGGTGATCGAGGATCTGGCGACCACCGTGACCGACGGCGTGGGGGTCCCGCTGCACCTCGAGCGGACGCCCCATCCCTACAGCGACCACTGGCCGTTCCTCCAGGCGGGCGTGCCCGCGCTCCAGCTCCACAGCCGACCGCCGAACGGGGGAGAGGGCCCAGGCGGCGGGACTCGCGGCCGCGGATACACCCACACGCGCGCCGACACGCGGGACAAGGTGGACCGTCGCGACCTCCGGTCGCACGCGGTCCTGACGGCGCTGCTGGTGCGTGCGTTGACGCGACGTGACCTCCCGCGCCAGGATCCCGCCGAGATCGCCGTCGACCTCCGTGACGCTGGCGCGGAGCCGGGGATGCGCGCGGCCGGCATCTGGCCGGATGCCTGGGACTGACAGGCCTGGCTACGGGTCGCGCGAGGCGCCGCGCCGCAACTGCTCGGCCACGCGCGCGCCGGTCGTTCGCTCAACCCGTCGGCGCTCGAAGGCCGTCCACGCCGTCGCCGCGGCCTGGTGGTCGACCTGGAACGCGAGGTCGTAGTCGACCCCAACGAGGACCAGTGGCTCGGGCGGCGCGGCCGGGACGCCGTCCGGGCCCTGAAGCGACTCGTCTCCCAGGACGCGGTCGACGAACGCGAGGTCGCGCTCGCCGGCGCCGACCGACGCGAGCAGCGACGCGATTCGCCGGACGCTCTCCCGCGGGAAGCCGCCAGCGCGCGCGCGGAGCAGGAGGTACCCGCCGTCGCGCTCGGCTGACAGGGCGAGGTCCCGGCGTGTCGACTCGCCGCGCGGGTCGGCGCTCAGGTTGTGCAGGTCGACCACGCCGGAGAGGCGGTCGCAGGCCGCCGCGACCGCCGCGTCGTCGGCCTCGGGCGCGTGGAGGTGGTACTCGTAGTGCCGCTCGCGCGCGTCGTGGGTCGCGTGGAAGTCCGCGGGCGCGTCCGCGCTGGCCCAGACGCGGATGTCGTCGGAAAGTTCACCGCAGAAGGCCCGCGGGTCCAGCCAGTCGGGGGCGTCGAACGCGACCGTCTGCGCGACTGCCGAGGCGCCGCGGTCCGTCCGCCCGGCCGCGGTCCACCCGGGTGGCGTCGGGCGGCTGTCTGGGGCGGGGCGGGGTTCGTCGAGCACGTCGAGCTGGCCGAGGGCGTCGAGCAGGGCATCCTCGACGGTGTCGCGGTGGGGCTGTCGCTGGAAGCCGCGGTACCCGGTTCCGTCGTAGGCCACCCGGAAGGCTCGGCGGGTGCACTCGGTGCCAGCGTCGGCCGCCGCGGCGCCGTCACCTCCGCACTCGTCCTGGCGGTCGCTCACGCGTCCCCCTTCGACGACGGGGGGCAAAAGCCGTCGGTACTTTGCGGGCGGGCCGCCTCGTCCCGGTCGTGCAGGCCGTTCTCCCCGCCGCCGGCCGCGGCACCCGGATGGGGCCACTCAGCGAACACCGGCCGAAGCCGCTGGTCCCCGTCGGTGGAACGCCGCTGCTCGCACACGCACTCGACGCCGTCCGATCGGTGGTCGACGAGGCAGTCATCGTGGTGGGCTACCGCGGCGAGCGCATCCGCGAGCGTTTCGGGACCACCTACCGGGGCCTCCCGCTGACCGTCGTCGAGCAGTCCGAACGGCGGGGGCTCGCCGACGCGCTGGCACGCGCCGAATCTGTCGTCGACGGCCCGTTCGTCCACCTGAACGCGGACAACGTCTTCGGGACCGACCCCGGCGGTGCGGCGAACGTCCGTCGGCTGGTAGAGCGCCGGCGCGAGACAGCCGCCGACGCGGTGCTCCTCGTCGAGCGCGTCTCCCGCGAAGCCGCCCGCCGCGTCGGCGTGGTGCAGACCGACGGCGACGGCCGGGTGCGCGACGTGGTCGAGAAGCCGGACGACCCGCCGACGCGACTGGTACAGACGGGCTGTTTTGCCTTCACGCCCCGAATCTTCGACGCCTGTCGCGCGGTCGAACCGGGCGACACCGGCGAGGTCGAACTCTCGGACGCCGTCGCCCGGCTCGCGCGAGCGGGGCGCGTCGAGACCGTCCGATTGTGCGGCTGGCGCCGGAACGTCAACACCCCGTTCGACCGCGCGGCCGTCGAAGCGCGTCTGGCCGGCGAGCGCGCCCGTCGGGCGTCGAGCGGCCGCCTCGACACCTGATATCGCCTGACGTCGGGTCGGCGAGTCGTGCCGCGGGATTCAAGCCTCGTGACTCCTATCCGGGCGTATGGACCCCGCGCTGCTCCGGGACGACATGGTCGACAGCCTCGAACACGAGGCAAAGCGGTGCGTCCGGTCGGAGGCCGTGAGCGTCGCGATGCGGGCGGTCCCGCGGGAGTCGTTCGTCCACGACGAGCGCGCCGCGTACGCGGACCGCTCGTTCGAGCGCCACGGCACCCGCGTGCTGGCGCCCTCGACGGCGGCACGGCTGGTCGAGGCACTCGCGCCCGAACCCGGCGACGAGGTGCTCGTCGTCGGTGCCGGCGTGGGCTACACGGCCGCGGTCTGTGCGGAACTCGCCGGCCCGCGCCACGTCCACGCGGTCGACATCGATCGCCGGTTGGTGTACGAGGCCCGCTCGAACCTCGCGGACGCGGGCTACGACGAGGTGCTGGTCGACTGCTGCGACGGCGCGAACGGCCTCCCCGAGTACGCCCCCTACGACCGCGTGCTGGTGGAGGCAGCGGCCATCGAACCCCCGCGACAACTGGTCCGTCAGCTGACCGACGACGGCCGCCTGGTGCTCCCGCTGGGCGGCGGCGAGCAGACGCTCTCGGTCGTCGTCCCGGCGAACGAGAGCGACGAGAGCGAGGTCGTCGACCGCCTCGGGACGACGGCATTCGCGCCGATGCTGGTCGAGGGCGAGCAGGCGACGACCGTCGAGCGCAACCGCACCGTGCGCGAGGACCGCGAGCACGCCCGCCGCGCGGCCGAACGCCGGAAGGGATGGGAGCAGGAGTGGATCGACTGGGACCAGGAGCTGTAACTGCGTTCTTGTTCGGTATTTCGTGTTTCCGTTATCTTTCAGATATTATCTGTACATCACGTGAATTATTTTACTTTTATACATCATCTGCCCTGAGGACGGACGAACGTGGAACGCTTCCGCCCACTCTCGCGTGATGCCCGCGACGACGACGGAGTCCTGTTGAAAGCCCCCGCCCGCTCGGGCCGCCGGATCTCGCTGCGCGCTTCCCGTTCCGGGCATGCGGCGCTCGCTGTCGCTCGACCCGTCCCCGGCGACGTAAGCACCACAGCGAACGAGCAACGCGAGTGAGCGAGAAGCGTCGTCCGAGAGAGTTCTGCTCTCTCGTGATCTCGAAAATCTTCGATCTTCGGCGACAACGAGCCGCGGACGGTCGAGCGGCGTGGGCTTTCTATACGGTTCCGTCGTCGCTGTCACCGCTACAGAGAGAGCGGCCGGGGGTCTTCTACAGGTGTCCGTGCTCGTTCCCGACGTATTCCCCTCGTCGCCGACGTTCTCGTATGCACCATCGAAGCGAGCCATAACTCCCCAACACCCGTCGCCGTCGCAGCCGTCCGAACTATGCCCCCGCCGCCACTCCACACGAGCAATGACCCAGAACGCTGCCGTCGCGGACCGTCTGGAGGAGATGGCCGACCGGCTGGAGGCGATGGATGTGGAGTACAAGCCCCGGGCCTACCGCCGCGCCGCCGAGAACATCCGTGGCCACCCCGCGGACGTCGCTGGTCTGGCCGCCGAGGGCGAGGATGCGGTCAAAGAGATCGAGGGCGTCGGCGACGCCATCGCGTCGAAGGTCGTCGAGTACGTCGAGACCGGTGCCATCGAGGAACTGGAGGAGCTGCGCGCGGAACTCCCGGCCGACATCGAGGTCCTCACCCGGGTCGAGGGCGTCGGTCCGAAGACCGTCGGCGACCTCTACCGCGAACTCGGGGTCGAGACGCTGGACGACCTGGAGGCGGCCGCGGAGGCCGGAGAGATACAGGAGGTCAAGGGCTTCGGCCCGAAGACCGAGCAGAACATCAGGGAGGGGATCGAGTTCGCCCGCGAGAGTCACGGCCGCGAGTTGCTGGGCGAGGGCCGACCCCTCGCAGACCGCGTCATCAATCACCTCGAGGCCGAAAGCGCCGTCGCGCGCGCCGAACCTGCTGGCTCTCTCCGGCGCTGGCGGCCGACCATCGGCGACGTGGACGTCCTCGTCGCGAGCGACGAGCCCGCGTCCGTGTTCGACGCGTTCACCTCCTGGGAGGGCACGGATCGAGTCATCGAGGCGGGCGAGGCGAAGGCATCCGTCCGGGCCGAGGGCCTCCGCGTCGACCTCCGCGTCGTCGACCCCGACGAGTTCGGCGCCGCGCTCCAGTACTTCACGGGCAGCCGCGACCACAACGTCCGCGTCCGGAACCGCGCCATCGAGCGCGGCCTGACGATGAACGAGTACGGCGTCTTCGACGTCTCCGAGATGAGCGACGAGGAACGCGAGGAGGCGGGAGCCCGAGCAGGCGACCGCGTCGCGGGCGAGTCCGAGCGCGGGATGTACGCCGCTGTCGACCTGCCGTGGATTCCACCGGAGTTGCGCGAGGACCGCGGCGAGGTCGACGCCGCCGTCGCAGACGAGTTGCCAGACCTCATCGAGGAGCCCGACGTCCGCGGCGATCTCCACCTCCACACGGAGTGGTCGGACGGGAACAACACCGTCGCGGAGATGGCCGAGGCTGCCGCGGCCTTCGGCCACCAGTACATCGCGGTCACCGACCACGCCACCGGACCGGGGATGGTCGGCGGCGTCGGCCTCGAGGACGACGACCTCCGGGACCAGGTCAACGAGGTCCGTGCGGTCGCCGCGGACGCCGATATCGACGTCTACACCGGTGTCGAGGCGAATATCGACGCCGAGGGTGCGCTCAGCGTCGCCGACGACGTGCTGGACGAACTCGACTGCGTCGTCGCCTCCCCGCACGCCGCGCTCGACGGCGACGGCACCGACCGGATTGTCGCGGCCATCGAGCACCCCGCGACCGACATCGTGGGGCACCCGACGGGTCGCCAGCTCAACCAGCGCTCCGGACTGGACTTGGACTTCGAGACGGTCGGCAAGGCCGCCGCCGACGCGGGTGTGGCCCTGGAGATCAACGCCAACCCCCGCCGGCTCGACCTCCGCGGCGCGGCCGTGAAACAGGTCATCGAACAGGGCGCTACCATCACCGTTGACACGGACGCCCACCGGCCGGAGAGCTACGCGTACATGCGGTACGGTGTCCACACCGCCCGTCGGGGCTGGGCCGAACCTGCGGACGTGCTGAATAGCCAGCCCGCAAGCGGCGTCCGGCAGTTCTTCGGGCTCTGAACCGTGAGTTCAGAGCTAATCGCGGGGTCGCGTCCGTGAGCGCCTGCCACAGAGACCGGTCTGGTATCCTCCCCGCGATCGGAGGCACCGTGATTCGGACGCGGAAGCAGCGAGAATACCGGAGCCGAAATCCGCCGCTGGATCCCGTGTTCAGAGGTTATCAGCCTATTTGACGTATAATTTTATACTTTGTCTGAAAATAGTGATATTTTCTCTTATACCAACGTCCAGTGCTGTGTTTCCTCGTTTCTCGAAACTCACCGACCTGGACAGTGGCTGGCTGGAGTGACGAATATCTGATGTCACTCGCTGACCGTCCGCGTCGCGTCGGCAGTGCTCCCGTTGGTGTCGGTCACGGTGAGTGTCACATCGAACGTCTGGTCGTCAACGTGCTTGATCTTGAACGCGTCTGTGCCACCGGCGCTGGAACCGCTCACGTCGGTTGTCGTGGAATCGACGAGCGACCCCGACGAGTCGAACACCCTCACAGCCGCGGTGTCGAGGTCCCCGTCCGCGTCTGACACCGCCCAATCGGCCGTGATCTCGCAGTGGGGGTTCGGTGAACCGGCCTCGGTTACCGAGTACGAGTCGATGGACGGCGCGGAATTACTGCTGTCGGTCGTGAACGAGACCGTGGTCCCGGTATCTCTGTCGCCGTCCGATGCCTGGGCGACTGCTCTGTACTCGTAGTCCGTGGCACTGGACACACTGGTGATGTCGGCGCTGAATGGGCCTGTTGAGGAGAGGGTCTGTTTCGCCGTGGCGTTCCACGAGCTGGCACCCGCCTGCCGCCACTCGAAGTAGCAGTCGGTCGACGCTGCGGTACCGAGATCGTCCAGCGACCCGTTGAGAGTCGCGCTGGAGTCAGTTATCCTGGACGGCGAGCCTGTAGTGACGGCGGGTGGATCGTTCGTCGTCGTGAACGAAACCGTGGCACCCTCGTCGACGTCGCCATTACTGGCCTCGGCGACCGACCTGTACTCGTAGCCCACGCCGTCCTCGAGGCCAGTGACGTCGATACTGAACGCCCCCGTCGAGGAGAGCGTCTGTTTCGCCGTGGTGTTCCACGAGCTGGCACCCTCCTGGCGCCACTCGAAGTAGCAGTCTGCTGAACTCGCACCGTCGAGGTCATCCAGTGAGCCATTTAGCGTCGCCGACGTACTCGTGACGTCTGTAGTATCCGTGGTGGACACGGTCAGCCCGGTATCCCCTCCATACGGACCCTCCCCGTAGCCGCCTTCACCGTACCCACTGCTCGCTGCCCGTGTGACGTCACTCGCGGCGGCCGCCGTGGTGACCGACCCGATGGCTACTCCGAGCGATTTCAAGTAGACTCTACGACCGATGCTGGGGCGCTCTCGTGGTTCAGTAGGAGCATCATACTCGTCTCCGATAGCTTCTTCAGCTTCCTCCATATGTCGATAACCACGACTTACTGATGGCTGTATAAGTGCTATTTTGCTATTTCGGCCAGTTCTACTGCATATCTCGTAGCTGTTTACTTACCAGATAGTACAGTACCGGACGCGGTGGGCGACAATGCTATCGCGTACTGAAACAGCGGTAGTAACTACATACCGGCGAGCGCGGCGGGCGAGTTTCACCGGCCGGGACGCCCGACACGGGGGGCGCAATCTCGTGAACGGTTTCTGTAGGGACGGCTCCCAGGGAACGAGAGCGCTCGAGCCGGCAAAAAGGAGCTCTCTTTGTCAGTCGTCGTCGGTCGACGCGGCGAAACTGGCGTCGGTGGTGCCGGCCTCTGGCCCGACCGATTCAGGCAGGTCCTCGCGGACGTCTTCTGCGCCCTCGCTGAGCGCGCGGGAGTAAGCCTCCGGCATGACCTTCACGAACTTCTCGAGTTCCTCCTCCCAGTGCTCGAGGACGTACTCGGCGCGGTCGGAGTCGGTGTGGGCGACGTGGTTCTCGATGAGACGGCGCATCATCCGGCGGTCCCGCTCGTCGAGTTCGCGGGTGGTCTCGACCATCCCGTAGTTGACCCGCTCCTCGAAGTCGCCATCGCGGTCGAGGACGTAGGCGATGCCACCGCTCATGCCGGCCGCGAAGTTCTTGCCCGTATTGCCGAGACAGACGACGACGCCGCCGGTCATGTACTCACAGCCGTGGTCGCCGACCGACTCGACGACCGATTTCACACCGGAGTTGCGGACGGCAAAGCGCTCGCCGGCCTTGCCGTTGACGTACATCTGGCCCTGGGTCGCGCCGTACAGCGCGACGTTGCCGATGACGATGTTCTCCTCTGGTTCGTAGGGCGCGCTGTTGGGCGTCTGGACGATGAGCTTCCCGCCGGAGAGCCCCTTGCCGACGTAGTCGTTGCCGCTGCCGGTCAGCGACATCGTGACGCCGTCCTTGAGGAAGGCGCCGAACGACTGGCCAGCGACGCCGTCGAAGTCGATTCGGAAGGTGTCCTCGGGGAGTCCGTCGATGCCGTGTGTCCGGGAGATGCGGTTCGAGAGCGTCGCACCGACGGCACGATGTTCGTTGCTGATCTCCATGTCCAGATGGGCCGGCTCGCCGGTTTCGAGGGCGTCGCCGAGCTCCTCCATCAGCTCCCAGTCGAGCTGCTCGTCGACCTCGTGGGTCTGTGGTTCGGTCTTGTGGCGCTGGTCGTCGCCGCCCGGCGGCTGGGCGATGACCGACGACAGGTCGAGCTTGCGGGCCTTCTCCTGCTCGACGTCGTCGCGCTGGTCGAGGTACTCCGGCCGGCCGATCATCTCCTCCAGTGACTCGAAGCCCAGCTCGGCCATGATCTCGCGCAGCTCCTGGGCCATGAAGGTCATGTAGTTGATGACGTGGTCGGGCTCGCCGGGGAACCGCTGGCGGAGTTCGTCGCGTTGTGTCGCCACGCCCACGGGACAGGTGTTCTCGTGACACTGGCGGGCCATCACACAGCCCGAGGTGACGAGCGACGCGGTACCGAAGATGTACTCCTCGGCGCCGAGTAGCGCGGCGACCGCGACGTCGCGGCCGGTCTTCAGGCCGCCGTCGCAGGTGACGCGGATGCGGTCGCGGAGGTTCGTCGCCCGGAGCATCTGGTTGGCCTCCGCGAGGCCGAGTTCCCACGGCAGGCCGGCGTTCTTGATGCTCGTCTTCGGCGACGCGCCGGTCCCGCCGGAGTGACCGGAGATGTGGACCACGTCGGCGTTGGCCTTCGCGACGCCGGCGGCGATGGTACCGATGCCGGCCTCGCTCACGAGCTTGACGTTGATGTCGGCCTCCGGGTTGGCGGCCTTCAGGTCGTGGATGAGCTGCTTCAGATCCTCGATCGAGTAGATGTCGTGTAGCGGCGGCGGTGAGATGAGGCCCACGCCCGGCGTCGCATACCGGACGTGCGCGATCATCTCGTTTACCTTCTTGCCCGGCAGGTGGCCGCCCTCGCCGGGCTTTGACCCCTGGGCCATCTTGATCTGGAGCTCCTCGGCGTTCGTCAGGTAATCGGAGGTGACGCCGAACCGGCCGGAGGCGACCTGCTTGATCTTGCACTCCTTCTCGGTGTCGAAGCGCTCCGGCGGTTCGCCGCCCTCGCCGGTGTTCGACTTCGCGCCGAGCCGGTTCATCGCGATGGAGTTGTTCTCGTGGGCCTCCGGCGAGAGACTCCCGAGC
>JBDGSA010000047.1:0-10750 GCA_042217755.1 Haloglomus sp. | reverse complement strand
ATCTCCGATTTTCGGACGACCGCGAGCGAAGCGAGCGTGCCGGAACACCACAGCGCGAGCGCGGGGAGGTGTGGGGACCCCGCGGCCCGCTGGAACCACCACGCGCGAGCGCCCGGTGGAACAAGCAACAGGGCGGGACTGAAAGGGGCCGCCCGGCTGGCGGCGAAGCCGCCAGCTATCCATTTCTCGGCTCCGCCGAGAAATCACTCGACGAAGCACGGCGACGCAAGCACTGGACCGGAGCGAGCAACGCGAGCGGAGGGAAGCGCGCAGCGAGCCGCGCGAGTCGAGCGGGCGGGGGCTTTCGACAGAATTCCATCGTGGCTGTCGTCGTCGTACCGAGAGCGAGCGGGGGCTTTCGACAGAATTCCATCGTGGCTGTCCTCACAGAGAGAGCGAGGGGAGCTCTCTACAGATGTGAAAATAGATTACTATCCAAATTAAACTACTATATGGAGATATTTCAAATTAGATTCACAAATAATATAAATATATAGAATTAAGAACTTATATCTCGATAAATCTATTTCAGTCCACGTACTCCGGCACCCGCGCCGACCGGTCCGACCCCTCGTGGAACGGCAGGTCGACCACCTCGGCGGGCACCTCCTCGCCGTCGACGCGGACGGTTGCGTCGGCCGCGTCCAGCCCGAAGTCGACGTAGGCCATCGCGGCCGGCCCCTCTAGCGTGGGCGACTCGACGGCGCGCGTGACCGCGCCGACGGCACTGTCACCGTCGAAGACGGCTGCGTCCGCCTCGGGGACGGCTTCGGGGAGCAAGCCGACGAGGCGCTGTGAAGGGCGTCCCTGGTTCTCCACCTTCGAGACGACCTCCTGACCGACGTAACAGCCCTTCTCGAAGTCGAGCGCGTTCCGGACCCCGGCGACGTTCGGGATGCGCCCCTCGAGTTCCGTGTCGAACAGCGGCGTCCCCGCCTCCAGAGCGAGCGTCTCGTAGACGCGGTAGCCGAACGGGACGGCGTTCAGCCCCCGCGTCAGGAGCGTGTCGAACACCTCGCCGGCCGCGTCGGCCGCGCAGATGACCTCGTACCCCTCCTCGCCGAGCAGGCCGTCCGTCCGGACCACGGTGACGCCGGCGTCGCCCATCGACCCACGGACGAACGAGAGCTTCGGGTCCGGCGACCCGGCGCCGTTCAGCACCGAGGCGACCTTCTCCGTCGAGGTGGGGCCGTGGACGCCGAAGACGCCGAAGTCCGACGAGGCGTTCCGGATCTCGACGTCCTGGATGAACACCTTCTCCGACCAGTCCTCGACCAGCGGCGCGGCGCGGGCGGGCGGCGTAAACACCAACAGTTGCTCGCCCGCGTTGTAGACGTACATGTCCGTCGTAATGGCGCCCTGTGGGTCGAGCAGGAGGGCATAACAGCCCTCGCCGTCGGCCGCGGGGACGTGGTTGGAGACGGCGTCGTCCACGAAGTCGCGGCGATCGTCGCCCGTGACGGCGACGACGCCGTACCCCATCTCGACGATGCCGACGCCGTTGCGGACGGCGCGGGCCGTCCGTTCGGGCCGGTGGTACCGCTCGACGACGCGGCGCTCGTCCGCGAGTTCCCGGAAGATCGCGCCGTGAGCCTCGTGGTCCTTCGCGACGACAGTCATACCCGCCGGTAGCGCACGTCAGGGGATAACTCCGACGCCATGGCGGCGGCCGGTGCAGCCGGTGGGGACGGAAGGACCGGGGAAGGGAGGAAGAGAGAAAGAGCGGAAGGACGGGAAGACCGGGGAGGTAGAGGGGGGAGGGGACGCAGAAGGGTGAACCGACGGCCCCGAGCACTCCCCGCTACAGGTCGTAGTGGGCGATGTCGTCCGAGTCGCAAGCGGGACAGCCGGACGCCGAGGGTTCGACAGTCGTGCCACAGCGGCGACACTCGTGGAACGCGGCCGAGTGCGTTCCGCGGAGGGCCGCGACGACGCGTGCAATCATACCTCCCTCGAGACGCCCGAGGCGTAAATACCCATCCGAACCACTTTGGAAGTGAAAACCCCCCGACTGCGCCGGGATGGCGAGCCCAGCGTCAGCCACTCGTCAGACACTCACGGCCGTGGTCATCGGGAGGAAGCCACTCACAGCGGCAGCCGGTCAAGCACCCGGTCGACGAGCGACGGCTCTGTCTCCTCGGTCTCGCCGGGGTCGGGCACCACGCGCTCGTCGGGGTAGATGTGGGTCTGACTCCCGCTGTCGTCGACACGGATGAGGCCGGCCTCCTTCAGCCCCCCGAGCGCGTCTTCGATGGCGTCGATGTCCTGGTCCGTCCCCGACCGGAGTTCGAAGACCGTCATCCCTTCCTCGTGGCGGTCGACGAGCGCGTCGAGCACCGCGACCTCGGCCTCGTCGCGGTCGCGATACTCGGGCTTCGTCTGCATGGGCGGGATGTAGCACGCCCTCGATATAAATCCGCGCGGGCAGTGCCCCGGGACGCCGACCGGGTTCTGGCGCCGCTGCGCACGCTCACCGCGGAACGGAGTCTGACGGGCGTCTGACGCTCGCACGTCGGGGGTCACATCCTGCAGTACGTTTAAATCCGCGTCGCAGCCAGAGTCGAGCAATGGGGCTGAAGTGTTCGCTCTTCGGGCACGCGTACGACGAGCGCGACGTCGTCCGGGAGCGCGAGTCCAAGGGGAGCGAGGTCGTCACTGTCGTGAAGGACGTCGAGCGGTGTGCGGAGTGTGGCACGACGCGCGTCGTCTCGACGAACAAGGAGGTCGTCGCCGCTGCCACCGGCCCTACCGCCGACGGCGGTGTCGACTCCGGCCCGTCGCTCCAGCCTCCCGGCACCGACGAGTCCGGCGGACCCGAGACGGCGGGCGGTGCCGGCTCCGTCGACCAGAGCGGTACGGGGAGCGACGCCGCTGACGCCGGCTTCGCCGCCGCGACCGACGACACGACCACGGACGCGCTCGCGGCCGATGCGGCCGACGACGGCGGCGCCGAACTGCTGACCGGTGACTCGGAGAGCGGCGCCGATGCGGCGACCGACGACGCGCCGACGGACGCGGCCGCGGCCGATGCGGCGACTACACCCACCGCCGACGAGTCAGCTACCGACGAGTCGTCGGCGTCGCCGGACGAGCAGGCCGGCGGGCCCGACCCGGAGACGGAGGACGCCGAAATCCTCACCGACGAACCACAGCCCGACCGCGCCCCGGGGCAGTGGCCAGGCGACGAGGCCGGCGAGGCCTGGGAGCCCCAGCCGCTGACAGACGACGCCGCTGCCGACGCGCCAGCCGCCGAGACAGCCGCTGCCGACGCGCCGGATACCGAAACAGCTGATTCCGACGAGCCGGCCACCGAGAACGCGGACGCCGACGCGGACGCCGACGGAGCGTCTGCCCCTGCCGGTCCCCGCGGTGCCGCGGCCGCCACAGAGGGTGAGACCCCGGACACGACTGCCGAGCCGGCACCGGACCTCGAGCACGAGCCCGCCGCGACCGCCTCGTTCACGGTTCCTGAAGGGCACTATCGCTGCCCGGAGTGTGGCCACACCATCCCCGCCGAGTCCTCGTTCCGCCGCGGCGACGCCTGCCCGGAGTGCATCCACGGCTACCTCGAATCCAGTTCGTGAGCCGGAACCCCTCTTGATTGTTCGGCCCCGTTCTTCGCACTATTCGCGCCGATAAGCACCTGTACCGTCCGATTCTGGAACTCACGATTCACGTCGCCCAGCCTCCGCGCTGCCCGGCGTCGCGATTCGACTGGAAGCACAGGCCGAAATCGGTAAACCGCTGCTCCGCAAATCCGACTGACATGGAGGAGTACAAGATGCGCCGGGGCGAGTATCTCGAAGAGCGCGTCCCGGACATGAAGGCGACAATCGAGGAGTACTTCGGGCCCATCACCGGCACGGAAGAGTACAAGGGGAGCGACCTCTACGTCGTCGCAGAGCCGACGAACCCCGTCTTCGAGCGGGTCGTCGCCGGCGCGGTGTCGTACTCGGGAAAGAAGGACAAGCTCGCGGTCGACTTCGTCGAGCGCGACCTCGAGGAACTGATTGAGACCGACGACGTCGACGCCGCGGGCGACGCGAACGACGCGAAGAACGAGTTCCTGCTCGAGTGCACTGGTCGCGATGCGAAGTCCCGACGCGAGTCGATGAAGCGCGCCGTCGAGGACGACGCCGACACGCCGGACGACGTCTGAACTGCACCCGCGTCCGTCGCTCCTCCCGATGCCACGCCGTCGCCAGTGACGGCCACGCCCGACGGAGACACCAGGTCTGGCGTCCCATCTGGATGTAGGTCGGGCGTTCTATTCGGATGTAGGTCGGGCGTTCTATTCGGATGTAGGTCGGGCGTTCCATTCTGACTCCGGTCAACCAGCACCGTTCGAGCGTAACGAGTGGGCTCCGATTGGCCAGTACGTCTCAGCGTGACGGTGGGTTCCAGTCTGGGAGCACCGTCCGAGCAGGCGGCACCAGGCGTGGCCCGTGAGAGCGCCCCTCTCGCGTCGGGTGGACCGCAATCACTAACGGCCGGCAACCCGCGCACGCAGATATGCAACTGGCCGGAATGGCGTCCAACCGCGGGCGCAACCTGCTGCACATCGCCGACCGCGCACCGGGCGGCGCCGAGTTCGCCGTCGTCCTCGCCAACGAGGAGGGAGCGCCGGTGCTGGAGGCGGCCTCCGAGCGCGGCATCCCGACCGAGGTCGTGGCTCGCGACGACGGCGAATCCCGCGAGTCACACGAGGAGCGCGTCCTCGACCGACTGGCGGGCTACGAGTTCGACCTCGTCTGTCTCGACGGGTACATGCGCATCCTCACCGAGAGCTTCCTCGAGGCGGTGCCGACGGCGCTCAACGTCCACCCGTCGCTCCTGCCGTCGTTTCCGGGGACGGACGCCCACGAGCAGGTGCTCGACGCGGGCGTCTCTGTCACGGGCTGTACGGTCCACGTCGTCGACGAGACGGTCGACGGCGGCCCCATCGTCACCCAGGAGCCGGTGCCGGTGTACGACGACGACGACGCCGCGGACCTGAAAGAGCGAGTGCTGTACGAGGCGGAGTTCGCCGCCTACCCCCGCGCCGTCGAGTGGTTCGCCGAGGGCAGCGCCGAGATCGACCGCGAGGAGGGTGTCGTCCGCGTCGACGGCGACACCGCGACCCGCGACGATGGCGAGCCGTTCCCGCGGCGCCGGCTCGCCTCGAACGATCGCACTGCCGACCTCCGCTACGGGGAGAATCCACACCAGGCAGCAGCCCTCTATGCGGACGCCACCTGTGAGGAGGCCAACGTCGTCGACGTGCCCCAGCTCAACGAGGGCGCAAAACCACTCTCGTACAACAACTACAACGATGCCGACGCCGCGCTGGACCTCATCAAGGAGTTCGACGCGCCAGCGGCCGCGGTGATCAAGCATACCAACCCCGCCGGCTGTGCCACGGCCGACACGCTCGCGGACGCCTACGCCGATGCCCTCGCGACGGACCCTCAGAGCGCGTTCGGCGGCATTGTCGCCCTCAACCGGGAGTGTGACGCCGCGACCGCAGAGCAGGTCGTCGACTCGTTCAAGGAGGTCGTCGTCGCGCCGGGCTACACGGACGCCGCGCTGGACGTCCTCTTCGAGAAGGAGAACCTCCGCGTGCTCGACGTCGGCGACGAGGCCACCCTCTCGCGGCGGAGCGAGCGCCACACCGAGAAGCCGCTCGTCGGCGGGCGCCTCGTCCAGGACCGGGACCTGCAGGAGGTCACGGCCGACGACCTGGAGTTCGTCACCGCGCGCCACCCCACCGACGACGAGGTGGCGGCGATGCTGTTCGCCTGGAAGACGCTCAAGCACGTCAGGTCGAACGGCATCCTGTTCGCGAGCGGCACCGAGACGGTCGGCGTCGGGATGGGTCAGGTGTCCCGGATCGACGCCGTCCGTCTCGCCGCGATGAAGGCCGAGGAACACGCCGAGGGCAAGGACGCCGACGGAGCCGTGATGGCCTCGGACGCCTTCTTCCCCTTCCCGGACGGCATCGACGAGGCCGCGAAAGCGGGTATCGAGGCCGTCATCCAGCCTGGCGGGAGCGTCAACGACGAGGACGTCATCGAGGCCGCCGACGCTCACGGGATGGCGATGGCGTTCACCGGCCAGCGGTCGTTCAGACACGACTGACGCTGCTTTCTGCGCCTCGACTTTCGCACTCGCCCCGGTTCCTCGCACCCGTCGGGCGATTGCCTCGCGCTCGTCCCGGGTTCCTCGCACCCGCCTCGCCCTCGCCTTCGACGAGCGCCGCAGAGCGCCGGTCGGCGACCGTCACCCCCGCCGGTACAGGTCCAGTTCGCGGGTCACCGCGTTCTCCCGTTCGGCGAGGTCCAGATACGTCGCCGCGACCGCCTCGGCCGCGAGCGCTCGCTCGCCGTCCGCGTCCGGTCGGACCGCCGTCCCGATGCTCACGTAGGTCACCTGTACCTCGTCGAGCGCGCTCGCGAGCGTGGTCGAGAGCCCGCGGGCGCCGGGCGCGACGGCACCCCACTCGACCTGGCCGGGGCTCTCTCCGTCCGCGAACGTCGTCCCGCTGAAGATGACGGTCCCCTCCGTCTCGCGGAGGTCGTCGAGCGCGGCCGTCACGCAGGCGAGCGCCCCCGCTACCCGAACGTCGAACAACGACCGAAGCCGCTCGACGCTCGCGTCCTCGACTGGACGGCCCGCGCCACCGCTCGCGTTCAGGATCAATACCTCGATGGGCCCGAACGCCTCCCGGACCGACGCCACGCCGGCCTCGACGGCGTCTGTGTCGGTGACGTCTGCCTCGATGGCCAGCGCGCCGTCGCCGAGTTCGTCGGCGAGCGCCCCGATGATCTCGTCCGAGCGGGCGAACATGCCGACGTCGTAGCCGGCGCCGTGGAACTCCCGCACGACCGCCTCGCCGATCCGCTGGCCGACGCCAGCGACGAGTGCCGTGTCTGCCATCGATTCGACCCAGCGGCGCCGACGGCATACGCTTTCCCCGAGCGTCACCGCGGCTCCCGGCGCTCGGGCGGCTCGCTGGAGACGAACTGTCCCCACACGTCTCGGCGGTCGGCCGCGGCGCGGTAGAGCTTCTCCCGCAGCGGGCCGTAGTCGGCCGTCTGATTCAGGAACACGCGCAAGTCGTGGGGCAGGACGCCCAGCCGGTCGAGCAGCGCCTCGATGGCCTCGCCACACGAGAGCACCTCGCCCTCGGTCAGGAGGTGGGCACAGTCCTCGTACTCGTCCGGAAGCCGCTCGCGCTCATCGTCGGTGAGCGCGTCGAAGCCGACGATGCCGAGGTCCGTGTGCTCGGCGGCGATGGCTGCCCACCACGAGCAGAAGCCACAGTCGTCGTCGTAGACGAACCATGCTCGCTCGCTGGCGTCGGGCGAGTCGGTCATGCACGGAGCTATGGACGCGAGTCGGGAGTGTGTTGGGACGAGCGAGAATCCGCGAGCGACTGTGGATCGGGGGCGGTCAGTCGAACCGCCCGGTCTCCGCGCCGCACGCCTCGCAGACGGTCGCCAGCGCGTCGCCTTCCTCCGTGGGCTGGACGGACTGCTCGGTCCGTTCGCCGCAGTCGGGACACTCGCGGAGGATGGTCGTCTCGCCCGCGTCGGCCGGCGCGCCGATGGCCAGCGCCACGACCCTGTCGCTGGTCTCGTTGGTGCCCTGCTGCCACTCGCCCGGCGCAAATCGGACGGCTTCGCCCGCCTCGACCTCGACCTCGTCCGCCTCGGTCTCGAACGTGGCCGTCCCCTCCAGCACGAAGAACACCTCCTCCTGCTCCGCGTGGCGGTGGTAGCCGAAGGCGAAGCTCTCGCCGGGCGCGAGTTCGTAGTGGTTGATGGCGACGTCCTCGGCGTCGAGCGCATTCGACAGCGGCCGCTTCGTGCTCGCCGGAGCCATCCACGGGTCGACGTCGGTGACGCGTACGCGTTCCATGCCCCTCCGATAACGGGTGGTCGACTAAAGCCTACGGCTCCCGGTTGCTCTCGTCCGAGGCGGCCGCCCCGTCGTCTCCAGCAGCGTCGCCCGTGTTCACGGCCCAGTAATCGACGGCGTCGTCGAGCCGGAAGAAGCCCGAGACGGGCCGCTCGCCTTCGCCGCCCGGTGGACGCCCGGTGAAGACGCCGACGGTCTCGGAATCGGGGTAGACGGTCACGTCGGGCGCCCGCATCGTCGAGACCGCGAGATAGCGGAGCGGCTCCTCGCCCGTCGCGCGCAACTGGTGAGTGCCCCGTTCGTCGGCCGGGCAGGCGACGTAGTCGCCGGGTTCCAGGGCGTAGGGGCCGCCGTCGTCGGCCCCGCCCGTCCGCAACTCGCCCTCGCCGGCGAGGACGTAGAACGCCTCCTCGTTGGCGGTGTGGTGGTGCAGCGGCCATCCCTCGGCGCCGGGCGGGAGTTCGTAGAGGCTCGCTCCCAGTTCCTCCCCGCCCGCCGCCGGGGCGAGTTTCTTCCGGCGGAAGTGGGCGTCCCCCCTCTCGGTCTCGCTCCACGCGAGGTCGTCGGCGTTGACGGGCTCCATGCACGAACTGTCGGGGTGCCGGGGTCGTCAGGATACCGACGGCGTGAGCTCCCGGCGCACGAGTGACAGTGCCCCTGGCGACGGACGTCACGTCATCTGAGACCCGTCCAGTTCGAATGCAACTCCGGAGAGTAACCATTCATCTATAGCGTGAAAAATATTTTACTTATCCGGGAAGTTTGAGAAATAAAAGCGAGGATGAAGGATTATACCGCTGTTTCATCAGTGCTGGCGTAGCGCCGCTACTCGAACGCGGGGATGCCGGTCAGGTCGTGGCCGAGGATGAGCGAGTGGATGTCGTGGGTGCCCTCGTAGGTGTAGACCGTTTCGAGGTTCGCCATGTGGCGCATCGGCGAGTAGTCCGCGGTGATGCCGTTGCCGCCGAGCATCTCGCGGGCGATCCGCGACTGGTCGCGGGCCATCCGGACGTTGTTGCGCTTCGCCATCGAGACCTGCTCCGGGCGGAGGTCGCCGCGCTCTTTGAGTTCCGCGAGGCGGTAGGCCAGCAGTTGCGCCGTGGTGATCTGCGTGGCCATCTCCGCGAGCTTCTCCTGCTGGAGCTGGAAGCCCCCGATGGGCTTGCCGAACTGCTCGCGGTCGGTGGCGTACTCGCGGGCCGTCTCGAAGCAGTCGCGGGCCGCGCCGACGGCGCCCCACGCGATGCCGAACCGTGCCTGCGTGAGACAGGAGAGCGGCCCCTTCATCCCCTCCACGTCCGGCAGGACGTTCGCCTCGGGGACGTAGACGTTCGAGAGTTCGATCTGTCCGGTGATGGAGGCGCGGAGCGAGAGCTTCTCCTCGATCTTCGGCGTCTCGACGCCGTCGCGATCCGTCTCGACGAGGAACCCCCGGATGGGCTCGTCCGGATCCGAGCGGTCCCGGGCCCACACGAGCGCGACGTCCGCGATGGGCGAGTTCGTGATCCAGGTCTTCGTCCCGTTGAGGACGTAGCCCTCGTCGCCGGCCTCGGCGTGTGTCTCCATCCCTGACGGATTGGAGCCGTGGCTCGGCTCGGTCAGACCGAAGCAGCCGATCTTCTCGCCCTCGCCCATCGCCTCCAGCCACTCGTCCTTCTGGGCCTCGCTCCCGTAGGTGTAGATGGGATACATCACGAGCGAGCCCTGGACGGAGGCCATCGACCGGAGGCCCGAATCGCCGGCCTCCAGTTCCTGCATCAGGACGCCGTAGGCGGTCTCGGAGAGGTCCGGAAGGCCGTACCCCGAGAGGTTCGGACCGTAGAAACCCAGGTCCCCCATCTCCGGGATGAGTTCCCTCGGGAACGTGCCCTCGATCCAGTGGTCGGCCACGACCGGTTCGACCTCCTCTTCCACGAACTCGCGGGCGGTGTCGCGGACCATCCGTTCCTCCGAGGTGAGGTCTGCCTCCAGCCCCACGTAATCGAGCATACACGAACCAGGAGAAGCGCGGGCAAAAACGTCCGGGTCGGCTCCCGGGGATTGTCGGGGGATGTCGCCCGTTCTCGACCGTTTCGGCGACCGCAAGCGCCCCGACGACGCCACGACGGTTCCGGCAAGCGTTGTGGCGCCCGCGGCGGAACTGGATGCACCCCGGGGTCGGCGCGGGAGAATCTCGGGATTTTGAGCGCCGAGCCACCGCCTCACGGTGTGTTCCGCGTCGACCGGAGTGCGCTCCGGGCCGGGTTCGCCGCTGGCGCGCTCTCGTTCGTCTCCGGCGGGGCCGCGTGGCTGACGGGTCTGCCGGCGCTGTTCCCCAGCCTCGGTCCGACGGCGTACGTGCTGGCCGAGCGGCCCGACGCGCCCGAGAGCCAGCCACGCCGCGTGTTCGGTGGTCACGCCATCGGCGTCGTCGTGGGGATCGCGTGCTATGCCCTCGTCGCCGGCAGCGGAACGGTCGCCGCGCCGCCGCCGGACTCGTTTGCCGGTCTGCGCCTCGCTCTGGCGGGTGTGCTCAGTGTCGGGCTCACGACCGCCGCGACGCTCGCGACCGACCTCCGGCACGCGCCGGCCTGTGCGACGACGCTCATCGTCTCGCTCGGCCTGCTGTCGACCCCCCGCGAAGGCCTGCTCGTGGTCGCGGCGGTCGCGGTAGCGGTCCACCGGGCTGGACGCACGGCCATAACGCGAAGTCGACAGACCCTGTCGCGGAACGGGATAACCAACTAATTTATGGTGTATATTACAAATATATCGTACAAATATCTCTATTTTCCGTCTCAGGTACTAAATCAGATATTTTTCATTTCTGTTCCAGGTACTAGACGAGATATTCTCGATTTTCGTCCTCTCG
>JBDGSA010000135.1:0-10834 GCA_042217755.1 Haloglomus sp. | reverse complement strand
CGAGAGATCCTCCGACACCGTCTCGAGGACGATTTCGGGGTCGGCAACGCCCTCGTCCTGATCGAGCGTCATCTCGATTGCGTCTACGACCTCCGCTCGGGTCGCGGTGACGTCGGCCTCGTCGCGGAGGAACGCGACCGCGTCCCGGATCCGGTCGGTCGCGTCGTCCAGATTCGACTGGCGATGGTCGATGAGTGTCACGTCACAGCCCTCGAGCGCGAGGTGCGTCGCCAGCCCGCTGCCCATGATGCCGGCGCCGATGACCGCGACGCGGGTCGGGTCCGCCATCGGTCAGTCCGTCACTTCGACGATCTGCATCGGGACGAGCGTGTCCCGCTCGTCGAGCGTCACGACCTCCCAGTTGTACCCGTCCTGCGGTTCGTCGTCCTTGATGCGGATGCCGCGGGACTCGAGTTCTGCCATGCTCTCCCGGATGTCGTCGACCTCGAACGCGATGTGGAACCAGCCCTCGCCGTTCTCCTGGAGATACTCGTGGGTCCAGCTCCCCTCGTCGAGCGGCGAGATGAGTTCGACGATGTTGTCGCCGGCGTTGTAGAGCGCCACGTCCATCGAGAAGTCACCTGTCAGTTCGTTGCGACTCTCGAGGCGCATGTCGTAGTTGGCTTCGAAACGATCCATTGCGTCGTCGAGGTCGTCGACGACGAACGCGATGTGGTGGATTTTCGTGAACATGGTTTATTGTCTTATTTCTGGTATTTTTATCGTCTTATCCTACTTTTTTCCTTTTATTCTCTGCTATAATTCGAAAACTGCCGTGACGTCCTTGTCTCCCATCCCCTCGCGCCTCGCCTCGACGTATCGCTGCATCGCCGCGGCGCCGAGCGGGACCGGGACGTCCAGTTCGACGGCGGACTCGAGCATGAGCTTGAGGTCCTTGTGTTGCAGGTCGATCTCGAATCCCGGTTCGAAGTCCTCCTCGATGTATCGGTCCCCCCAGGTCTCGAGCACCCACGAGGACCCCGCGCTCTCGACGAGGACGTCGCGGAGCGTCTCCCGGTCGATGCCGTTGGCGTCGCCGAACCTGAACGCCTCGGCGACGAGCGCCGTCTGCGCGCCGACGAGGAGCTGGTTGGCGAGTTTGACGGTCTGTCCGGCCCCGGTCGAGCCGACGTGGAAGACCGTCGCGGCCATCGCGTCGAAGAGCGGCTGGGCCTCGTCGAAGTCGTCCTCGTCGCCGCCGACGAGGACGGAGAGGGTTCCGTTCTCCGCTCCGGAGACGCCACCGCTGACGGGTGCGTCGATCGTCCGGACGCCGTAGTCCGAAGCCAGTTCGGCGACGGTCTCGCTGGTGAGCGGATCGATCGAACTCATGTCGATGTAGAGCCCCCCTTCCTGCATCGCCGGGAGGAGCTCTTCGGCCACGGACAGGACCTGGTCTGGCGTCCGCAACACGGTGATGGCCACGTCGGCGTCGGCGACCGTGTCGGCGACGCTATCGGCCGTCTCGCCGCCCCTCGCCTCGAATCGCCGCTTGCGGTCTTCGTCGAGGTCGGTGCCGACGACCTCGACGCCGCTCTCGAGGAGGTTCTCGGCCATGGGAAGCCCCATGCGGCCGAGACCGACGAAACCGACGGTCATGTCTCTTCGCTACCGTTCGCGCGGTGAATCGTGGTGCGAGTCATGTCGATTGCCGTTCGCTGTCTGGTCACGAATCTAGTCACCTCACGGTGACCGCGTTTCGATGAGTATTGAACACAACGAACACTCCATTATCCACAACCACGTCCAATAACTTTTTTCGTCACAGCAGCGCCGCGGAGTGCTCATCCGCCTCGGGGAACGCCTCGAGGCAGCGCCCGGCCCGGAGAGCGTGCCGAGAAGGCACCTGTTCCGGAGGGATGTCAATGACTCTCCTGTTCTGGAGAGTGTGCCGAGAACCCACTCGTTCCGGAGAGCAGTTGTTCGCGAGGGGCGGCGGTCGACGGCCTTCGAGCGGCGGTGTCGCCCGTCAGAGCGACTGTTCGATCATCGACTCGACGTCATCTCGGGTCACCTCTCTCGGGTTGCAGGCCGTCAGGCGCTCGAGATCGAGGGTCTTCTCGGCCAGGCGGGGAACGTCGTCTTCGGTCGCTCCGAGGGCAGCGAGCCCGTCCGGGAGGCCGAGGTCGTCGAGGAGGCGGTCGACGGCATCCGCGGCTGCCTCGGCGCGTTCCATGCGCCCGAGTCCCGTCAGATCCACCCCGAGCGCCTCGGCCACGCGAGCGTGCCGTTCCGGGGAGACAGTCGCGTTGTAGCGCAAGGACGCCGGGAGCAACGTCGCGACCGTCACGCCGTGTGGACTGTCCAGTTCCCCGCCGATGGCCATCGCCATCGCGTGGTTGACCGTGACGCCGGCGTTCGTGTAGGCGAGCCCCGCGAGGTGGCTCCCGAGGAGCATCTCGCCGCGGGCGTCGAGGTCCCGGCCGTTGCCGACCGCCTGCCGGATGTTTCCCGCGACGAGGCCAATCGCCTGCAGCGCCAGCGAATCCGTGAGGGGTGTGCTGCCGCCGTAGTCAGGTCGGTCACTCGGCCCGTCCGCGCGGGGTTTCTGGTCGTATCGGCGGACAGTGTAGGCCTCGATGGCCTGCGCGAGTGCGTCCATCCCCGACGAGGCAGTCTGGGCCGACGGGAGCGTCACGGTCAGTTCGGGATCGAGGAGCGCGAGTTCCGGACAGAGCTCCGGACTCGAGATGCCCGCCTTCGTGTCCCGCTCCGGAAGAGAGACGACGACGACGGGCGACGTCTCCGCCCCGGTTCCGGCGGTCGTCGGCACGCAGACGGTCGGTCGACCGGTCTGGGGCACCGGAGCCCCGCCGCCGATCGGCGGAGCGACGAACTCGAGGGGGTCGGCGTCGGCCTCCACGAGCGCGCCAACCGTCTTGGCGACGTCCATGGAGCTGCCGCCCCCGACACCGACGACCGCGTCGGGCATCGTCGATCGGGCAGCCTCGAGCGTCCGTCGGAAGACGTCGACGTCGGGTTCCGGTTCGATGGGGTCCGCCACGGTGGAGTCGATGCTGTCCGGGAGCGCGTCGGTCAGAGACGAGACGATTCCCGCCTCGATCACGCCGGAATCCGAGACGAAGAGCACAGAAGACGCTCCGAGCGAGTCGAGTTCGGCTCCCAGTTCCGTCGCGGCGCCCGGCCCGAACGAGACCCGTCCGGCCGAGTCGAATGTCCAGACCGCCTCTGGTTCGTACATGGGATGCTCTCTGGAGAGCAGCGATATAGTAGTTTCCCGCCCAGGGACCGAAATCACCGACTCGGTGGAAGGTGATGCGGAAGGGAACCTGCAGAGTGAGGGCGGTTCCGAGAGAGTGCCCATGAACCAGAGTGAGGGCGGTTCCGAGGAGCCACCCGAGCACCGGCGTCGAGCCGAGCGGCACGCCGACCACGTGGGGTGCGACGGCGAGCGGACGCTATGCTATCCGAGCCTCCGGTAGACGTTCTCGGTGTACGTCTCCCCGCCGATCGTGGTCTCTCCCTCGTCGACCTTCTCGAAGCCGGCGTCCTGGTAGAACTGATTGCCGGCCTCGTTCTCCGCGAGGACCATGGCCTGGATCCGGTCGGAGCCGCGGGTGAGCAGTGAATCGCGAACCGTCGCCAGGAGCTCTCGGCCGATTCCCTGTCCGCGGTGGTCGGGGTCGACGTACACGCGGAGGATGTGCCCGGTCCGTCGCGCCCAGATGCCGTGAGCGAATCCGACGACCTCACCGTCCTCCTCCGCGACGGCGATGATCGCGTCCTCGTTTTTGAGTTCCGATTGGATCTCCTCCTCGCCGTACCACTCGTGGACGGTCTCATCGATGTTCTCCCGATTGAGGATATCGGGGTAATCAGTCTCCCAGGACCGCTCGGCGACGCGTCTGATAGCCGGCACGTCTCCGGCCTTCGCCTGTCGGGTGTTCATTAGGGACGCACCAGCGAATCCTACATGAAGGAACGTATTAAGTTCTATGTGGAATTTCCGGCAGCATCCGGGGGCGATCGTCGGCCCGGTCGGTGACTCACAGAACGCCAGCGTACCGGAGAAACCCCCGGGTCTGGAATCGGGTCTCGAACGCCTGGATGCCCTCGGCGTAGGCGTCGAGTCCGAGGAGCTCGTCGCGCACAGCCGCTTCGGTCGCCGCGAGATCGTCGTGCTCCCGGTACAGTTCGGGGATCCGCCGCTCGAACTGGTCAAGCGTCTCGGCAGCCAGCGACAGGGCGGCCGACGGATCCGCACGACACCCGAAGTGTGACATCGCGAGCGAGTCGGCATCGAACGCTCGCAGGCGGTCGATGCTCGCCCGGACCGCGTCCACGTCGAATCGGGGGAGCGTGGAGGGAGGGACCCACCGATCCGCCCGGGGATAGTACGAGCCGATCGCCTCGTTGGCAAACAGAACGCCGCTCGTCGGATCCCACGCGGCGAGGTGGTCCGGCGAGTGACCAGGTGTCGGGACCAGCGCGATTTCCCGATCGCCCGAATCGATCTCGGTTCCGTCGTCGCTCACGCGCACCAGGTTCTCGGGGGGCATCGGTTCCGGTTCGCCCATCTCCGCGAAGTGTTCGCCCATCGCCTCGCGGCTGCTCGCTGTCAGATCGGCGGGGTCGACGAGGTGATCCGCCGTGACGTCGTGGATGTACACCGACAGGTCGGGGTTGTCCTCGACGAGCAGTGCGGCTCCCCCGGAGTGGTCGATGTGGACGTGCGAGACGACGGCGTGTGCCAGTTCCGCCGGCGGGACGCCCACGGCCTCGAGTCCGTCGCGCAGCCGCTCGATGCCGCGCGGATAGCCGGTCTCGACGAGCACCGGGTCGTCGCTCGTGATGACGTACGCGGCGAGCACCTCGCCGTCGAACATCTCGAGGTCGATACCGTACACGTCGTCCGTGATCTCGAAGACGCTCATTGGCGCATGCTGTCGACAGACGAAATTAGATGTTCCGGTCACCGCGGTCAAAAAACGGTGTGTCGCGTCCCACGATTCGGTATCCGAGCGGAGGTTTCTTGCTCGAGTGACGGAAGGCACGGACATGACGGAAGGCACAGATATAACCCGAGACACAGATGTGGCCGACCGGACCGACCGAGCGGGTCTCGTTCACCTGTATCACGGACCCGGGAAGGGGAAGACGACCGCCGCGATGGGCCTCACCGTCCGGGCGGTCGGACACGGAATGACGGTCTCTGTCCTGCAGTTCATGAAGGGAGCCGCGGAGATGCGCGAGCAGTACGGGGAGGTCAAGCAGTTCCGTGAACTGGAGGGCGTTTCGGTCGAACAGTTTCCGGCGAGCCACGCGCGCGGCGAGGACGATCTCAGCCCGGAGGAACGCGAGACGCTCGCGTCGGCGCTTGAGCGGGCCGAAGCCCTCGTCGCCGCGGGCGAGACGGACGTCGTCGTGCTCGACGAACTGTTGACGCTGTACACGCTCGACTTCGCCGACGAGGAGCGCCTCGTCGACATCGTGCGCGCGAAAGCCGAGTCGGTCGAGGTCCTCATCACCGGGCGAGAGGCCCCTCCGGCCATCGTCGACGAAGCCGAGTACGTGAGCTACGTCGGCGAGGTCAAACACCCGTTTCGGCAGGGAGCCGGCCCCCGCCTCGGGATCGAATACTGACTGTATTCGAGAGATAACACTTCAACCAGACAGACAATAGAATAATATCGGTAATATTTTTATTCTATGCGTACGAGGAGAAATCGCGGCGGCCGAACTCGGGCAATTCCGTCCCGGACCGCCGTCAACTCGTACCGTCCGTCTCAGACTCCCGGAGGTCCGTGATGACGCGACGGGCCGCGTCGGCATCGTAGGCGAACAGGACGGAGTGGGCGTACGTGCCGGCCACGTCCGCCGCCTGAACGAGGTTCTCGTGATCGATATGGACCGCGTACAGTTCGATGCTGAACGGAGCCGCCAGTGCGTCCTGAAAGCCCCGGGCGATGACCTCGAGCCAGTAGGTCGTCTCGTAGGCCATGTCGTACAGCGGGACGACGTACTCGTCGACGAACGGTGTGAGCGCGTCGGGGTCGATGCCCGCGCGCTCGCTGAGGTGGCCGGGGTACGGGTCCGGGTAGAGCGTCATCAGGAGTCGCCCGGGCACGACCTCCCTGGCCTCCTCGACGAACCCCGTGATGACGCTCTCGCGCCACCGCCACCAGTCATCGTAGGGGCTGTCTTCGAAGGCCGCCTCACACCGGTCGCAGTGACAGTACTCCGGGCGAGGGAACCCGACGTCGTCGAGCCGCAGATCCTCGGTCACCTTGACTGCGCTCTCGATGCGGTCGAGCAACTGGTCCCGGTACTCCCGGGCGCTGGGACAGACGTAACTCCAGTCGAAGTACTTCTGCTCACGAGTTGCCCGGGCGCCGTCCTCCGAGACCGGGAGCAGCTCCGGATTCTCCTCTCGGACCCGGTTGTCGCCGAAACACGAGATCATGCTCGTGCTGCCGGCCACGGGGTCGGCCGTCCGCCCGGTGACGTCTTTCACCTCGTAGAACGCTCTGTCGAACTCCGCCCACGACACCTCCTCTGCGTTCCGCGTGACGACGCCGTACATGTCCTACCGGTCGGCGGGCCACCAGTTAAATTCACCCCGCCAGACGTCACCGCGGGGGCGGGGGATGGAGGCGGGGAGCGGGACACCGCCGGCCGACCAGGCCGCGACTGAACGGGCGTCGGGCCGCGACCACAGGGGCGCCAGCCCCCGACCGAGAGACGTCAGGCCGCGACCACGGAAGCGTCAGTCATCGATCAGAAGAGTTCAGTCGTCGACCGGAATGATGCGGAGTTCCTGCGGGGCGGTCGAGAGTCGCTCGATGCCGTCCGAGGTCACGAGGTAGTCGTCCTCGACCATCACCGCGCCGCGCTCCGGATGCATCAGCTTCGGTTCGATAGTGAGAACCATCCCCTCCTCGAGGGGGGTCTGGTTCCCCCGCATCAAGGTCGGCTCCTCGTCGGCCTCGAGACCGATGCTGTGCCCGATGTAGGGCGCCTGCATCTCCCCGTAGCCACAGAGCCAGTCCGCGACGCCGTGCTCCTGTGCCCGGTCGCGTGCCGCGATGTAGGGCGTCTCGGCGGAGACGCCCGGTTCGAGGGCCTCGCGGGCGGCAGCGTGGATGTCGAGCGTCAGATCGAACCACTCGCGCTGGTCGGCGGTCGGCTCGCCCAGCGTGTACGTCCGGGCCACGTCGCCGTGGTAGCCGGCGTAGTTCATCGCCATGTCGGCGACGATGAAGTCGCCCTGCTCGAGTTCGCGGTTCGACGGGCCCCAGGGCATGCTCCGGGCGGTTCCGACGCCGGTGACGGTCATCGCGTGCCCGGAGATCAAGGGCAGCGCGTCGCCGCTGACGATGAGCCCCGCTGCCGGCAGCCGCCAGTTCCACCCCCTGAAGAAGATCCGGTCGTCCATGCCGGCCGAGATGAGGCTGTCCGAGACTGCCCCGGCGAGTTCCTTCTCGGTCACGCCGGGGGCGGCACGCCGCTCGATCGCGTCGTCGACCTGTTCGTACAGCCCGGCCGCGGTCCGTATCAGGTCGACCTCGTCGTCGTCCTTGCGTGCCCGGAGTTCCAGGATCGTCTCGGATACGTTGACCGTTTCACAATCCAGCGTCTCGGCGAGCCGCTCGTCGAGCGTCGCGGGGATGACCTCTCGTGGAACTCCGACGGTTCCAGGGCTCTCTGCGTACTCCTCGAGCGCCGAGAGCCCGCCGGCAGAGAACCGCGAGTCGGGCAACCCGACCTCCTGTTTCGCAAATCCCCTGGCCCGCCGGACGAACACGTGTGCCGCCTCGGGCCGCCCGGCCGGGACGTACAGGAGCATGGGCTGTCCGCTCCCGGTGAAGTACGTGCAGTCGATGGCGTTCGGGAGGACGGCCGCATCGACGCCGCCGTCCTCGAGCGCCGCGGCGAACGCCGCGATTCGCTCCTCGTAGTCGAACTCCGGGTAGTCGTGACGGTACTCGTTGACGTCTCGGTCGTGTGCTGCTGTTCGGTCTGGGGTCTCGGTCATGGTATCACTCCCTCGTACACGATGAAGCGGTCGGCTACGGTTCGGTAGGTCTGTACCTCACAGCCGGCGGCCGCAAAGAGGTCGCGGTATTGCTCGCTCGTCGGGACGGCGCTCCCCCACGTGAGTTCGGCCCACTGGGTCTCGACGCCGGCGGCGAACGGCGCGCGACTGAACTGGTCGTACGCGTCCGGGTAGATCTCGTCGAACACCACGACGACGCCGTCGTCAGCGAGCACATCGCCGAGGTGCTCGAACAGTTCCCGGCGCTTCGCCGGCGGGATCTCGTGGAGACTCATGAAGAAGACGGCCGCCGCGACAGCGTCGTCGATGGTGGCCGCGTCCTGCACTCGGAACGTCGTCCGGTCCGCGACGTCCATCGCGTCGGCCCGCTCCCGGGCGAGCCGAACCGCGTCCTCGTCGAGATCGACGCCGACGGCCTCGACTGCCGGGTACCGGCTCACCAGCCGGCAGACGAGCCGCCCGGCCCCACAGCCAGCGTCGACCAGGCGACCGCCGTTCGACAGTCGGGCGTCGAACGCCGACAGCTCCGAGAGCAGGTGGTCTGTGAAGACGTCGTGCAAGCCCCGCGTCGAACTCGCGATGGCTTCTGTGAACTCGCGGTCGCGGCCCTCGAAGCGTCGCTCTTCGCCCGTTTCGAACGCCCGGGGGTAGGCGCGGTAGTCCTCGCTCTGGTGACGACCGAGATGGTCGAACAGCCCGCCCATGTACTCCGGTGCGTCGGGAACGGCGAGCACGTCGACGAAGTCCTCGTCCAGCCGAAACGCGGGGGCGTCGCCGGTCAGCTCGGTGACGGTCAGGAGCTCCCAGCGGAGCCCCGCCTCGCAGAACTGCCGAACGTACGGCTCGTGGAGCTCGCAGGTGTCGGCGAGGGCAGCCGCCGTCCGCGGTTCGGTCAACGCCTCGAACAGTCCGGTCGTCACGCCGGTGTACACGTAGAACGTCGCTTGAAAGCCGCTGGCGAACGCGTGGAGGCGGTCGGCCGGCGCGTCGGCGGCGCGGTCAGCCATCCTCGTCGAGCGCGTCGGCGACCGCCTGCCGGAAGGGGCCGGCGAGTTCGTCCGCGACGGTGTACGGGTCGGTGTTCGCCTCCAGCATCGATCCCCGTGCGGCGACGACCCGCTCGCGGAGCGTCTCCAGCTCGTTGGCCAGATGGACGTTCACTTCCTGCTGGAAGCGCATCGCGCGCCGCTCTTCTAGCTCGCCGCTCTCCTCGAGATACGCGTAGTGCGCGTCGAGTGCGTCGATGAGGTCGTCGATGCCTTCGCGTTTCGTCGCCGAGGTGAGTTCCACCTTCGGGACCCAGCCCTCTTGCTCCTCGCCGGCATCGGCGTCCTCGTCGAGGTCCTGGCCGATGCGGATCATCTGCATCAGCTGTTTCGCCGTCGCGGTGGCGCCGTCGAGGTCCGACTTGTTGACGGCGAACACGTCGGCGATCTCGAGGATGCCGGCCTTGTTCGCCTGCACGTCGTCGCCAGCGCCGGGAATCGCGACGAGGCAGACGGTGTCAGCCGCCCGGACGATCTCGACCTCGTTCTGCCCGGCGCCGACCGTCTCGATGATGATGATGTCCTTCCCGAACGCGTCCATCGCGTGGACGACGTCGAACGATGCGGCCGCCAGTCCGCCGCTGTGGCCGCGGGCGCTCATCGAGCGGAAGAACACCTCCGAGTCCTCCGGTCGGGACGTCTGACGGACGCGGTCTCCGAGCACGCTGCCGCCGGAATAGGGCGAGGAGGGGTCGACCGCGATGACGCCGACCGTCAACCCCTGTTCCCGGAATCCGTCGACGAGCTTGTCGACGAGTGTGGACTTGCCGGCGCCCGGCTGCCCGGTGACGCCGATGGTACGCGTTCCCGTCGTGTGCTCGTGGAGTTCCTTGACCGCCGCCTCGTAGCCGGGGGCGCCGTTCTCGATGCGGGTGATGAGCCGCGAGAGCGAGAGCTGATCGCCCGCAAGCACCCCCTCGACGAGGTCGCCGAGTTTGCCGTCGAGGGGGGCGCGATCCTGACCCGTCATGTCCGCTGTGCCATCTGGGTCACGTCCTTACTGCTCCTGTACGAACTCGACGATCTCGTTGATGTCACTGTCGGGACCGAACACCCGGTCGACGCCCATCTCGCGCAGTTCCTGGGCGTCGTCCTCCGGAATCGTCCCGCCAACCAGCAGGAGGATGTCGGTCATCCCGGCCTCCTCCAGTTGGTCGACGATCTTGGGGACGAGCGTGTCGTGTGCGCCGCTCAGGATGCTGAGCCCGAGGACATCGACGTCCTCCTGGATCGCCGTCTGTACGATCGCCTCCGGTGACTGTCGCAGTCCCGAGTAGATGACTTCGCAGCCGGCATCTCGGAACGCCCGCGCGACGACCTTCGCACCTCGATCGTGGCCGTCGAGACCCGGCTTGCCAATCAGTACGCGCAGCGGCTGTGACCAGTCGTCTGTGTCTTGCTGTGAGCTCATGTCAGAACACCCCGGGATCCTCGTAGGTCCCGTATTTCTCGCGCAGGACGCCCATCATCTCGCCCTCCGTGGCGTAGGCCTTCGCGGCGTCGACCAGGTAGGGCATGATGTTCTCGCCGTTCTCCACGGCCTCGCGAAGCGCCTCGATCCGCGCTTCGACCTCCTCGTCGTCGCGTTCCTCCTTGACCTTCGCGAGCCGCTCTTTCTGTCGTTTTTCTGTCGTCGGGTCGGCAGTGAAAAGGTCGATCTCCTCGGAGTCGCCGCCCTCGGTGAAGCAGTTGACGCCGACCTTCTTCAGGTCGCCCTCGGTCTTGCGCTTCTCCCACTCGTAGGAGGAATCGACGATCTCCTCCTCGAAGA
>JBDGSA010000053.1:0-10868 GCA_042217755.1 Haloglomus sp. | reverse complement strand
GATGGGCGGGACCCAGCACAACAACGGGACCCAGAACATCCGCTCGTACGCGCTATCGAGCCTTGCGTCGGGCAGTGCGGCGCGCTCGGGCGGCGGCCTGCAGGTGATGCGTGGCCACTCGAACGTCCAGGGCGCGACCGACCTGGCCGTCGCGAGCCACATTCTGCCGGGCTACTACCCGCTCTCGCCGGGCGGGTGGTCCTGGTGGGCCGACGTCTGGAACAAGAGTCCCTACACGAGCGGATCGACCTCGTTCCAGGACCTCTACCAGAAGTTCGAACTGATGCCGGAGGACAAGTACGTCCGGCAGAGCCCGAGCGACGAGGGGCCCCAGGACATCGACACGGACTTCCCGGCCGAGAACTCGATGATGTTCCAGAACGGGCTGACTGTGGCCCGCTGGTTCGAGGGCGCGCTCCCGAAGGAAGATCGGCTCCACGATACGCCGCTCTACCAGCCAGACGAGGTCAAGGTGGCGTTCTTCTGGGGGCACTCGGCCAACTCCATCAGCGAGATGCGGAAGATGAAGGAGGGCATCGAGAACCTCGACCTGATGGTCGTGGTGGACCTGTTCCCCTCGGTGGTGAGCGTCCTCCCGGACTTCGAGGACGCGCCCCCGATCCTGCTGTTGCCGTGTGCGAGCCAGTACGAGCACCACCGCTCGGTGACGAACTCTCACCGATCCGTACAGTGGTCCGAGCCGGTGCGCCCGCCGTCGCACAACACGAAGCCGGACATGCAGATCATGCAGGAGCTGGCCGGCCGGTTCGGCTTCGGCGAGCACTTCGACTGGGGCACCGGGCCCGAACTCTACAGCGGGAAGAGCACCTACGAGTCCTGCCTCCGGGAGATCAACCTCGGGACGATGACCATCGGCTACCGGCAGGACCCCGAGCGCCTCCAGCAACACCTGGAGTACGACTACGCGTTCTCCACCGAGGACCTGCAGGGGGAGGCGGGGACGCCGGTTGAGGGCGAGTACTGGATGCTACCCTGGCCCTGCTGGGGCGAGGGACATCCCGGGACGCCCATCATCTGGCGCGACGACCTCGACCCCCGCGAGGGCGGCCAGGACTTCCGCACCCGGTGGGGCGTCCAGGCGCCGACGCCCAACGAGTGGAGCGAGATGTCCGACGAGCCGTATCCGTTCGACCAGACCTACGAGCAGCAGGGCGAAGATGGCCTGACACTCACGCGCGCCCCGTACACGCCCGACTGGGCCGGACCGATGGAGACGGCCGACGACGGACAGATCCACGGCGTCCCCGAGTACCCCGGCTGGAAGACGACGTTCCCGGACAGCGTCGAGGGCGACGGTCCGGTCAACGCCGACGAGCTCCCGCTCCCGTTCGAGTACGCGCTCGACCCGACGAAGTCGGTGTACGACACGGCCGTGGCGATGAACGAGCAGAAGGGCGCGAGCTTCGACCTGGAGTTCTGGAAGCAGTACGACTACAAGCAGCCCGACGCCCCGACCGGGCGCGGACGGGCGCGGGCGGTCGCCTGGAACTTCCTCGATAAGGTGCCGATCCACCGCGAACCCATCGAGAGCCCGCGGCCGGACCTGGTCGAGGAATGGCCGGCCAACGGCCAGCAGATCAACTTCTACCGGCTCGACCAGAACAACGCGCTGGAGCAGAAGCGCGCGACCGCCGCCGCACAGCAACAGGGCATGGACGTCATCATGACAACCGGGCGGCAGGTCGAACACCAGGGTGGTGGCGCCGAGTCGCGCTCGAACCGGTTCCTGGCCGACCTGCAGCCCCACATGTACGCCGAGATCCATCCGGACATGGCCGAGGAGATGGGCGTCGACGGGGGCGACCTGGTCGTGGTCTCGACCACGGACCGGGGGTCGGTGCTGGTGAAGGCCCGGGTGACCCACCGGCCGAACCCACAGGAGACGTTCCTGCCGTTCCACTGGGGTGGTATCTTCCAGGGCGAGAGCCTGGAAGAGAAGTACCCCGACGGACACGCCCCGCTCGCCATCGGTGACTCGGTGAACAGCATCACCTCGCGCGGCTACGACGTCGAGACCCAGATGCAGGAGACGAAGGCACAGATGGTGAAGATCCGGAAGGCCACGCCGAGTCTGCTCAAGGAACTCAATATGGACGTCGATCTGGAGTTCCCGCAGAACCGCAACAACCTGGGCGAGCAGAAGGACTTCGACGTCCGCGACCTCAACACGGTGCAATAACATGGCAACAAACGAGAAAGAGCAGATGAGACAGGGCGTCATGAGCGTCGGGGAGGGAACCCGGATCTTCCCCGACGTCGAGGCGTGCATCGACTGTGGCGGCTGTGTCGTCGCGTGCAAGCGGACCTGGGACGTTCCCGACGACGAGCAACGCATCAGCATCTCCACGATGCTGGAGGGCCAGAAGGCCGCCGCGGGACTGAACGCCGACAGCGCGAAGGCGCTTCAGCAGGGCGAAAGCCCCGGCGAGACCTCCATCCCGATGCAGTGCTATCACTGCTCGAACGCGCCCTGCGTGTCGGTCTGCCCGACGGACTCGCTCATCAAGACGGACGGCGACTTCGTCGACGTCCGCGAGGACAGGTGCATCGGCTGCCAGTACTGCCTGTCGGCCTGCCCGTTCGGCGCGCCACAGTTCCCCGACTCGAACGACGGGGCCGCCGCGCTGTTTGGCACCGGCGGCACGATGGACAAGTGCACGATGTGCGAGGAGCGCCAGGAGGTCGGCAAGGGACCGGCCTGTGCCGAGGAGTGTGCGACCGACGCCATCCTCGTGGGCGGGGCTGGCGAGATCGCCGAGGAACTCGACCGGCGCGAGAACGGGGTCTTCTTCAACGAGACCGCGATGGACATCGTGTTCGGCGAGGAGGAGGCGGAGGTGTTCTGAGATGAGCCACGCCGACGAACTCCCGGAGGTCGAGGGGTACGGGCGGCTGCAGGTCTACGTCAGCGCGCTGATCGGCATCGTCGTCGCGCTGGGCCTCGTCTGGGTGGTGTCGGGAGGCGACGTGTTCTACGAGGAACTGTTCCGCATCGGCCCGACCGCGGGCGGCGCGAACGCGGGCGTCGGCGCCGACTGGGTCGCCGGCAACACCATCCCGTGGCTGGACGCGCTCGTGGCCATCACCCACGCAGCCGACGTGCTGATGGGGGCGTTCATCCTCGTGATGGTGTTCCTCCACTGGGCAGCGTTCCACCGGCTGGCCGCACGGATGCGTCAGCCCGGCGAAACCGGCGAGGAGGCCGTGATGACCGACGGCGGCGAGGGCAGCGACAGATCCTCCTCGGAGTCCCGGTCCCGGCCCGACGGCGGTGAGGGCGGCGAGGCCAGCGGAGGTGAGCGCCGGTGACCAACCTCGATCACGGGAAGTTCACGCGGGTGACGACCATCTTCCACTCGCTTCTGGCGCTCGACGTCTTCTTCCTCTTTTTCACCGGCTACGGCATCATGTTCAACGACGAGCTGTGGTGGCTGGTGTCGCTGATGGGCGGCACGGGCGGCGTCGCGGCGGTCCACCGGATCGCGGGCATCGGCCTCATCGCGCTCATCGTCTTCTGGGTCGTGCTCCAGGTGATCACTCCGACCGGTCGGAGCAACTTCGGCGAGATCCTGCCGTCGGGGGCGGACGTGGAGGCGTTCGTCCAGGACATCCGGTTCATGCTGGGTCGGGCCGACGAGCGCCACCCCAACGCCCGGCAGTTCGCCGGCTACCAGGCCGACGAGGTGCCGCTGCTCTCGTACGTCGGGAAGGGCGTCATGTTCATCTTCGCGATCGAGCTGACGCTGCTGACGGTCTCGGGGCTGCTCATCTGGAGCAAGACCGGCCTGATGGCCTTCTTCCAGACGAAGGCGGCCGCGATGGGCTTTGTCGTCTTCCACGGCCTGCTCGGCGTCATCATGCTGATGGGCGTGATGTTCCACATCTTCGAGCACGGCTTTCACCCCGCGTTCTACCCGGTCGAGACGAAAGCGTTCATCCCCCGGAGCATGGTACCCGAGGAGCACGACGACGAGGACCACGAGGGGACGGGCATCGAGCGGCTGCCGCTCTCGCCGTCGTGGCGCTCGGTCTCGACAGTGATGGGGTCGCTGACGGTCATCGGCGTCGTCTCGGTGCTCCTCGGGAGCATCTTCGACGAGGGCTACCCCGTGCCGCGCGAGCTGGTCATCGGCGGCGGCCCGAGCAGCCTGCTGTTGACTATCGGCATCAACGCGGGCATCCTCGTCCTGTTCGTCGGCATCGTGCTGTCGATGTACGGGAACGTGCTGCGGGTCCGCTGGGAGCGCCAGCTCGAGGAGGAGTCCTCACGCGGTCGTACCGCGACCGACGGCGGTTCGGTCGGGGACGGCGGCGAGCCGGGCGACGACTAGAGTAGCTCCGCCCCCTCCGCCGAGAGTTCAACCGTCACGTCCTGTCGCGTCTGCTCCTGTATCTGGTCGATGTTCCGGGTGAGCACCTGGAGGATGTCCTCCGGTTCGGGGTAGACGAGCATGTTGCCCGACTCGTCTTCCATCACGAGTTGCGTATCCGAGAGGACCACCTGGTCGTTCTCGATGCGGGCGACGATGGCCTGGAGCTCCTCGGCGCCGCCGGGGTCACCCTCCTCGACCATCGTGATGTAGACCGCCTCCAGCCCGATGAGGTCCTTGTACTCACGGACGCGCCGGGCACACCGCACCATGTCCTCCGTCACGGCTGTCTTCTCGGGGTTACCGTGTTCGCCCTCGAAGCAGTGTTTGCACACCCGCAGTTCGATTCGCATATTCGTGCCGTTTCACCGGCAGCGCTTTCATCATTGTGCTGCCCGCGCCGGCGAACGACCGAGACCACGGGGCAGCCGGCCCCCGGGCCGGCCGAACCGACCACCGGTCGACGCGAATCGGGCCCACGCTTTTGTATCATCGTGTTGTGAGCTAGCGCATGGCAGGAATACTCAACACCGTGTACAGCATCGTCGTCGTCGCGCTCGCCGTGCTCGGCCTCGCGTTCGTGTTCACGCGGGGGTCATTCGCGACCGGCGACGGAGCGGACTGGTCGCGATGGGGCGAACTGGTCGCCGTGGCGGTCTTCCTCGTCGCGATGACCGCGACCATCCTGCTGGCCGCCTGACGCCAGCGCCAGCCGCCCCCGTTCTGCATCCGCCACGCAAGCGATGTCCGACGACTCACACAGGAGACGTGCCGGCACACTCGGGCGGACAGTGATGCGAGCGAGCGCAGGCGCGGCCGCGCTCGTCGCCGGGAGCCGGCCGGCCGCGGCACACGTCGACTACGTCACCGACAGCAATCAGGTGGTCGAGGCGCTGGGCTTCCTGCTGGAGGTGCTTTCTGACCCGTTCAACGCCGCGCTCCTCGGGGGCGGGGCACTCACCGCGGTGGTCCTCGCCGCGACGTATCTCCGGTATCGCCCCGCACGCCGCGACGTGGCGGTTTTCCGGGCGGCCATGGACGACTACCGAGACCTGCTGCCGTGGCTGTTGCGACTGAGTTTCGGCCTCCCGCTGGTCGGTGCGGGGTTCGGCGGCTACTTCTTCAGCCCTGCCGTCGAGCCGCTGGTCGGCGGGCTGGTGACCCGGCTGTTCACCATCGGCATGGGGTTCTGCCTGCTGTTCGGCCTGGCGACGCGCGTCGTCGCGTTCGTGACGCTCGTGGTGTACCTCGTGTCGGTGCCGTTCGCCCCACAGCTGCTGCTCGCAAACGAGTACGTCCCCGGGATGGCGGCCCTCGTGCTGGTCGGGAGCGGCCGGCCGAGCGCCGATCAGGTGCTCAACCGGGTGGCCTCGGCTGAGGGAACCATCTACGGCCAGCTCGACCCCGTCCACCGGGCGGCGGACGCCGTCGAGCGGGCCGTCACCCCGTATCGCCCCTACGTGCCGACGGTCGTCCGCGTCGGCCTCGGAGTGGATTTCGTCTTCCTCGGCCTGTATGAGAAGTTGCTGCAGCCGGGGGCGGCGCTCGCCGTCGTCGAGAAGTACGACCTCACCGCCGTGGTCCCGGTCGACCCGGGGCTGTGGGTGGTTGGCGCCGGCCTCACGGAGATCAGCCTCGGGCTGATGCTCACCGCCGGATTGTTCGTCCGCGCGGACGCGACCGTGGCACTCGCGATGTTCACGCTGACCCTGTTCGGCCTGCCCGACGACCCCGTTCTCGCACACGTGAGCCTGTTCGGACTCGCCTCGGCGCTCCTCATCACCGGGGCCGGACCACTGTCGCTCGATCGGCGGCTCGCCGCGACGACCGACGACCGCGCCGCGGAGGCCCCTGGCGCGCCGGGGGATTAGCGACCCCACGGCCGCTTCGGGTCGCTCTCCGCCTCCGACCGCTCAGGAGGGCTTCCGCGCGACGAACAGCACGTGTCGGAGGTGCGAGAGCGCCTCGCGGGCCCGGCGAACCTGCCGGACGACGGCGTCAGGGTCGAGCCCCCAGCGGCAGAGGAGCCACTCGAGCAGGCCGCGGGCAGGCCCGTCCGCGACCCGGCAGAACAGCGCCGCCCACGGCCGGAGTCGGTCGACGCTCCGGCCCGTGAGGTCGCGGACCTCGCGGACGCGGAGGCCCGCGTCGGCGAGCGCGCGCTCGTACTCGCGGCGGGTGCCTGGCGGCGGCATGTCCCAGGCCTCGGCGAGGCGCTCGAGCGCTCGCTGGCCCGAAGCGCCCGGGTCGGGTTCCGCGATGAGGTCTGAAAAGACGAATACCCCGCCGGGTTCGAGGACGTCGGAGAGCGCCGCGACGGCGGCCGCCCGGTCCGGGACGTAGACGAGCGCGTCGACGGCGGTGCACGCCGGCAGCGACCCGGACGCGAACGGGAGGTGGGTCACGTCGCCGCGGACGAACGCGGCGTCGACGCCGGCGGCTGCGGCGTTCTCGCGGGCCCGCGCGAGGTTGTACGAGACGAGGTCGATGCCGGTGACGTCGAACCCGAACCGCTCGGCCAGGTGGACCGCCGGCCCACCCCGGCCACAGCCCACGTCGAGGAGGTGAACGCCCTCGGTCGTTGGGAGCGCGGCCGCCAGCCGCGACCCGACGACCGTTACGAGCCGGCGCTGGCTCGACGGGAGCGGGTGGGGCTGGTACCACTCGGAGTAGCCCAGGTTGAGGAACGCCTCGGTGTCGAGGACGTGCCCCAGGGCGCGCCAGACGTCGGCGCGCTCGCTCCGGCCGGAGAACTGTTCGACGATGCGGTCGCGGATGTCCATCTCCGTCACTCCAGTTCCGAGACCTCGGAGTAGCACCGCTCCGCGGCGCCACAGAACGCCACGTCTTCACACCCCCGCGGGCGCTGGTAGTCGATGTCGCGGTGGCGCCGGAGGAACGTGACGTACCCGTCGTCGACGCGGTCGAGGACGTCGTGACAGACCCACTTCTCGCCGAACCGGTCGCTCGCGAGGTTCCGGTACGGACAGAGGAAGACCGTCCGCTCGACCGAATCGACGGTCGGGGTCTCGACGATGCGCACCCCGACCAGGCGGTAGGCGATGCGGAGCCGGCGGACGACCGCCTCCGGCGTCTCCGCGCGGACGAACAGCACGTGCGCGATGGCGTACCCCAGATGGTGGAGGAGGCGACGAAGCATGCTGATGGGACACGTGCCACACCCTATCGTCATATACCTTGAGTGTCCGAGCGCGGGCGGCGCCAGCGCAACGGAGAACCGGGGCGAACGTCCTGTACACCACAAAACCCTCTTTTTAGTAGAAATACCTCCGAATTATATTGTTGTTCTCGCGTTTTTATAGTTATTCGTCCGTATTGGCCCGGTTCGGATATCGGGCGCCGGGTGGCTGCCGACCACGAACCGTTTTGTCCGCCAGGCCCCGAGTTCGCGCATGGACCGCGGCCTCTCTCTCCGGACGAGGGCAGCCGGACTGCTCGTCCTCGGGACGGTGGTCGCCGTCGCCGGCAGCGGCGTCAGCGTTCTCGGCATCGACGGGGAGACGGTCGGGTTCGGCCTGCTCGCGGCCGGACTGGCGCTCGCCGTCGCGGCCGACGAGGCGGACGGTGACCGGCGGGCGACGCTGCTGCTGGCGCTCGCTGGGGGCTGTTTTCTGCTCTCGACGCGAAACGAGGGGGCTGCCAGGTACGGCCTCGGCGCACTCGGCGTCGTGGCGGCCGCCGCCGCGCTCTACGAGGGGACACTCGCGAACGAGTGGCGCTGACGGACGCTCGTGAACGAGTGGCGCTGACGGACGCTCGCGGACGGGCGACGAGCGGCCCACGCGGACCGGCTCCGGCGGATCGAGCGCTCCGTGTCGGGGTCCGCGAGTGGGGCAGTCGTCCGCGGCTCCGCCCGCTACACCTGATTCCGGAGGTCGTCGAACGACCCCGTCTCGTTCACCCGGCGGACGTTCTCGGCGAGGATGTCGGCACACCGCTCGAAGTAGTGGGGGGTGTAGCCGGCGGTGTGTGGCGTGATGTGGACGTTCGAGAGCGTCCAGAGCGGATGGTCCTCGGGGAGCGGCTCGGGATCCGTGACGTCGAGCGCCGCGGCGCGGAGGTGGCTCCGCCGGAGCGAGGACACCAGCGCCTCGGTGTCGACCACGGAGCCCCGCGCGACGTTGACGAGCACGGCGTCGGGTGGCAGCGCCTCGAGTTCGGTCTCACCCACCAGCTCACGCGTCGCGTCGGTCAGCGGACACGCGAGGACGAGCTGGTCCGTCCGGGGGAGCACCTCGGGGAGGTCATCGTACCCGACCACCTCGTCGGTGGGGCCGCCCTTCTCGGGCGTGTAGCGGACGCCCACGGTGTCGACGCCGAATCCCTGGAGGCGCTCGACGACGGCCGTTCCGATGGCGCCGAGGCCGACCACGGTGACGGTCGAGCCGTGCAACTCGCCGGGCGCCTGGAAGTGGGCCCACTCGCGGCGGTCCTGGCGGCGGCGTGCCTCGTCGAACCCGCGAGTCACCGAGAGCAGCCACGCGAGGACCTGCTCGGCCGCGCACGGACCGTGGACGCCCGAGGCGTTCGTGACGGCCACGTCCCGCTCGCGGAGCGCCTCCATCGGGAGGTGGTCGACGCCCGCGTACGTGCACGCGAACAGCCGGAGGGCGTCGGCCGCCGAGAGCAGGTCGGCATCCAGCGCGTTGCACGTGGCCACCTCGGCGTCCGCGAGCGCCCGGCGCCGCTCGTCGGGCGTCGACGCCAGCGTGACGTCGACGTCCGGCAGGCGCGCCTCGAGGTCGGAAACGTACTCGGTAGCCGGAATACCGTGTGGTTTGTGGTTCAATACGGCGATATTTTCGACAATTTCGGGCATATTCACCGGGGGACGCGACAAGAGAATATAGCTTGTGCCCGGTCGAATAGATCGGTTCGAGTGGTCGACAGGCCGATCGAGTCGACCGGGCCGACAGAGTCCAGGGACCCGGACCGAGGTCAGCGTTCCGAGGCCGTTGTCGCCAATCGGCCACAGACGGCGACCGGCGTGCCAGCGCGTTCTGCTGTCCCGCGCTATCCGCTACGGGAAACGGCGGAGCACAGGCGACCGCGGCACAGGCGACCACAGCATAGGCGACCACAGCACAGGTCCGCCGACTATCGACCGTGTGATGGGACCGGGGAGGACGGCCGATTGACCTCCTCTCGCGGCTGAAGCCGTGGGATTCCACGCGCGGTGGGCATCCCGGTCATCCTCGCCGCGACGCGGGCGGGCGGCCGAACGCGAACAGCGTCATCGGCGACTGGCTGGCAGCCGCCGGCGAGAGGTGGTCGGTCACGAGGTCGTCGTAGAAAGTGAACCCGCGGCCGCCGAGTGCGAGGTGGGCGTACGTCGCGAGGTAGAGCCGTCCCAGCGAGAGGCCGGCCTCGAGTTGGGCGAGGCGGTAACCGCGGTTGCCGAGCGCCTCGACGACGGCATCGACGTCCGCCATCAGGTAGACGTTGACGGCGGCGTCGCCGACGACCGGCTGGTCGAGCGCGATGTGACCGGCCGTCTCCCGGTCCGTGTCGCCGACGCGCTCCAGTTCGCCCGCTTCAGGGTGGTACTGGTAGGCGCCGCTCGGAATCCCCTCGACGGCGTGGACCAGACAGTAGGCATCGACAAGTGCGCCGGGCGCGGCGGCCGCCGAGTCATCGGGCGTGACGGCCGCCGAGTCGTCAGGCGCCGTCTCGGTCGCCCCGTCAGCGGCTACGGCGGCGGCCACGTCGGTCGGCACGCCGCGCAGTGCCCGGTCCAGCACCGTCGCGAACAGCCGGTCGCTGATGGGGTCGTGGGCGTACTCCCGGAGGGAGCCGCGCCGTTCGATGGTCTCGCCGACGGGCCGCGCCGAAGCCGTTTCGGCGTCGACCGGGTCGAGGGCGATCCGCTCGCCGTCGCCGGGCGTGCGCCGGCCGAGCGCGGCCGCGTCCGCCTCGGCGGCCGTCGTCCGCCACTCGCGGGCGGCCTCGCCGTCGGCCAGCCGGCTCTGGCGCCACGCGTCGGGCACGAGCGGGTAGTCGACGGGGTCGCGCGAGAGCGGCTTCTCGGCGGGGGCGATGGCCTCGAGCGGTTCCGGGTCAACCGGGTCCGGGTCCGGACCCGAATCCGGGGGCGGCGCCGAGGACGGAGGGTTCCCCCCGACGGCGACGAGTTCCAGCGGCGCCTCGTCGTCCGGGTCGACGCCGAGCAGGCGCACAACGGGGTCGTCAGCGAAGGCGGTGACGACCCGCGCGTGGTGGCCGCCGGCGTGCGCGACCGCCAGCAGATTCGCGAGAACCGTCCCGGAGTCCCAGAAGGCGTGGCGGTAGGTCCGTGCTCGGTACTTCCAGGCGTTGCGCCACCACTCGGAGGTGGCGACGAACGTCACGGGCGCGTCTGCGACGCCTCCGTCCGCGGCTCCGACCGCCGCGGCGAGGTGACCGCGGTAGTCTCCCTCCCGGAGCACGTCGAACGCGTCGCCGTCCGGGTCGTAGTGG
>JBDGSA010000017.1:0-10873 GCA_042217755.1 Haloglomus sp. | reverse complement strand
CGACGATCTCGGGCTCCTCCTCGACCTCGATGCTGAGTTCGCGGAGCTTGTCGAAGACGATGCGGAGCGACTCGTGGACGTCGTCGGTCGACTTCGCGCCGGTGCAGACGATCTTGCCGGACCGGAAGATGAGCGCGGCGCTCTTCGGGTCCTGGGTGCGGTAGACGAGGCCGGGGAACTGCTCGGGGTCGTAGTCGGCGCCCTCGAGATCCATGGCCACGCTCTGGAGGTCGAGCTCCTGGCCGATACCCGTCGAGGCCACCACGTTCTCGATATTGATCGTTTCCTTTGGGTCGGTCATCGTGTGCTTTAAGCCACGTATTTAACCTTTATAAATATGGGTGGTGCTGGTTGACAGGTCGAGAACCGTAGATATCAGCCCCCACGCGCCGGTTCTTCTTATAAATCGGCAGCGATTGCCGCTTGAAGTGGGGTTTCCAAGAAGTGCCGGGCGCCTGGGAGAGGCCGGAAGCCCGAGAGAAACCGGAGGTCAAAGAGAAGCCGGGGCATCCGGACCGGCATCCTCATGCCCGACGGGGCCCCGGCCCCGAGCGTGTACGTCCTCGAATTAGGGGGGCAGGACGACCGGTTCGCGCGTCGGGAGGCCGAGAGCGCCTGCTCCGCGGTCGAGCCACTGGGGACGGGCCTCGCGACCGCGCGCGGCATCACCGACCGCGTCCGGGGGCTGGCATTCACCCAGCGCGCCGCCGAGTTCGTGGGGCGGACGGTCCCCCGGGTCGAGGACGCCACGCTCCTGCTGGACGCGGCCGCCATCGACCGCGAGGGCTCCGTCCGGGTGCGCGCTCGTGACGTGCGGGGACTGACGGGCGTGGACACGAGACGGGCCGAGCGCGAACTCGGACAGGTGCTCGTCGACCGCGGCTTCGCGGTCGACCTCGAGGACCCGGACCACGAACTCCGGGCCCTGTTCGCCGCGCCGCCCGGCCACGACGACGACGACGACGGGACCGTCACTATCGGCCTCGCCGACGAGTGTGCGGTCGAGACGAGCGAGGATGAGCGCGCGAGCGTCGACGGCCGGACCGCGACCGACCCCGACCCCGGGGGGCCGGACGACGAGACGGAGACGGGTGTCTGTGCGCTGGGCTGGCTGACCGCCGAGAGCGTCCGGGACTTCGGCGAGCGCCAGCCCACGGACAAGCCGTTCTTCCAGCCCGGGAGCATGGACCCGCTTCTCGCGCGGGCGCTCGCGAACATCGCCGGAGCGCGCCCCGGTCGGACGCTGCTCGACCCGATGTGTGGCACAGGCGGCCTGCTCCTCGAAGCGGCCCTGGTCGGCGCGGACGTGGTCGGCGTCGACGCTCAGCGCAAGATGGCCCGCGGCACCCGCGAGAACCTCTCGTACTACCTCTACGGGCCCCGTAACCACGACAGCCACGACCGGACCGACGACGGTCCACGCGAAGCGCCGGGCGGCTCGGACGACGGAAACGGAGCGAGCGCGGCAGGCGTCTCCGGCGGGGCGGGCGTCTCCGGCGATTTCGCGGTCTGTCGGGGCGACGCTCGGCGCCTCCCAATCGCGGGCGCAGACGGCGCCGGACCGGTCGACGCGGTCGTGTTCGACGCGCCGTACGGCCGGCAGTCGTGGGCCAGCGACGAACTCGCGGCCGTCGTCGGCGACGCGCTCTCGGAGGCTCGCCGTGTCGCCCGCCAGGCCGTTGTCGTCGGGGACCGCCCGTGGACCGAGGCGGCCGAGGCCGCGGGCTGGACGGTTGCAGACCGCTTCGACCGCCGCGTCCACGCGTCGCTGACGCGGCACATCCTCGTGCTGGCGGCCGAGGCGTAGCCGGTGGATGTTCGCCCACGACCATTCAGCGGCCGGCGGACAGAGAAAGCGACCTCACGGTGTGAGGACTGGAGCCACATTCACGTAGCCGGAGTACCAATCGAGAGATAGATGATCGAGAGCGACCCCGCGGCCGACGAGGACCGTCTCGAGGAGTACGAGTGTCCTCGGTGTGGCCGCCGCGTCGAGGCGTCCGGCTCGGTCTGCTGTGCAGACTGCGAGACCGAGATGCAGAACCTGGGCAAGCCCCGCCACTGGTAGCGGCCGGGCGAGTCCGCACGAGCGGCCGGCGAATCGACAGCTTTTCTCTCCTGACTCGCGACGATTCCCGCGTGCCCGACCGGTACGTCTGCCTCGCGTTCGACGCACTGGCAGCTCGGGCGGGGAGTACGCCCGCCGGCGTCTACGGGCCGCCCGACGACGACTGGGCGGGGGCGCTGTGCGACGCGCTCGCCGCGAGCAGCGTCGGCCAGTCGACGACGGCGGCCGCCGTTCGCCCCCACCTGGACCTTCCGTGGCACCACCCCAGCCGGATGCACGCTGACCGCCCCGGCGAGGACTGGTGGCGCCACCACGAGTCGGCGTTCGCCGACGCGCTCGCGGCCGTAGGCGTCTCGCGCCGAGAGGCCGACAGCGTCGCCCGCACGGTCCGCGAGACCTACCTGGACCCCGAGGCGTGGGCCGCAGTCGACGGCGCGCCGCCGGCGCTCGATCGCCTCGACGCGGCGGACTGGCGGCCCGTCGTCTACCTGAACGGACCGCCGGAGGTCGATGACCTGCTCGCGGCCGCCGGACTCGCCGACGGGGTCCACGAGGCGTTCACCTCGGCGCTCACGGGCTACGAACGCCCGCACGCCCGCGCCTTCGAGACCGTCGAAGACACGCTGGGCGGCGGGCGGTTCTGGTTCGCCGGCCGGAACTCCGACCACGCGGCCGGCGCACTCGACCTCGGCATCCCGGGTGTAGTCGTGGGGAGCCGCGGAGGCGACGGCGACGACGAGATGCCACCCGGTGTCCGCTCTGTCGGCGCGCTCGCCGGAGTGGCGGACCTGCTGGAGGGGAAGTGACGGTCCGCCGGTCGGACGGCCCATCCCCTGGACCGCCCAGAAGCAAACTACCTACCCGCGAACGCCCGGCATGACTGTCTACGAGACCGACGTCCCGGGCGTCGGCCGGAAGTTCGAGATCGAACTCGGGGGCAAGGCCCGCGCGATCGTCCTGTTGCACCACGACGGCCGGGTCGAGCGGCTGGTCGCGAGAATGTGGGGCACACTGGACGCGGGCGGAACGACCGGCGGGCGACTGCTACGGCGCTACAGCAGTGCGGCCAGCCGCGGCGGCAGCTCGAGGCCGACCGTCATCGCCACCGCGGCCGCTGGCGGGATGGTGAGATTGTCGTCGAGGACGTACCCCCGGACGGCTGGCTTGACGCCGTCGGCGAACGTCGTCGCCGCGCCGCCGAGCACGGCCGGGACTGCGGGCACGAAGAAGCTCGCGAGACCCGTCGCGACGGCGAACGTCGCCAGCAGGACGTATCCCTGCTTCACGTCCCGGAGTTCCCCCGACCCCAGGATGCCGGAGACGGGATCGGCGAGCGCGAGCGCGAGCATCGCCGGGACCGCAACCCGCGGCCGAAAGAGGAGCACGACGAGCGTAAAGCTGAACACGTACAGCGCGTAGGCAGCGAGGTTCTCCCGTTCGTACTCGCGGGTGAGCCGGTCGTAGATGGCGAGATCCAGGACACCGGACAGCCGGGCGGCCTCGAGCGCCGCCACGATGACCGACCCGGCGAGGAGAAGGAGTTCCAGTTCGCGCCACGTGAGAACGCCGAGAAGGTAGCTCGCTGGGGCGAGCGCCCCCGTGACGTGGACGAGCCGTCGCTCTACCTCGGGCGTGCGCAGACGGGCGGCGAGACCGCCGTTCGCGGCAGTCCCCGAGGACGAGGGCGCCATCCGCCTACAGCTCCGCGATGTCGGTTCGCCCGGCGCGGAGCGCGGTCAGTGTCGCGGGCAGGTCGACGACGTCGACGCGAGCCTGCTCGGTCGAGTCGCGCTCGCGGACGGTGACTGTGTCGTCCGCCAGGGTGTCGTAGTCGACCGTGACGCAGTAGGGCGTGCCGACCTCGTCCTGCCGGCGGTAGCGCCGGCCGATATTGCCCGAGTCGTCGTAGGAGACGGCAAAGCCGGCCTGCCGGAGTTCGGCCGCGACCTCGCGGGCACGCTCTCCGAGGCCGTCCTTGTCCATCAGCGGGAAGACACCGACCGTCGTCGGCGCGATCTCCGCCGGCAGATCGAGGTACGTTCGCGCCTCGCCGTCGACAACGTCCCGGTCGTAGGCGTGCGTGAGGACCGTGTAGACGATGCGGCCGACGCCGAACGAGGGTTCGACGACGTGGGGAGTGATATGCTCGCCCGACTCGGTGACCTCCTCGCGGGCGAAGTTCGCGACCTCCGTATCTACCTCGTAGGATTCGCCGTCGACCTCGACCGTGACGGTCTCGGCGTCGAAGGCGTCCGGGTCGCGCTCGACGAGGTCGTGCAGGGCCGCCTCGACGGCGGCCGCGTCGCCGCCGAACTCCGGGCCGAGGACCGACATGTCCGGGTCGACGGTGGCGCGTTCGACCGTCCTCGGCTCGTCGTACTGCTTGAACAGGGTGAAGTCCTCGGCGGAGTGGGCGCCGTGCTTCGAGAGGTCGTAGTCCGAGCGGTAGGCGAAGCCGGTGACCTCGACCCAGTCGCCGCCGAGTTCGGCCTCGGCGTCCCAGCAGTCCGCGGCGTAGTGGGCCAGTTCGCCCGAGAGGTGCTGGCGGTAGCGGAACCGGTCCATGTCGACGCCGACGCGGTCGTACCAGTCCCACGAGAGCCCCAGGTAGTAGGCGACCCAGTCCGAGGCGACCACGTTCTCCTCGACGGCCTCCCGGACGGTCATCGTCAGGTACGTTCCGTCCTCGGCCTCCTGCTCGTCGGCCGGATAGAGCGTGATCTCGACGTCGGCCACGCGCTCGAGCGGCGGCTCGTCCTCGTCAGGGTCGACGAAGTGCTCCAGTTCGGCCTGGGTGAACTCCCGGACGCGGACCAGAGCGCGGCGGGGCGAGATCTCGTTGCGCCACGCGGTGCCGATCTGTGCGACGCCGAACGGGAGCTGGCTGCGGGCGTACTGCTTCAGCTGCGGGAACTCCACGAAGATCCCCTGGGCCGTCTCGGGGCGGAGATAGCCCGGCGAGGACGTGCCGGGGCCGATGTTCGTCTCGAACATCAGGTTGAACTCCTCGACGGGCACGTCCGTCAGCGACGCGCCACACGCGGGGCAGTCGAGGTCGTACTCCGCGATGAGTTCCTCGACCTCGGGAATCGGCAGCGACTCGGCCTCCTCGATGCGTGTCGCGTCTTCGATGAGATGGTCCGCGCGGTGGTTGGTGCCACACTCCGGGCACTCGATGATCATGTCGTCGAAGCCGTCCAGATGGCCGGAGGCCTCGAACACCGGCTCGGGCATCACGTCGGGCGCCGAGATCTCCATGTGCCCCTCCTGAGTGACGAACAGGTCGCGCCAGGCGTCCTCGATGTTGCGCTTGAGCGCGGCGCCCTCGGGGCCGTAGGTGTAGAAGCCGGCGACGCCGCCGTAGGCCCGCACTGCGGGGAAGAAAAATCCCCGTCGCTTTGCGAGTTCCGCGACCGCCTCCAGTTCCTCGTCGGCTGGCACGGGCGCGGCCTCCGGCTCGACGTCATCCGATTCGACCCCCTCCTCACTCATCCGTGATCACCGCCGCGAGCAGGTCGACATCTTGGAGCACGCCGGTCATGTCGTCGGCCGTCATCAGCGGAACCTGTTCGATGTCGTTCGAGATGAGCAGCTGCGCGGCCTCCTGTGCAGTCCGTTTTCGCGTGACGGTCACGAGATTCTCGGTCATGAAGCGGTCGACCGGCTCCGTCGGAATCTCGACGTTCCGGGTCGGCATGTAGCGGTTGCCGGTCGCTTTGATCCCCTCCCACTTCCAGTCGTCGTCCTCGTCGGCGATGGACTCGCCGGTATCGGCTTCGCCCTCCTCGACGCGGGCGACGTCGATGATGTCGACCTCCGTCAGCATGCCTTCCGGCCGGCCCTCGCCGTCGAGGACGACCGCGTAGGGCACGTCGGCGTAGTTCAGTTCGGCCTGTGCCACGGTCAGGGGCGTCTCCCGGTAGGTGGTGTTGACCGTGCGCGTCGCGAGTGGGCCGACCTCGATGTCGGTGCCGGCGGTCTCGCCGTTGGCCAGCGCCCGGACGACGTCGGTGACGGTGACGATGCCCGCGAGGCGGCCGTCGTCGACCACGGGAACGCGGTTGTGGCCGGTCTCGCGGACGAGCCGGGCCACCTCGGCGAGCGACGCGTCGCTCGTGACAGTCGGGACCTCCTCGACCAGCAGCGCGAGCTGATCCTCGTCGGGCTGTTCGATGAGCGCCTCGCGGGTGACGAGGCCACGGAACTGCTCGCCGTCGTCGGTCTCCTTCACGACGGGGATCGACGAGAAGGCACCGCCCTGCAGGTATTCGAGAGCGTCCTCGCGGGTGCCGGGGATGGCCACCGTCACCACCTCCTCGCGGGGCGTCATGGCGTCTGCGACGTTCATACCGGCCCGAGACGGGCCGCGTACTAAGTCCTTGCAGTATCCCGACAGCCGTCCCCACGGCCTCGCCACCGGGGCCGGAGACCGGCAGCCACCCGGTAACCGTCTGGTGCCCCTCGTTTCGGGTCCAGATTTCGGCCCGCCCACTCGGACGGTGGACGCACGACGGTAGAGAGACCCCGTATCTCCCCCGACGAACGGCTACCGTGTGATAAATTCACGTCCGGACCGGACATCTCCACCGGAAGCTGAGGGGTTGCGGGTCGCGGTCGGAACCGTGATGTGGTCGACCGCCCCAGGCCCGGCCATGCGCATCGCTCCCGGCGCCGCCTGGTACGCTGTCGCCGCCGCCCTCGCGGGGCTTGCGACCGCCCGCCGACTGGGCCGTCGTGCCGCCGTCGCCCTGAGCGTGCTGGCGGCCGCGGCCGTGCTGGCCTTCCACCGCGACCCCGAGCGGACGCCGCCCGACGACGGCGCCGTGGCCCCCGCCGACGGCGTGGTTTCGGTCGTCCGCACCGAGGAACACGACGGCGACGCCCGCGTCCGCGTCGGCATCTACATGAACGCGCTCGACGTCCACGTCAACCGCGCGCCGCTGGCTGGGCGCGTGGAATCGGTCGAGCACATCGACGGCGCGCACCGACCGGCGTTCTCGAAGGAATCAGAACGCAACGAGCGCGTCCACGTCGACGTGGCGCGGGAGGCAGGCGACTACCGCGTGACGCTCATCGCGGGCGCGTTCGCCCGGCGCATCCATCCCTACGCCGAGGCCGGGCAGGAGGTGAAGCGAGGGGGGCGCATTGGCCACATCTCCTTCGGGTCGCGGGCCGACGTGCTGTTGCCGGCGGGCGTGACCGCGGCGGACGTGCTGGTCGCGGAGGGGGAGACGACACGAGCGGGAGAGACGCGACTGGTTGAGGAAGCAGCACTCGTCGAAACGTGAGGTATTTATTTTTGATAAATTCGACAAATATCTGTAATACGACACCTCCTCTACGATTATCAGTCGCTCTGGATACGCGGCGCTAACATGTATGTTATTTTACCCTTTCCTTCTGCGATATCGAAGTGCAGCTTGACGGGGAACTCCTCGCCGAGTTCGATGCGGACCTCGGCGTCCTTCGGGATGGCCTTGTTCATGTCCTTGAGGTAGTCGAGCGAGAACAGCGAGCGGGCCTCGCCGGCCTCCAGCGAGATGAGATCCTCGCTGGTGAGTTCGAGGTGGACGTCGTCGGTGTCGCCTTCGGCGTCGACGTAGAAGACCTCCTCGTCGGGGTCGACGCCGAGCGCGATGTGGTCGCTAACCATGTCGGCAGCCGTGACGGCGCGGTCGATGTCCCGGCCCTCGACGACGATCTCGGCGGGCAGATCGAGGTCGGGGAGGTCGGGCTCCTGGCGGATGGAGTCGGGGTCGATGAGCGCGAGCGTCCCCTCGAGCCCCTCGATCTGGATGTGCAGTTTGCGGGTCTCCTCGTCGAGTTCGAGCTGGACGAGTTGGCCGGACTCGGCCATCCCGACGAACTCCTCCAGCCGCGCGAGGTTGACGCCGATGACGCCGCCGTCAGTCTCGTAGGATTCGAAGGCGTCCGCAGACAGGGTGAGGTCGACCATCCCCACGTTCGCCGGGTCCACCGCCCGGATGGCCAGTCCGTCCTCGTTGAGGTTGATCTTGCACTCGTCGACGAGCACGCTGACGGAGTCGAGCGCCGACTCCAGCGTGTCCGCGTTCACGATGGCCTTGAACATGCGACCCGGTTCGGCGCCCCCCGGTAAAAAGTCACCCCTACGCGTGCGCGGGCGCGAAAGCTTGACTTATACCTCTCCCCCCGGCCGAAGCCGTGGGATTCCCGATGGGGATACTGGACGCTGTCGGAGCGTGCCTGCTGGATGCGAGGGACAGCTCCGTCACTCGCCGATGCAGTACAGGTGGCCGTCGGCCGACCCGATGTACGCCCGGCCGCCGGCGACCGCCGGCGACGAGTAGACGAAGTCGTCGAAGGCGACGTGCCACTGCTTCCTGCCGTCCTCCCGCGAGAGTGCGAGGAAGCGGTCACCGCCGCCGATGTACACGCGGTCGCCGACCACCGCCGGCGACGACCGGAAGTCGTGGCCCGTCTCGTAGCGCCACTCGATGCCCCCGTCCTCCCGCGAGAGCGCGAACACGCTCCCGCTGGTCTCGAACGTCGGCATCTCCACCGGGCCCTCGTCGTCCGCCGTGCCGGTCGGCGTCGGGGACGGCGTCGGCGTGGGCGTCGGCGTCGGTTCGCCGGGGCCGTCGTAGTCTGACTTCTCGGTGCCCGTCGCGCCGACGTACACGCGGTCGTCGTCGACTGCCGGCGAGGATTTGACGTTCGGCGCCTTCAGGTCCATCGTCCACCGACGCGTTCCGCTCTCAGCGTCCAGTGCCACCAGCCGCCCGGCCCCGTGGACGCCGACGTACACCGTTCCGTCGGCGTAGGTCGGCGGCGCGAGAACGCTCGCGTCGTCGCCGTCGGCGTTCCACGTCCACGCTTCGTCGCCGGTGGCGAGGTTCAGGGCGGTCACGGTGCCGTCGTGGTTGCCGAGGTAGGCGCGGCCACCGCCGACGGCGGGGCCCGTGAACCAGTCGGTCGGCCCCGTGTAGGCCCACTGGCGCTCTCCCGTCGCCGCGTCGAGGGCGAGGGCGGTCCCGGCCTTGCTCCCGTCGGTGTCGCCGCTGGCGACCGCGGGCATCGTCCCTGCAGTGCCGACGACGAGCGTCCCGTCGTGGACCGCGACCGCGCGACTGTGGAGATTGGTTCCGGTCTCGTAGGTCCACCGTGGCTCGCCGTCCGTACGCAGTGCGTACACGACCCCGTCCGCGTCGGCGGTGTAGACGGTGTCGTCGACAACCGCCGGCGCGGTCTCGACGTAGCTCGTGGTCTCGTGGGCCCAACGCTCTTTTCCAGTCGTCGCATCGAACGCGTGGACGGCGTCGTTCGCGCTCCCGACGTAGACCGTCCCGTCGCTGACCGCTGGCGAGCACAGCACTGTCGACGCGTCGCCGATAGCGGTCCAGGCGACCGTGTCGGTCCGGGGGCCCACACCGTCGGGACGGGCGCCGGTGTGGTGGTGGTCGAAGCCGAACGTCGGCCACTCCGGTTCGGGTTCGTCTGGTGAGTCTGGCGTGGGGTCGTCTGCCGAGCCCGCGGGGTCGCCGAGACAGCCGGCGAGGCCCAGAAGGCCGCCCGCTCCGAGCCGGCGACAGAGTTGACGACGGCGCATGTAGGCGAGTCGGGCGAGAACGGAAGAGTGCCTTCTGGAGACTCAAGCGAGCATTTGATGGTCGAGACCGGAGCGGAGTCACACCGCCGTACCCGGCGCCGGTGGCGGCGTGTTCGCGGGACGGCGCGTTCGTGGGACGTGTTCAGAGGACGGCATGTTCGCGGGACTGGCCGAGTTCCACTCCCGGGAACGCCACACGGGAAATCCAGGGAAGACGCCGGAGAGCGCCGACCAGTTGCGAGTAGCCGATAAGTAATCTATCTCCACATTATTTTACTATTTCGAGAATTATACAATAATTTTCCCACTAATATTGAAAAACGAGTCATAATCTTATTTTTCGGCGCCTGGGGGCGGACGCCGGGGGTTCGAGCGGGCGGTGGAATGTCGGCGGCGAGGGCGTTGTCGGCTTCCTCTCGCGGAAGGCGCGGGTAGCGGCCTTGCTACGTGGGGAGCCGACCCGCCTTGGGCGATCTCTCCGAGAACATGTCGACGATTTCAGGGTGGGACGCGTGACGGGTCGTCATAAATACGACAACTACTCGATCCGGTCTGTTGTGCCTACCAGCTGAATCACAGCGGACCGTTCTGTCACGACTACCTGCTCGTCGCTCACACTCTTCGACGACAGAGACTACACCACTACAATCCGTGTCGTAATGGCTTTCCTTCTCACGCACCAACTACGGGGTATGAAGCGTGAGACGATCTCCGTCACCGGGATGTCGTGTAACGGCTGCGAACAGAACGTCGAGAACGCCCTCCAGACCGTCGACGGCGTGACCCGCGTCGACGCCGACCACGAGGGCGACACCGTCGAGGTGGTCGTCGAGGACGGTATAGCCGACGACGACCTCCACACGGCCATCGAGCAGGCCGGCTACGACGTCGCGGCCTGATCCACGGCTGCTGGTTCCCCACCAATCCGGCCGTCTTCGCCATCCTCGACGGCGAAGTTCGTGTTGACGCCCTCGCCGGAGAGGAGTCGGCCAGCGAAACTGTTGGCGAGAACGACTGAGACGGACAGCACCATCGCGATCATCGCGAACACCGGATGAACGAGCCCAGTCGTCGCCGCGGCGACGCCGACGCCGTTGAACGCAAAGGCAGCGGCGAGGTTCTGTCGGGTCTTCCGGTAGCTCTCCTCGCCGATCTCGTAGGCATCCATCACGCCGCCGAGTCGCTCGCCCATCAGCACGATGTCGGCGGACTCGATG
>JBDGSA010000201.1:0-10978 GCA_042217755.1 Haloglomus sp. | reverse complement strand
GCCTCCGCCGTCATCTTCGCCACAGGGGAGACGCTTCTCCAGGGTCGCCCCGCCGACGAGGACGGCCCCGCACATCTGGCTCTTCCCGTGGACGGTACAGTAGTACTCGTAGACTCCCTGCTGTTCGAAGGTGTGGGTGACGCTCTTTCCGCCCGCGACCTGTTCGTCGAAGCTCCAGGACGCCGCGACGTCGTGGAACTGGGCGCTGGTGACGGTGTGCTGGAAGCCGTCCTCGTTCACCCACTCGACGGTCCCGCCGGCGTCGACCTCGACTTTCAGCGGCTGGAACGTCGTGTTCTTCATCGCGACCGTCGCATCGGCAGTGGCCGCCCCGTCTCCCGTCGGGCTCGCCGCCTGGCCGCCGCCGCCCCCGTTTCCGTCTCCGCCTCCGCCGTCGCCGCCGCTACTGGTGCACCCGGCTGTGATCGCCGTCGTGGCCGCCACGGCAGTCAGGAACGTTCGACGATCCATGTCCTAAAGTATGTCCACCTGAAATAAAATAGAAACGGTTGTGTGAGCGGTGTACAATAGCAGTGCACTGCCCCGCCACGCGGCGCCCCGAAGTCCCCGCTCAGACGCCGAGGCTGTCGCCCTCTGACTCCGCGGAGTCGAGCCCGTCGTCGAGGTCGTCCTGGAGGTATGCGACGGCACAATCAGCACAACAGAACGTGCTTCCGAACGTCATGTGGGCGTGGTGGTGGGCCACTTCGATCCATTCCTCGCTCGCGACAATCGACCCCCCGCACCGGTCACACTGGTCCATCGGGTCACGCTACGGACGCACGGTGCCTGTATCTTGCCCTCGTTCCGCGGCGCCCCCACGCCGGACCGATCCGGCCACAGATGCCGATTGTGAGGTTGCGCGGACAGCTTGGAGGCAGCCGGAACGATCGAGATCGATAGGCCGGAACGATTGTTACCGGTGGGCTGCAAGCTATCGGTGTGACCTGCGACGAGGCGGGCTGCGACCGGGAGGCGGCGGTTCGACTGCGGATCCCCTGGGACGAGGACCGTGAGGTCTGCACCGCACACGCCAGGGGCGTCGCCACCCAGGACGGAGTCGTCGCCGAACCCATCGAAGGGACCGAAGACGAGTGGCCCTGACCCCCCGGGGGAGCCGCGTTTCGGATATAGATTTATACCCCTCCCCAGTATGCTACCAACAGACAATGGCCATCGACCCCCAGTTCGAGGATACTCGCGAGGTCGTCGACGAGCACAGCGGACACGACGTGTGGGGCCCAGTCGACGAGCCCGACCAGCTCGGCATCCACGGCACGCACGTCGCGGTCGACTTCGACATCTGCATCGCCGACGGCGCCTGTCTCGAGGATTGCCCCGTGGACGTCTTCGAGTGGGTCGACACCCCGGGTCATCCCGAGAGCGAGATCAAGGCCGACCCCGCCGATGAAGCCTCCTGCATCGACTGTATGATCTGTGTCGACGTCTGCCCCGTCGACGCCATCGACGTGGACCCCAGCCGCGAGGGCCGGAGCTAACGGAATCTCTGGAACGCGTCCCGTCTGCCGCACGGTGAGTCGCGACACCACCACTCGAGAGTCCTCCGTCCCGGTTCGTCACCAATGAACTTCTCTCCCACCGCGCCAGACAGATTCGTTACCTGATGGATAAGTAACTATTCTCCGGAATATGGCGTCTCTGCGCCGCATTTTTTCGTAACAACGTTTGTATTATCTCTCGCGGCTAGCGCGGAACCACGGGAAGGCGACGGGGGGACGGCCTCCGGGACTGCTCGCCTCGGTCGGCGAGGGGCCAGTCGTGACACTCGTCGAACATCATAAAGAGCTATTAGCGTGCCCGAAAAGTCACACTCCGAAGGTGACCCGATACCGATGCACATGGTAGTTCTGACCAAGGGCGTCCCCGACTTCAGGGAGGGGCAGGTGTCGTTCGACGAGGACGGCCATCTGGAGCGCGGGAAGACGCCCACCGTGATGAATCCGAACGACAAACACGCCCTCCGTGGGGCGCTCCAGACGAAGGTCCGCCACGGCGGGACCGTGAGCGTGATGAGCATGGGCCCGCCGGGCTACAAGGAGGTCCTGCAGGAGGCGATGGAGTCGGTGTACGCCGACGATCTCTATCTGCTGAGCGACCGCGAGATGGCCGCTGCTGACACGTGGGCGACGGCCATCACCCTGACGACGGGACTGGAGAAGCTGGAGAACGAACCGGACCTGCTGTTCGCGGGGTTCAAGACCGCCGACGGAGAGACCGGTCACACCGGCCCACAGACCGCGTGGGGGCTCGACATCCCGATGGTCACGCACGTCGTTGCGCTGGACGTCGACGAGGAAGCGGAGACCGTCCGCGCAAAGCGCCTCGTCGAGGGTGACATCGAGGAGATCGAGACCGTCGAGGCGCCGATGCCGGCCCTCATCGTGATGGACCCCGAGTTCGAGCCCTCCTACCGCACCGCCGGCGAGCGGCTCACACACAAGGACCTTCGCGCGGACACCCAGGAACGGGCATCCGACTTCGAGGACCACCTCACCGTCTGGGACCACCAGGCGCTGAACCTCGACCCGGACTTCATCGGACTGGACGGCTCCCCGACCATCGTCGAGTCCGTCGACCCCATTCCGAAGCCGCCCGCGGAACGGGAGGCGACGATGGTCGACGCCGACGACCCGGAGGGGATGGAATCGGTCCTGGAGGAACTGCAGCCCCACGCCGCCGGGGGCACAGAGGCGGCGGGTGATTGACCATGCCTGAGATCGACCCTGGCGAACACGACATCTCTGAACTCGGCCCGAAGATCCAGCAGCTCGACGACATCGAGGAGCTGAAGGCCATCCTCGAGGCCGAGACAGAGGGCGAGGACCGCGTCGGCGCGAAGAAGGTCATCGAGAGCCGCATCGAGAAGCTGGAGGCCGAACAGGAGGACGACGAGGACGAGGGCCTCCCCGACCTCACGGACATGTCGACGGCGGAGGCGGCAAACGCCATCCGCGGCATCGACGACCCCGACGACCTGCGCGAACTGCTGGAGAAGGAGGAGGCCGGCGAGGACCGCGGCGGCGTCAAGACCCAGATCCAGAACCGCCTCGACTCCGTCACGGAGGACGAAGACGAGGGCGAGGAGGGTGAAGCAGAGGCAGAGCCCCAGACGCCCGAAGAGCGCCACCCCGACCTCGACCACCCGACCGCGGACAAGCGCCACGTCCGGGCCGTCGAGGACGGCACCTACCGCGATATGTGGGTCTACTGTGAGACCCAGCAGGGCGAGCTCATCGACGTCTCGAAGGAGATGCTGGGGAAGGCCCGGCAGCTCATGGACGAGTACAACGAGGAGTACGACGCCGACGAGAAGGTGATCGCGGTCGTCGTCGGTGCGGACGTCGAGGAACAGGCCGAACTCGCCATCGAGTACGGCGCCGACGTGGCGCTGTATCAGGAGGACGACCGGCTCGACCGGTTCCTCGACAAGCCGTACACGGAGATCTTCTGCGACGCGGCCCGGGGCGCCGGCCACTCGTACGGCCGCGAGGACCGCCCGGAGGTGGACTGGCACGGCTACGACGAGCCGCGCTACGTCCTGTTCCCGGCGACGAACAACGGTCGTGACCTCTCGGCGACCGTGCAGGCCGAACTCGACTCCGGGCTGGCCTCGGACTGCTCGGACCTCCACATCACGGACGTGCTCATCTCGAATCCCGCCAAGACCGGGGAGCCGGGCACGAAAAAGGAGTTCGAGCGCGTGCTCCACATGAAGCGCCCGGACTTCTCGGGCTTCGAGTACTCGACCATCCTCTGTCTGGACAAGCCCGACCGGGAGTTCCACCCGCAGGGCGGCTCGGTCATCCCGGGCACGTTCGACGTGCCGGACCCGGACCCCGAGCGCGAGGGCGAAGTGGTCGAGTGGGAGACGCCACTCGAGGACGACTGGTTCTCGGTCGCGGTGACCGACCACGACCAGCTCGACGAGGGCGTCGACCTCACCGGTCGCGAGGTCATCGTCGCGATGGGCCGTGGCATCGGGGACGACCCGACGAAGGGTATCGAACTCGGACTCGACCTGGTCGATGCCTTCGAGGACGCCGACCTCGGGCTCTCGCGTGGGGTCATCACGGCCTCCTACCAGTTCGAGAGCCACGTCGAGGACTACATCACCGAGGAGCGCCAGATCGGCGAGTCCGGCCAGGTGGTCGAGCCGCCGATCTACATCGCCGCCGGCATCTCCGGTGCCGTCCAGCACAAGGTCGGCATGGACGAGTCGGACACGATCATCAGCATCAACACCAACCCGGAGGCCGACATCGTGGACTTCTCCGATTACTTCATCGAGGGCGACCTGTTCGAGGTCCTGCCCGCAATGACCGAGGCGCTCGAATCGGGCGAACTGCACATCGGTGCCGTCGCCGAGGCGGGAGGTGCGACCGATGACTGAGAGCGCCGTTGACACCGGCGAGTACGAGCACTACGAGGCGCTCGTAGTCGGCTGTGGGCCGGGCGGAGCGGCCGCCGCGGCCAAACTCGCCGAGCACGACGTCGAGACGCTCGTGCTCGAGCGGGGCGTCGAGGCCGGCTCCAAGAACGTCTCCGGCGGCCTCATCTACGCCGAGGAGTCGGCGCCCTACACCGTCGACGACCTGTTCCCCGACTTCCGCGAGCAGGCGGCCGAGCGGCCCATCACGGAGTACAAGATCCACAACATCGCCGAGGAGCAGGTCAAGACGCTCGACATCACGGACCTCCACGAGCACGACACGGAGTGGTCCGACGCCGTCCTCCGGCGGACGATGGACTCGTGGCTCGAGCAGCGGGTCCACGAGAAGACCCGCGAGACCGGCGGCGGCGTCCTGACGGACGTCCGCGTCAACGGCCTCCTGCGCGACGGCGGCGAGATCGTGGGCGTCACCTGCGACGAGATCGAGCCGATCACGGCCGACCTCATCGTCGCCGCGGACGGCGTCAACTCCGAACTCGCGCGCGACGCCGGCCTGATGGACTGGGAGGAGCCCGAGGAGTGGTTCCAGGGCGTCAAGGCCGTGGTCGACATGCCCGAGGACACCATCGCCGAGCGCTTCGGCGTCGGCGAGGACGAGGGCGTCGCGCACCTCTTCTCGGGCAACATCTTCGAGGACGTCCGCGGCGGCGGCTTCCTCTATACGAACGAGGACAGCCTCTCCATCGGGACCGTCTTCCACCTCGACAGTCTCGTCGCCGAGGAGGCAGAGCCCCACGAACTGCTGAACGCACTGTTGACCCACCCGCTCCTGGCGGAGTGGCTCGGCGACGACTACGACGAGGTCGAGTACAGCGCGAAACTCGTCCCCGACTCGAAGAAGGCGGCCCACACGTCGCCCCACCGCGACCGGCTCGTCCTCGTCGGCGACGCCGGCGGGCAGATGCAGGCTCAGGGCCCCATCATCAAGGGGATGAACCACGCGGTGACGGCGGGCGCGCTCGCGGCGGAGGCGTTCGTCGACGCGAAGCGCGCGGGTCGACCTCACGACGCCGGCGAGCGCTACACGGAGAAGCTGGAGGAGTCCGGCACGATGGAGAAGCTCCGGCCCGAGGCCTACGAGACGCTCGCGCCGCTGGCCGAGAACGAGACGGCCACGCAACTGGCGGAGTCGCTTGTCGACTCCCCGGTCGGCCGCCTCGGCATCCGCGCTCTGGGCACGTCGGGCCTGGAGAAGCTGTTCTCGAACCCGACCGTCCTCAAGCTGATGCCCGACACGAAGGTACCGTACGTGACGGTCCCGACGGTCATCGCGGAGGAGCTGGGCGGCGACGTCCACGCGACCAGCCGCGTCGAACCACCGGACCTGGGCGACCGCATCGGCGACCTGACCTACGACGTCGGCGACCCGCACATCCAGTTGCAGGACAACTCCTGGGACGCCAGCGGCGCGGCCGTCTCGGCGTGCCCGGTGAGCGCCCGTGATTACGGCGGCGGCTGCTACCGCGAGGAGACCGTCAAGACCAACGGTCACGAGGAACGCGTCGTGAGCCTGGACACGCAGCCCTGCGTCGAGTGTGGCACCTGCGCCATCGTCGCCGACACCGACTGGGACCACCCCAGCGGCGGCAAGGGCGTCGAGTTCAAACAGGGCTGACCTGCTCTCTCGCACGCTCCCGATGCCCGAGACGGACCCGAGCGCGGACTACCACGACCGCATCGAGACCCTCGCCGCTCGCGCCGAGCGAGACCGCGAGGCGTTCGAGTCGCCGGCGGACCCGCCCGCCGAGGAGCGGGCGCTGCGCTACCTCCGCGAGGGTGCCGGCCCCGCCATCGCCCTCTACCTGGAGGCCCGGACCGGGGGTGACCTCGTCCGGTTCGAACCGGACGCGTTCGCGGCGCTCGAGGGCGCCATGAACAACTGGCTCGAACTGTACGCCGCCTGCTACGGAACGGACATCGACGCCGAGTTCACGGTCCGCGAGGCCGCCGAGATCCTCGTCCGGACCGAGAACGTCCGTCATACGGCCGAGGTCCTCACGAAGGTCCCGGACCGGGAGGCCCGGCCCGACGGGAACGCGTCCTGATGCATCCCCAGCACGGGCGCGTCCGGATGACGCGCGTCATCGCTCGAGGAGGAGACTTATGACGCTCCACGCGGGATTTCCGCCCGATGCCCCCCGCTCGACCTCCCTCCCGAGAGAGCGACCGGTCCCGACCGTCTCCGTCCATCCGGCGGAGACGGAATCGGGGTGAATCGTCTCCCGATATCGTCTGTGACTCTCCGCCCCGAGGTGGTGGCTTCCGATGACAGGGGGCGAAGAGGGGAAGACGGCCGCCGACGAGCGGCGGCCGACGGTCAGCCTGTCTGCCGCCGCCAGCGAGACGTACTCGACGACAGAGGGGGCGAACGAGCGGCCGGAGTCGACGACCGCGAGCCCGGGTGCGACGAGCAGCGCGTCGGCGACGACGGCCAGTTCGGGGCGGCCCTCGACCAGCACGGCGGAATCGCCGACGGCGACGGAGACGGAGGGGGCTCCCACCGTCGCGGTCGCGCACTACCCGGAGGGTGCCGGCCACGCGACCCGGATGCTGGCGGTCGCGGAGGCGCTGTCCGACCGCGGCGCCGAGGTGCTGATGGCCGGCGGCGGCGCCGGGACTGAGTTCGTCGCGCTCAACGGCTACGACGAGTTCGAGCCGACGGTCGTCGACTACATCGACACCGTCCAGGCGGGGTCGCTGCGGCAGGTCCTGACCGGGAGCGTCCCGGCCTCGGCGAACCGGGTGGCCGACTACGCCGACTGGCTCCGCGAAACCGCTCCCGACGCCCTCGTCACGGACGATATGTTCGCGGCGATGGCTGCGCTCAGAGTGGACGTGCCGCTGTACGTTCTGAAACACGACATGCCGGCGCTCTACCGCAACCGACTCGAGCGCGCCGGCGCCGCGTTCCACACCGACTTCCAGGTCGAGGCGGCACGGGAGTTCTTCTACCCGGCCGTCTGGCCGGCCGCCGGACTCGCCCCCGAGGGCGCGACCCGCATTCCCCCGGTCGCACTCGGCGGGGCGGGCCGCGACCGGGAGGGCGCCGACGTGGTCGTCGTGCCGAGTTACTACTCCGACCTCGAGCAGGTCACGGCCGACCTCGAGCAGGCAGGCCACGACGTCATCGACGTCGGAAGCGACGCGTGGGAGCCGGTGCCGTCGCTGCTGCCGTACATCCGCGACGCCGACGTCGTCGTCTGCTCGGGCTACTCGACGGTGATGGACACGGCCGTCGCCGGGACGCCCTGCGTGGTCTACCCGGCGACCGAGGAACAGGAGGCGGTCGCAGACCGGCTCCGAGACGACGCGGCGACGGGGTTTGTGGTCGCCGAGAACCCGTCTGACGTACTGGCGGCCGTCGCCGACCCCCCCGATTCCCCCGGCCACGACAACGGCGCTCCCCACGTCGCCGAGACGGTCCTCGCGGACCTCGAGACCGACGACCTGGCGTCCCCGACCGACGACCGCGAATCCCCGGTTGACGGCCGCGCGTCTCCACCTGACGGCCGCGCATCCACAGCCGACGACGGACCGACCGCCGGCCACGGCGTCCACGGCCGGGCGGCGGCCGCCGTCACGGCCGGCGGACAGACCCGCGACGGGGACCGCGGAATCGCCAGAGCCCGACAGAGCGTCCAGGCGGTCCGGCGCGGCGTGCGAGGCGTCCAGCAGGGGACCCGGGTGATCACTCGGACAGCCCTGGCGACCGCTCGCGGCGGCACTCCATCGACCGCGGCCACGGAGTCGGCCGCTCCGGATGGCCGGGGCGACGCACGACCCGACGCCTCGGCCGTCCGGAACGGTCGCCGGTACGCACTCGCGACGAGTGCACTGCTGGCCTCCGTGGCCCTGTTCGCCCGCTGTCGGCTCCGGCGGGTCGTCGGGGATCGTTGACGCGCCGACCGCCGGCACCGCGCCGCTCACCGCCCCGCTCGACGCCGCGGCGGCGAGCCAGGCGACCGCGAGTAGCCCGTCGCTCCGGCGACCGCGACGACCCAGCGATACCACCGCGGGCGCCGGAAAGCGGCAAAAAGTGTTAAGTGCTGGGTAAGGGTACCACGCCCCATGCAGTTCAGTGACGACCTGGAGTTCGACCACCGGGACCGAAAGGACATCTACGACTACATCGAGCGCAACGGCCGCGTCGACTACGACGAGGCGCAGGCGGCCCTGAACATGGACGAGACGGCGTTCGGCCACCACGTCGCCATCCTCCGGCGAGAGGGCGTCATCGAGCGCGAGGAGGACGAACTCCGGCTGGCGTTCGAGGACGCCGGCGTGGAGATCCACGCCGCTGACGACGTCGAGTTCACCATCCGACAGGCGCGCGAGGACGACCTCGAGGGGCTGGTAGCCGCCATCCGGCAGGCGCTCTCGGACCGCACGTACATCGTCGGCGAGACCGTCGCGGACACCGTCGACCACGAGGAGGTCCTGCTCCGGCACAACGAGATCCGGTCCCGGGTCTTCTTCGTCGCGACCGTCGAGGGCGAGGTGGTCGGCTGGGTCAATCTCGACCACCCGGAGGTCGAGAGCCTCTCGCACACCGCCGAGATCACCGTCGGCGTCGTCCCGGAGTACCGCAGCCACACCATCGGGAGCCACCTCCTGGAGCGAGCCTACGAGTGGGCCCGCAACAACGACTACGAGAAGCTCTACAACTCCGTCCCGGCCACGAACGAGCGCGGTATCGAGTGGCTCGAGGAACACGGCTGGGAGACCGAAGCCGTCCGCGAGCGCCACTACCGCATCGACGACGACTACGTCGACGAGGTCATGATGGCGGTCTGGCCCTGAGCGCGTCGCTACCACGTCAGTGGCCGGGTGGTCCGCGGGTCGCTTCCCCCAATATCCTCCGAGGGTCGCTTCACTCCGCAAGCTTCCGCCTCGCTTCCTCCCATGCGCCCCCCGCCTCACAGGTCGTCCCAGTGACGGACACCACTGGGGCCTGGCTCGCAGTTCTATCCGCCAGCCGCCACGTCACGCCAGAGACTACTATGCCGCTGGCGGCGCTGGGCGGGGACATGCGCGCGTACCGGGCGAAGATGGTCGAACCGGTCCGCCTCCCGGACCGCGACGAACGGGAGGCAGCACTCGAACGAGCCGGCTACAACGTCTTCAACCTCGACTCCGACGCGGTCTACGTCGACCTTCTGACCGACAGCGGCACCGGGACGATGAGCGACGCACAGTGGGCCGCGATGGTACAGGGCGACGAGGCCTACGCCGGGAGCGCGAGTTTCGCCGACCTTGAGGCAGCCGCCAGCGACGTGCTGGGCTTTTCCCGCATCGTTCCGACCCACCAGGGCCGGGGCGCCGAGAACGTTCTCTACGGGAGCCTCGTCGAATCCGGCGACGTCGTGCTCAACAACACCCACTTCGACACCACGCGAGCCCACGTCGTCGAGCAGGGTGGCGAGCCGGTCGACTGCCCGGTGGACGGCGCGCTCGATCCCGATGCCGGCGGCGACTTCATGGGTAACTTCGACGTCGAGCGGGCCCGGGCGGTCGTCGAGGAGGTCGGCGCCGACCGGGTCCCGGCAGTCGTCGTCACGGTCACGAACAACTCCGCCGCCGGCCAGCCCGTCAGCGTCGCGAACATCCGTGAGGTCCGGGCGCTCTGCGACGAGATAGGCGCCACGTTCGTGATCGACGCCTGCCGGTTCGCCGAGAACGCCCACTTCGTCCGAGAGCGCGAGCCGGAGTTCCGCGACGCGACCGTCGCCGAGGTCGCCCGCGAGCAGCTCTCGTACGCCGACGCCTGCGTGATGAGCGCGAAGAAGGACGGTCTCGCCAACGTCGGCGGGTTCGTCGGCGTCCGTGACGACCCGACGCTCGATGACCTGTACGAGCACGTGAAACAGCGCGCCATCCTCTATGAAGGATTCACGACCTACGGCGGGATGGCCGGCCGCGACCTCGCGGCGGTCGCAGTCGGCCTCCGCGAGGCTGTCACCGACGCGTACGTCACCGACCGCGTCGAGCAAGTCCGGTGGCTGGGCGAGCGCCTCGCCGAGGCCGGCGTCCCCGTCGTCACGCCCGTCGGCGGCCACGCGGTCTACGTCGACGCTGAGGCGATGTGCCCCGGAATCCCCAGCGAGAACTTCCCGGGCCAGGCCGTGGTCTGTGACCTCTACCGTGAGGGCGGCGTGCGCGGCGTCGAACTCGGGGAGTTCGCCTTCCCCGGCGCCGACCGCCCGGCCCTCGTCCGGCTGGCAGTCCCGCGCCGCACCTACGCCCGCGACCACCTCGAGCACGTCGTGGAGACCGCCGCCGCGGTCGCCGACCGCGCCGACGAACTCGGGGGCTACGAGGTCGTCAGCGAGCCGCCGATGGAGGAACTCCGGCACTTCTCCGCGGAACTCCGCCCGCTGGCGTAGGCGGGGCGGTTCGCCCCGGCCGTCCGCCCGTGTTCAATTCAGTTGGAGGAACTGGTAGTTCAGGATCGCCGCGAAGCCGACCCAGGCGATGTAGGGGACCAGCAGTGCGGCGGCACGACGGTCT
>JBDGSA010000063.1:0-11143 GCA_042217755.1 Haloglomus sp. | reverse complement strand
GACGAGACAGCTAGCATCTCGCATCCGGAAGCAGGGGGTGCTGGCGAAGCGGACTCCCCAGAGGTCACAGGAGGGCGGGGTCGACCTGTCGACCGATGAGGAGGAGTCCCCCCACGAGCATCACGACAGCGACCGGAACGAGCAACTGGAAGCCCGCGATGAGGGTCGCACTGGCCTGGACGCCGATCACCAGGAGGACCGTCGGTCCACAGCAGGCCGCGCCCGAGAGGAGCGCCGGGACGCCGGCGAGAACGCCGGTCGAGGACTCGAGCCCGCAAGCCCGGGGCTGGATGAGACCGAGATAGCTGAGCGCGACGTTCGCGCCCACGAGCGTGGCGAGAAAGAGGGCCAGGAGCAGGTTGAGCGGCGACAGGAGATAGGTGACCGGTCCGGCGGTCACCACGGCGATCGCTCCGAACCTGAAGAAGCCGATGCCGGCGAATGCCCGCGAGAGATTGTCCGCGACACGAATCGTGACCGGCCCGCCGCTACCGAAGAGGGTGAGGTCGCCGACCGTGACCAGATACAGCACGAGATAGCCCGCCACCCCGACGAGGAACACCGCGCTCGAATCTCCTCGTCGTGCTGCGGCTCGCAGCGCGGCGGCCGTCCCGGCGACTGCCCCACGGTCGTTTCCGGCCGTCGGAGTGCGGTTCGCGTCAGGCATACAGCTCTGTTTCGGGGTAGAAGCCACTCCACGCGAACCACATCGCGTCGAACGCCAGTGTCCGGTCCAGCGGGAGTGCCTTGGGTCGATGGGTGGCCCCGGACTCGTCGACGACCGCTCCGTCCCGGAACTCGAACTGCCGGCCCTCGGGATTCCGGTAGACGTACCCCGTGTCGAGGACGGGGTCGTGGACCGCGACGATCGGCAGGCCGTCCAGTTCGCCGTCGACGATTCTCCGGTTCCTGAGCGTGGCTTTCTCGAATGCGGCCGCACCGTCGGGCGTGCGGGTGCCGATGACCACCGTCTTCGGAGCGAGCCGGTCATCGTCCGAGAGCGACGAGAACATCGGGGAGCTTTCGGGCTCGTAGTACCCCCGTCGGGGGTTGTACGACCCGTACGGGTCCCGGTCGTAGTTCTTCGCGAACCCGGTGTCCCGGGAGAGCACCTCGGTTCCGGGGTGTTTTTTCGACCACCGCTCCCACGTCGTCCAGACGAGTCGGAACTCCCGGAGTGAGCGCGTCGCGGGGGACTCGTTCCACGGGCCGGGAATCGCGGTCGCGAGCACCTGTGGCCACCAGGTCTCGGTCGCCCGGTCGTACATGATCAGGTTGTTGTTGACCAGCCGTCCTGACACCCCGAACGTCGTCTCCCCGCGCTCGAACCCCATCGCGGTGCCCGTCAGCGGACAGTAGGTGACGCTCACCGGCGTCCCGTTGACGACGTCGTTGCAGATCTCGTGGAGCACGAGAATCGACTGCGGGTAGGCCTTCGCGCCCTCGGCCGTGGTGAGTCCGAACACCGGATCGCCGGGAGCGAGCCAGTCCGAGGCCCCGTCCGCGGACACGAAGCTCGGGTCGTCGATCGAAGGGATGCCGTCCTTGGGTGGCCCCCCGGAGACAGCCCGAGCTCGAATCGCGCTCGGCTCCATCGGGAGGGGAAGTCGCTCGGCCGCGGTCGGCGGCCCCGTGCCTCCCGTCGTGGCTCCGTTCGACGGGCTCTCACTCGACCCCGCGTCACTCGACCGCAATCCCATGCAGCCGGACAGCGCCGACAGGCCGAGCGCCCCGAGGACGGTTCTGCGGGTCACGAGGCGGTTCATACGGTATCGAAGGACGCGGAGGGCCAAAAGCGCGCCCTAACCAGCCTGTAACCCGGTATCGTCTCCGTGTCTGGAACGGCGCGACGCCTCGTACCGTGGAGCGTGGCGCTCCTCTGGGGTGTCGCTCACTCAGACGACGAACTCGACAGCCAGGACGATACCTCCGACGACGGCGAACACCACGCCGAGGCCCGTCTCCATCAGCTCGCTGGGGATGTACTGACCCACCCGAGAGCCGATAGCACTCCCGATCAGCACGCCGGGGATCGACCAGGCGACCACCCACCAGACCGGGGTCGCCGTGAGCGCGTGGACCAGCGCCCCGGCCACGGCGGCGATGGCGAGCGTGAATACGCTGGTCGCGACGGCGACGCGTGGCGGGACCCGACACCGGACGATGAGCTGGGTGGTGACGATCTCGGGGAGGCCGGCACTGATCAGGCCAGTGACGAACCCCCCCGCGGTCGCGAGGCCGACACCGGGCGGACGCCAGCAGGTGTCGTACTCGAACCGCTCTCCGTCGGCGGTCTGGACGACTGTGCTGCCACGGCTGGTGTTCTTCTCGCGGAGGAACTCCCCCTCACTCTCGCCTGGCTTGCAGTGCTCGGGAGCCTCGTAGTAGACGAGGAACCCGCCGAGTCCAAGCAGACCGACGCCGAACGCGAGTTTCAGCAGGTCGGGGTCGACGAAGTGGGCGGTGAACGCCCCGACCACGACTGCCGGCACCGCGCCGAGCAGCAGCCACCTGGCGGTCTGGAAGTCCACGGCCCGCTGTTTGACGTACGACCGGAGGCCGTTCCCCATCCCGAACACCTCCGTCAGGAGGCCGGCCCCGATGGCCTGTGCGGGCGTGAGCCCCAGCACGAGGAGGAAGAAGGGGCTGAAAAAGAGCGCCCCCGAGACGCCCGACGCGATAGCGATCGTCGCGAACAGGACCGAGACCGGGAACACCCACCAGTGCCTGAAGAACGTCGTGACGGGGAACTCACCGATGACCGGGAGCACAACCTGGGTCGGTAGCCCGCCCGTTGTCACCATCGGTCCGACCGGCGCCACGGAGCCCGCCGTGACCGTCTCGATAGCGAGGACGGCACCGAGAAGGGCAATCCCGACGCCCAGTACTCTTCGTAGCATCTACAGAGTGAGTGACGATGACATTCAGGCCAGGATGCCGGTACCGATGAAGGCGCCCAGGACCACGCCGTAGACGACGTGGACCGTCCCGAACAGCTTCACCATGTCACCGTCGGGTTCCATCCCGATGACCATGCGCATCCAGAATACCATGCCCCCGAGCATCAGCACGAGGCCGTAGCCGAACCCCGCGGCGACGGCGAGACCGATAGAGCCGAGGTCGACGATGCCGAGTGCGGGGACGCCGAGCGCGAAGACGGCGCCGGCGAGGGTGCCGTAGATGAGGTGGAGCACCATCCCCGGCATCGCGTAGTCCTCTGGCTCACCGCCCGAGAACGTCGCCACCAGCCGAGCCGTCGGCGGCGGGCCGCCCTCGCCCATGACCATCATCACGATGGTCATCACGACCGTCGCCACGAGGCCGCCAGCCAGTCCAGCGGTCAGTGTCGCCATATAGGTTACGGATAGTAACCGAACTACATAATATTCAGACAACCGATAGGTTGGGGAGTTACCGGACAGTTATCGGACGAGCAAGGCCAATAACCGAGAAATTTCATCCGGAGGCAGATTGCGTCTCGACCGCTACAGAGGGACGAACTGGGAGAACCCGCGAGTCGGCCTGCTGGCTCCAGATCACCGCTCGTCTCCCAGCTGCCTTGTGTGTGATTGTGCGGCCCCGGCGACGATCGAGTCGTCGATTCCAGTGGCGACGCTCGCGGCCGGGTCACGGCTTCCTTTTCGGTCCCCGTGACTCCCGTTTCGGTCCCGCTATATATATAGCCCACGCGAGGCGCCATCGCTACGTGCGTAGGCGTCAGCGGGGAAGGGCCGAGTGATGTAGCCGTTCCTGTGCTACCACATCGCCCCAGGCTCGCGTCGATTGGTGTCCGGTCGACCATCAGCCTCTTCAGTCCGATGACTACCGGTCTCTCCAGTCCGACGACCACGCCGGGCCAGCTCCGGCCCCACCGTCCCATCCTCGCCTGGTCCTGTCAGTCAGGCCTCGACTCGGACGTCACACGCCGTCACGATCGACGCATCAATCGGCCGCCGACGTCACACAGCGGTAGACGCGCGAGGGTAAAGCGGAGGTAAGCGCCGTGGCGCCCGACAGCGACATCCAGGTGCTGGTCGTCGGGGCGGGAACCGGGGGACTCTCTCTCGCCGGGTTCCTCGAGTGGGCTGGCTTCGATCCGGTCCTGATCGAACGGGCCGAGACGCCGGCCAGGCCCCACGGCGTGGTCGAACTCTGGCCCGACGCCGTGGCGCTCCTCGACCGCCTCGGCGTCGGGGAGGCGGTTCGCGACGCCGGGCAGTGCGTGACTACCTGGAAACGGCGACAAGCGGACGGAACGGTCACGGCGCGGCTCGACGCCGACACGGCGTTCGGATTCGTCGCCGTCGAGTATGCTCGGCTGCGTGCCCAGTTGCGCGACGCCGTGTCCGACGAAGCCCTGCACGCGGAGGCCACGCTCCGGACGCTCGATTCGAGGCGGAGTGGCGTCACGGTGGAGTTCACGAACGGGGTCCGCGAGCCGTTCGACCTCGTCGTCGGTGCCGACGGCGTCCACTCGCACACGAGAGGGTTGCTCGGCGGCGGCGAGCCGACCTTCTGTGGGACCACGAGCGTGGCGCTCCCACTCGATGCAGGAGCCGTCCTCCAGGGCGCTAACGAGGTCTGGACCGCCGACGGAGCCGTGTTCCGGGCCGTGCCCGTCGGCGAGGCGGACGCCGCGGGATGGCTCACGGTGCCGACGACGGTTCCCGGCCAGGACTGGAGCGACGCTGCCGCGCTCGCCGACTGCTGCCCCGAAATCGACTGGCTCCTCCCGGAGGTCCTCGAGTCCGTCGGCGTCGAGGACCTGTGGTGGGCGGACGACTTCCGGATGCCGACGACCTGCTGGGCCGACGACCGGGTGGCCCTGCTCGGGGACGCCGCCCACGCTCGCCACCCGCTCACGGGCGTCGACGCGACGCTGGCGATCGAGGATGCGGCGGTCCTGGCCTCGGAGCTGATCGAGCGGGCAGATCCGCCGGCGGCGCGGCTCGCCGACTACGCCGCCCGGCGGCAGTCGCGACTCGACCAGCTCGGGGACCACAGCGGTCGGTCGCCGCTCGCCGGCATCGACTCGGAACTGGCCGACCGGCAGCCGTCGGTGCCCGAAATCAGGGGCGCTCGCCTCGCGTCCTGTTTCGGTTCCGACTCCCCGACGCCGGTGGACGTGAGGCCCGAAGACGACTGATGCTGGCCGGCCTGACGGCTCGTCCCGCCCGTCGGTCATCACCCGTCGTCTGCCGCGGGTCTCAGTCGGGCTCCGTGTCTCAGTTGGATTCCGGGTCTCAGTCGGACTCCGGGCCTCAGTCGGACTCCGGGTACTCGCGGTCGAGGAGCATCCGGAACGCCGACCGCTCGGCGATCCGGAGGTGCTTGTTGAACGTCGGCTGCGAGACGTCGAGCAGTTCGGCGACCTCCTGTCCGCTGGTCTCTCGGGGCCAGTCGAAGTAGCCCGCGGAGTACGCCGTCTCGAGTGCCTCCCACTGGCGGTCCGTCAGCTCGGTCTGGAGGGCGTCCTGGAGTTCGAACAGCGACCGGATGGTCCGCTCGCGCTGGCGCTGTGCCACGAGGTCGGCATCGGGGTAGCGCTCCTGGAACCCCTCGACTAGCGCCCGCACGTCCGTCCCGCGTGGTGCCTCTACCACCAGCGTTCCCCCGCCGGGCTCGGCGGTTGCCTCCCGAACGACGGCCCCGTGTTCGGTGAACACGGAGCCGAACCAGGTCGGAGCGGTCACCTCCACCAGGCCACTCGCCCCCTCGTCGTCGGTGCTGACGACCTGCGCTGTCGCGACGCTCGGGGCGGCGTCGGCCAGTTCGACCACGGTCGCCGGGTCGCCCCCGTCGACGGCGTAGAACATCGAGAACGACCCACCGGTGCGCCGGATGGTGCGCTCGAGTTCGATCCGGCAGCCGACCGCGGCCGCCCCTCGTACCATGAACAGGCCTTCGTCGGCCACGGCGAACTCCAGTTCGGTGGTGCCGTCGGACTCGAGGGCCTGCTCGCGCTCGGTCACGGTGATAGCGTAACCGATGGAGCGTCCGAGTTCCGTCAGCACGTCACGCGTGGCCTCGTCGAACGCGTCAGGGTCCGCGGAGGCGACGGTCAGAACGCCGTGGGTCGTGGTCTCATAGCGGATGGGTACGGCGACGACGGACTGGACGCCGTGGCCGAGGGCGTGTTTCCGCCACTCGCCGGTGGTGACGTCGGTGGCGACGTTCTCGACCGCGTGACGGTCGTCGGTGCGGTACGCCGCGACGGCGGGGTGGCCGCCGCCTGGCTCGGACGCCGACCCGACGATGCTCGTCAGGCCGTCGACGTATCCCTCCGGTCCGCCGGCGCTGGTTCGGGGCACGAGACCGTCACCCCCGGCGGTCGGTTCGGCGATCCACACGAGGTCGTGGAGGTCCACGTCGACGAGCCGCTCGCAGACGGCCTCCTCGATGCCAGCACGGGAGGACTGCTCGACCGTCGCCTGCTCGATGTCGCGGATGATGGCGTTGAGCTGTTCGAGTCGGTCAGCGCGCTCCTGTTGCCGGCGGAGTTCGGCCTCGCGCTCGGCGAGCGCCCGCTCGCCGGCGACGTGGTTCAGCGCCGCTTCGAGCGTCGCGGTCAGGATCTGGGCGAGTTCGACGTCCTCGTCGCTGAACGACTCGGCGGGCGCCCCGACCAGCATCACGCCGTGCGAGCCCATCGGAAGCACGATGTCCGGGTCCGAGACGCCAGGGCCGTAGACGTCCGTCGTCGGCTCGGAGCTGGTGACTGCCTCCCCCTCGACGAACACCTGCCACGGCAGCGAGTCGCCGGGGCCGAAGGCGGGCGGGTCGACGTCGAGGTCCGACAGCCGGGACGTCACCGCGGCCGGTTCGAGTGTGCCGGTCTCCTCCTGGTAGAGATACGCCGATACCAGCGGGAAGCCGAGTACCTCCTCGGCGGCCTGGACGGCCTGTCGGCAGGCCCCCTCCCGGGAATCGGCCGCCGTGAGTTCGCGCGTGGCCTCGTGGAACGTCTCGAGGGTCTGCTCGCGGCGGTGTCGTTCTGTGACGTCCTCGACGATGCCGACAAACTGGTGTGGCTCGTCGGCCTCGTCGAGGATAGGGTAGCCGGTCGCCTCCAGCCACCTGACCTCGCCGTCGGGCCGCTGGATGCGGAAGTCGAACTCGTACCGGTCGTCCGGGTCGCCGGCCGCGATGTCGGCGAGCATCGCCTCGAGGTCGGCCCTGTACCCCTCTCGGTCGTCGGGGTGCACCGCATCGATGAACGCCCGGGGATCCTCCTCCAGTTCGGCGACCGGGCGGCCGTAGATGTCCTCGTAGGCCGAGTTGACGTACTTGACCTCGGTCAGATCGGCGTTCGCGAGGTAGATGATCTCCTCGACCCGTTCGGCGATAGTCCGGAACCGCCGCTCGCTCCGCCTGCGTTCGGTGATGTCGCGGTCGATGGCGACGAACCGCTCCTCGCCCCCGATTGTCGCGGTCGTGCCGTTAACCTCGAGCAGTCTGCGAGCCCCGTCGCTCGTCTCGACGGTCCACTCCGTCTGTTTGGATTCTCCCGATTCGACGACCTCCCGGACGAACTCGCGGGCCTGTGCTTTCGTGTAGCCGTATCCCGACGGGCTGTACCCCTCGACGCCCATGGCGAGCACGTCTGCCCGGTCGTAGCCCAGTAGCTCACAGAAGGTGTCGTTCACGTCGAGCAACTCCGCGGTCTCCGGGTCGTGGATCGTGATCGCGTCGTTGACGCCGTTGAAGATCTGTTCGAACTCCCGCTCCCGGCGCTTTCGTTCGGTCACGTCCTGGACGCGCCCGACGATGCGGTCGACCACCCCGTCCTCGTTCTCGATGGGGAACCGGCTGACCGAGACCCACCGCGTCTCGCCGTCCCGGTGGATGCGGTACTGTCCCTGGTAGACCTCGTCGGGGTCGCCGGCCTCGACGTCCGCGACGAGTCGCCGGACGTCGGCCTCGTACTCCGCCCGGTCGTCTGGGTGTGCAGCCTCGACGAACGCCCGCGGGTTCTCGTCGAGTTCGGCGACGGGACGGCCGTATATCTCCTCGTAAGCCGGGTTGATGTAGAGGATCTCCGAGAAGTCGGCCGTCGAGAGGTAGATGATCTCGTCGAGGTGGTCCGCGATGAGCCGGAGGCGCCGCTCGCTCTCCCGGAGGTCGCGTTCGCGCTCCACGCGGTCGAGCGCGGCCCGCGCGTGACGCGCGAGGATGTGGGCCGCGTCGAGAGTGACGTCGTCGAAGGCATCGACGTCGGGTTCGGCGGCACCGAGCAGTCCGTGGTCCCCCAGCGGGAGGAGCACCGCGTTCTCGAGCGGGGTCTCGTCGTGCCGGTCGCTTGGGTCGTAGACCTTCGCTTCGCCCCGTTCGTACAGCCCGTACTCGAAGTCGCCCGGTTCGAACTCGCCGGGGCCCCCGTCGCGCAGCGGCAGCTCCCACGCCTCCTCGGTCGCCGCAACCGGTGTCAGCGTCTCGGGATCTGCAACCCCGTGGAGCCAGCAGACCGGCATCGAGAGGTCGAGTACCTCCCGGGCGGCATCGACTGCCGCTTCGCACACCGCCTCCGCCGTGTCCGCGTCCTGGAGCGCGTCGGTCGACTCGTGGAGGTTCCGCACCATCTGCTCGCGGCGCTTTCGCTCGGTGATGTCCCGGACGCTCGCGAGGACCTGCTCTCGGCCCCGGAGTTCGATGGTGCTGAGGCGGACCTCCCCGAGGAAGGTGTCACCGTCTTTGCGCTGCCCCTCGAATTCGAACACCTGGGTCCCCTCCTCGCGCGCCCGCTCGATGTTCGCCAGCGCGGCGTCGACGGTGTACTCCGAACCGTCCGGCACGATGCGGTCCAGGGTCGCGCCCTCCAGTTCCGAGTGACTGTACCCGGTCAGCTCGCAGTACTGGTCGTTCACCTTCCGGATCTCGCCAGTGTCGGGGTCGTGGACGACCAGTCCGTCGCCGACGTTCCGGAAGATCTGCTGGTAGGTCCGCTCTAGGGCCCGGCGCTCGGTGATGTCCCGGACGCACGCGAGGACCCGCTCGGTCCCGTCCAGTCGGACCACCGCCAGGTGAACCTCGACGGGGAAGGTCTCGCCGTCGCGACGCTGGTTGCGCCACTCGAACAACTGACTGCCCTCCTGACGGGCCCGCTCGATCATCTCCTGAGCCGCCTCGTAGGAGTACTCCTCGTCGGGTGCTGTGACGAGCCCGATGTCCTCGCCGACCAGTTCAGCCCGGTCGTAGCCGTTCATCTCGCAGAACCGCTCGTTCACGTCGATGATCTCTCCGGTGTCGGGGTCGTGGACGACGAGCCCGTCGCCGACGTTCTCGAACAGCTCCCGGTACGCTCCCTCGCCGGTAGCCAGCGTGTCGGTTACCGGGCCGCCGGTCGGCCCGACCTCGGCTCCGGCCGATTCGGATTCAGTCCCATCCGCATCAGCCGCGGCCGTCGTCGGGCTGCCGCTGGCCGCGAGGTCCGCGAGCCGGTCGGCCACGAGCGCACACTGGCACTCGGCCGCAGTCCGGGGGAAAACGTCCGCCGCTCCGGCCTCGACCGCCGCTGCGACCGGTCCCTCGCCGCCAGCGTCCGCCAGCAGGACGACCGGCAGCCCGCTCGACGACAGCCGCTTGACGACAGCGGTCAGCGACTCGATTCCGCCCCCGACGACGACGCCGTCCGGGTCGGTCGCCACGGCCCGGTCGACGGGATCGGCCCCCGGGTCGACGGTCGCTGCGGTGATCGACCCGCGTGCGGCCTCGAGCCCCTCAGCCGCGGCATCACCGAACGACGGCTCGCCAGCCGCGACTAGAAGATCCGTTGAACCCTCACCCTCCGTGCCCATGACCCAACCGTGCGGGCACACCCTGTTGAAGATTGTCCCTGGAGAGCAGGTCGAACGTCCGAAAATCAGCCGGACTGGGGCAGCGATCGCTATTCGATGAATCGTGTCGTTCGAGCGGCTGCTCGCCACGGGTCAATACGTATAGCCACCGACGGCCGCGGAGGAAACGCCTGTAGCGAGCAGGTTCCTGGGGCTGTCTGTCAGTAGGTACTGGTACAGATGAGACAGTACGTCTCGCCGAGGTACGAGCGGGGGTACGCCAGGTCCGTTCCGGACTGGCGGGCGGTCCTCCTCGTGCTGACCGTGTTCGCATCAACGCTCGCCGCCGGGGTGGTGCTGACGGCGACGCCGGCACTCGGGGCTGGACTCGTCGGGGGCATCCTCCTCCGTCGCGTGGTCGTCTCGGGGTACCGGGCCTCGCACCGCGTGACCGCGAGGGCACACCGGACGGCCGACAGACTCACCGGGTTCCGTGCTCGGCAGGTGACGGGGGGGCGGTGACGATGGCGTCGCAATCAGCCTTCCCGCTCTGCGAGGAGGTCGACCGGGAGGTGTCCTCCGAGACCGTCGGGCTGGAGGAGGCCGGCGACGTGGTGAACGCGCTCACGAGCGCGACAGCCCGGGCGCTGGTCGAGCAGGTGTACGCCGAGCCGGCGACGGCCTCTGAACTCGCCGACGCCGCCGACACGACCCTGCAGAACGCCCAGTACCACTTGGACCGTCTTCGCGAGGCCGGCGTCGTCGAGGTGGTCGATACGTGGTACTCAGAGCGGGGGAACCACATGGACGTGTACGGCCCGACCAGCGAGCCGCTGGTCATCGTCGCCGGACCGCTGGACGCCGAAGCGACGCTCGAGGAAGCGATGGACGAGTCGCCTGCTGGGGACGAAGTGATGGACGAGTCGCCCGCCAGGAACGAAGCGACGGACGACTCACCCGCCGGGGAGGACCAGTCCGTTCCCGTGCGAACCGACGGCGGCACAGGGGCGACCGCCCGCGACCGCCCGTAACCGACCATGTCGGACTGGCAGCGACGCTCGGCGTCGGCCGTCGACTGCATCGCCTGTGGCGCGACTGTGACCCGGTCGGATGCCCGCGAGTACGACAAGCACGGCGACCGCTGGGACCGCGACGGCAAGCAGTTCGAGTACCTCTGCAAGTCGTGTGACGACGACCGGTGTCACCTTCCCAGAGACGGGCTTGAGGAGATCCTCGTCGAGGCCGGCGCCGGCGAGGTCGACCGCGACGCCTTCCTTAAGTCGTTCCAGTATCTCACCACCCGGGAAGCCGGCACCGAACCGGACGAGTGAACGAGCGGGCCGTCGCCTCGCTGTCGCTGTAATCGCCCG
>JBDGSA010000181.1:8170-11144 GCA_042217755.1 Haloglomus sp. | reverse complement strand
CGAGCAATTTATCGGTCCCTCCCGTCCTATCGACCGGTTCACTCCTGCACGCTCCGTCCGCCCGAGCGGTGACCGTGTGACTCGTCCGCGCCGTCTGCGATCGCTCGTCGCGCGCCGAGAAGCCGACCTCGTACTGGCCGGGTTGCTGTGGCACGAACGTCGGGTCGCCGTGCCAGGTTGCCTCTGTGATGCGGTCCCGATTCTCCGAGGCGATCGCATAGCCCTCCAGTTCGACCGGTTCGCCGACGCAGGCCGTCGTCGGGCCTTCGATTCGGACTTCGGGCGGACGGTTCTCCTCGGTGACGTGGACGACGATCGTATCCGAGGAGGTATGGCCCTCGCCGTCCGCAACCGTCGCAGAGATGGTGACCGTCGAGCCGGGGGGCTGGGTGAACATCTTGGTGCGCGTGGCGCCGGTACCCATGCCGCCGGACCAGGTGAGACGCTCGTTCCCGCTGGGTCGATCACTGACCGACGCGGTGTAGGTGTGAGCGCTCCACTGCCGGACGTACCGTTTCCCCTCGATGTCGACCGTCGCTGGCGGGTCCCCGGCGTCGAGACACCCGACCGATTTCACCCGCGTCGTGCCGGATGCACACGCGGCAGAGGCGGCGGCGTCCGTCCCGGAATCGGTCGGCTCGGGGCTCGCTGGTTCAGTGGCTGTCGCTCCCGGCGGCGGTGCGTCTGGCGACGCCGGGTCGAGGGCGCCGTCTTCGGAGGAGGTGACGTCCGCTGACAGACCCGGGGTCGGATCCCCCGCGGCGGGCGACGGCGTGTCTCGGGAAGATGGGCGCGACGTTGTCGACGACGGATCGGGCGTCGACTCCTCCACGGCGGGCGACGTAGTGGTCGGAGCGGGGGTATCGGCGGGGCCCGGTGTACCGTCGGGAGTCGGCGTATCGACTGAGGCCGGTGTATCGACCGGAGCCGACGAAACGTCGACGTAGAGCGTATCCGAGGCGGTCCGTCCATCGTCGTCGGTGATTGTCACGGTGACCTCGTAGCGTCCGGACTGCCGCGCGATGAAGGACGTGCGGGCCACATCCGGGTCCAACGGCCGTATCTCTCGGCCGTCCGGCGTTTCGATAGACCACTGGTACGACTGGATGGTGCCGTCTGGGTCACGAGAGCCCGCGGCGTCGAGCAGCACCGTCGTATTCCGTTCGACTTGCTGGTCGAGTCCAGCATCGGCGAGCGGCGGTTCCCCCGCGCTCGCTACGCCGCCCGCGGCCAGTACGAGCGCGGCGACGGTCACCACGAACGCGACCGGTCGATTGCGCATTACTTTCATCAATCGTCTGTAGAATTTTACTAACGCTCCCAGTTATAAAATTTCGCAATCGAAACCGCGAGTAAAACGTCCGACGCGACCACCAGGATTTAGACTGCCCCCATCCGGAGAGTGAGATGGAACCAAGGATGGGGATGGCACTGCTCCCGGCGACGGCCGCGCTCGACGGGGTGGCGGCCGCGCTGGACGCGCCCGTGACGCGATACGAGAGCCTCCACGACGCGGCGCCGCTGCTCCGGGGCGGCGAGGTGGCGTGTGTGGTCGTCGACGCCGGAGCCGAGTGGGTGTCGGCGTCGAGAGCCGTTCGTCGCTTCCGCCGCGAGAGCGACGCCGCGATCGTACTGGCAGTCGGTCCCGGAGACGAGCTGGACGCGGCGGGCGTAGACGCGACGGCTGTCGTGGACCGAACGGATCCAACCGCGACTGCCCGGTCGCTCGAGGAGGTGCGAGCCGACGCGCTGCTCGACCGGGCAGCGAGCCGGAGTTCGGCCGCCGCGGCACTCCTTCGCGAGACGACCGAGTCGATTCGAGCGCGCAGCGAGCAATCGCTCCGGGAACTGGCAGACGAAGTGAACGCTGCCGTCGCAGGCACGGGTCCGTATCCCGTGGGCTGGTTCGGCCGGTACGATGCCGACAAGCGAGTCGTCCGACCGATCGCCGCTGGAGGGATTCCGACGTCCCACCTTCGCGCGGTGCCGGTCGAGAACGCGGACACGGAGAGAGATACCGCGGGAGACGTGTCGGTCACTGGCCGGGCTGTGCGGTCGGACGGGGCGACCGACGCGGCCGACGACGCGGCGGTGTTCACAGCGCGGCTCGCGGAGCATCGCTCCGTGGTAGACGACGACGGGACGCACGTCCTGGCCCTGCGAATCCCTACCGACCCCGTGGTCGTCCTCCACCTCGTCGCCGACCGACCGGGGGGCGTCCCGGCCGCGGAGCGCGAGGCGCTCGCCGACCTCGGCCGGGCCATCGCGGAAGCCACGGGAGAGAGCGACGCGTCGAGAGTGGGCGAGGATCAGCTCCGACTGCTCGCGGACATGCTCGCCCACGAGTTGAGCAACCAACTCGGCGCCGCCGGCCTCCAGCTCGACCTCGCCCGGGAACAGGGGGGCGCGGAGCACTTCGACTACGTCGAGCGCGCACTCGATCGTATCGAGGGGCTCACAGAGGAGACTCGGGCGCTGGCTCGCGAAGAGCCGGCCCGCGAACGGATCGACCTCGGGTCGGTCGCCGAGTCGGCGTGGCAGGCCATCTCGACGCCGAACGCGACGCTCCACGTCGAGGACGAGATGCTGGAGGCCGACCCGGCGCTGTTGCGGCTCGCGCTCGTCAACCTGCTCCGCAACGCCGTGGAACACGGTTCCGCGAGCAGTCAGTCGGAGTCCGGCGACGCCGCCGAGGGCAGCCTGACGGACCAGCGAGACGCCGGCGAGGACGAGCCGCCGGCGCTCCGGGTCGAGGTCGGCCCCCTCGGTGACGGTGCAGGGTTCTACGTGGCCGACGACGGGACCGGTATCCCGCCGGACGAGCGCGAGCGTGTCCTGGAGTGGGGACACTCGGGCGGCGACGGGACTGGCGTCGGACTCGGCCTGGTCCGGCTCGTCGCGGAGCGCCACGGCTGGTCGGTCACGGTCGGCGAGAGCGAACGCGGGGGCGCGAGGGTGGAGCTGCGCTCCGACG
>JBDGSA010000181.1:0-8070 GCA_042217755.1 Haloglomus sp. | reverse complement strand
TAGCCCTCCATCTCCGGGAGGTCGTCGAGTGCCTCGTCGAGGTGGTCCCGGAGTTCCGCACGGCGGTCGCTGAGGCGCTGGTAGGCCTCGCTCTCGACGAGTTCTTCGCGGTCGTACTCGGTCTCCAGCAGCGCGATACGCCGAGCGACCGAGTAGAACTCCCGGAGCCCCGCGTCGTAGGTCCGGCGGGCCAGGAGGTTCTCGACCACCTCGAACAGTTCCGCCTCGTCGACCGGCTTCCGGATGTAGTCGTCGAACCCCATCTCCGCGATGTCGAACGACGGTTCCACGCCGGTGAGCATGGCCACGCGACAACTGTAGCCCAGTTCGCGGATTCGGTCCAGAATCTCGTCTCCGGAACGGTCGGGCATGCGGCGATCCAGGAGGGCGACGTCTACCGTGTCGTCGAGTTCGTCGAGTGCCTCGCGCCCCCCGTAGGCCCGCCGAACGCGGTACTTCGTCTCCAGCCGGGACGCCTGCCCGTCGACGATGGCCGGTTCGTCGTCGGCGATCAGGACGGTCGCAGGGTCACCATCAGACATGGACAATAGTTCCTTGGGAAGATTCCGCGCACTCCTGCCGAATAGTTCTTCCGTCAGACATATATAAAAAATATATCATTTAATTGTGGCGAGGGTCGTCCGGCGGCCGTGCCCCCTTCGGATCGTCAGGCCGTCTGTCGCGACCCCAGTTCCTCGAGCGCCCACGCGACGATCCGTGCCTCCACGAGGTCGCGTTCCGAGTGTAACGCGTCTGCGTCGTCGTACTCCGCTATCACGCGCTCCGCGTCCGCCAGCATCTCCCGCTCGAGCGGCGTCTGGTCCGGTGCGTCGCGGACGTCGTTCAGGAGCGCCTCGAAGTCCTCCCGGAGGACGAAGTCGGCGCGAGCGGCGTTACACCGCGGGAGCGGCGTCATCCCGGCGTCCAGCACGAGGTCGCTGACGGTCTCCCAGTCCGACTCACAGAAGTGAAGCGAGACGTCGCCCTCGATGTCGCGCCAGGCGATGGGGGCCGAGTTCTCCAGCAGCTGGACCGCTCGCGGCGGAATGTCGATTCGGACCGCCGTCTCCTTCCGCCCGCAGAGACAGCAGGGCTGCTGGGTCTTCCCCGTGTACATACGAGAACCGAGGGCCGGCAGCCGCAAAGGTCCCCCGTTCGCGGCTGGAGCCGCCGGTGCCGGATGCGAGACCGGGGCTCGAGTCAGTCTCCGCGGTCGAACAGCCCCGTCGAGACGTAGCGCTCACCCGAGTCCCAGAAGACCGTGACGACGAGCGGACAGTCGTCGGGCACAGTGACGGTACCCGACCCCGATTCTGTTCCCGACCGGGCGGACATCGCGTCGTCGAACAGGTGTGTCTCGTTGCTCGGGGCGGGACAGTCGGTGTCGGTGTCTGTGGTTCCGCGCTCCTCGGCGAATCGCCGCGCCACACGCTTTGCCGCGAGGTTCGACGCCGCCGAGGACTGTCCCACGAGGATGCCCTCCTCGCGTGCGAGCCGCCGGACCTCGGCCTCCGCGCTCTCGATGTCGACGGTCTCGACGTGGTCCAGCAGGTTCCGGTCGAGGTTGGGGCTGACGAATCCGGGGCCCATGCCCTGGAAGTCGTCGTCAGCGGGCTCGCCGCCCGAGAGGACCGCGTTCGATTCGGGCTCGACCCCAACGATCTCCATCTCGGGGAACTCCTCGCGGAGTCGCCGGCCGATGCCGGTGATGGTTCCGCCCGTGCCGATGCCGGCGACCAGGGCGTCGACCTCGGCGTCGTCGACCTGCTCGAGGATCTCGGGCCCGGTCGTCCGGTAGTGTGATTCCGGATTGGCGGGGTTCTCGAACTGTCGCAGCTGGACAGCCCCCGCTTCCTGTTCGATCTCGTCGGCGCGGTCTTTCGCCGCGGAGATGTCCCCCGAGACGAGTTCGATATCGGCGCCGTAGGCCTTCATGAGCGCCCGGCGTTCGGGCGATTTCGACTCGGGCATCACGAGCGTCGCGTCGTACCCCTTCGCGGCCGCGACGAGCGCGATACCGATGCCGGTGTTTCCCGACGTGGGCTCGACGATGCGGTCGCCGGGCTCGAGGTGCCCGTCGCGCTCTGCGGCCTCGACCATCGCCACGGCCGGGCGGTCCTTCGCACTCCCGCCAGGGTTCTTCGACTCCACCTTCGCGGCGATGACGCTCCCCGGGGGCGACTGGACCTGCACCAGCGGCGACCCCAGCGTCTCGAGGATTCCGGGTTTCATCGTGCCCGGCGGTTCGGGATGGGGGAGTTTCAACCCGACGGAGCGGGTGTTCAGGTCGCGGACGATTCGGGCCCACTCTCACTCGTCGTCAGTCCACTCGCCGTCGGTCCGCTGTCACTCGTCGTCGGTCAACTCGTCGTCAGCCCGCTGGAACTCGAAGACGAACGCGGCGCCACCCAGGTCGGCGTCCTCGACGTGGATGGAACCCCCGTACTGCGCCATCATTCGGTCGACGAAGAAGAGCCCGAACCCGCCCGTGCCACTCGACTCGCCGCGGTAGAAAACCTCCGCCTTGCGGTCGTCAGAGATACCGGGCCCGTCGTCAGCAACGCGGACCGTCACCGTTTCCGGGTCGGTACTGACGGTCACCTCGACGGTCGGTTCCTCGCCGTCGTGGTGGACGACGGCGTTGGTGAGTACGTTCCCGAGGACGTCTGAGAGCACCTCGTTTGCGAGGACGTACGGCCCCTCGCCCGAGGCGCCTTCCACTCGGAGGTCGACGTCGAACGACTCCCGGAGCGTCGACGCCTGCGCGTCGACGGCGGCACCGAGGTCCGTCGGTTCGAGGTCCGGGTCCTCGTCCGTGATGGTCTCGATGACCGCACCCGTCCGCTCGACCTCGCGTTCGATCTCCTCGGCCTGTGCCACGATCGTCTCGAGGAACTCCGGGGCGCGGTCGTCCAGTTCGCCCGTCTCGGCTGCCGACTCGAGGTCGTCGCCGAGGAACTCCGCCCGCGACTCGATGACCATGATGCTATTTTTGATGTCGTGGCGGAGCACCCGGTTGATGAGCCGGAGGTCGTCCCGGGTCTGCTGGGCCTCCTCGAGCAGACGCTCGGTCTCCCCTTTGGCGGCCTCTAGTTGCTTCCGGTTCTGCTCTGCGTCCTCGCGGGCTCGCTCGGCCCGCTCGCGCGCCCCTTCGGCCTCGGCCCGGGCGACCTCTGCGACGCGGGCATCACGGCGGGCCCGGGCGTACAGGCCGCCGACGATGGCCCCCGCGATGCCGCCGCCGCCGGCCGCCGTGAACAGAACGAACGGCGCCTCTGTGATGGGTCGACCTTCGGCCGCGCGGATGATCATCGTCAGCAGGACGATGCCCGTGAAGACGGCGCCGCCGGCGAGCGTGAGTTGCGCGACCCGCCAGCGCTCGTCCCGGCCGAAGTCCGAACGGGCCAGTCGGACCCCCGCGTACACGAGCCCGGCCGACAGCGTGAGTCCGAGGAGCGCCGCGGCCAGCGGGGGCAGGTCGGCCGACAGCGTTCGCAGCTCCCGGAGGAAGTTCCACGTTGTCACGGTCAGCAGCCCGAGCCCGAAGGCGATGATGGTGAGCGACGGGGACCGCGCCCGAAGCGCGCTAATGGGGCCGTCGGAATCCACGTCGCTCGCCGCCCGCTCGGATTCGACGGAGGATTCCGAGTCGACTCCGTCGACCGACGGACGCGTCTGGAAACCTCTCGCCATTCGGTTCGAACGATTCCCGGACGTCACTTCAGCCCTACGACCGAGGAAGTTCCACGCGGACGAATCGCCCTCCGCTGCGATCCGCGCGGCAGGCGGGTCAGTAGTGCCAGGGGAACTCTGAGAAGTCCGGCTCGCGACCCTCGTTGAAGGCGTCGCGGCCCTCGGCGGCTTCCTCGGTCATGTAGCCCAGCCGCGTCGCCTCGCCCGCGAACACCTGCTGACCGACGAGTCCGTCCGTATCCATGTTGAATGCGTACTTCAGCATCCGCATCGCCATCGGCGACTTCGAGGTCATCTCCGCGGCCCACTCGAGGGCCACGTCCTCCAGTTTGTCGTGTGGGACAGCGGCGTTGGCCATCCCCATATCGACGGCTTCCTCGGCGGAGTAGGTCTTCCCGAGGAAGAACACCTCGCGGGCGCGCTTGTGACCGACCTGGTTGGCGAGGTAGGCGCTCCCGAAGCCGGCGTCGAAACTCGCCACGTCCGGGTCCGTCTGGAGGAACTTCGCGTGCTCCTCGGAGGCGAGTGTCATGTCACAGACCACGTGCAGCGAGTGCCCGCCGCCGACCGCCCACCCCGGCACCACACAGAGGACGGGCTTTGGGATATGTCGGATGAGCCGCTGCACCTCGAGGATGTGGAGCCGCGGCGCCTGCTGCTGGCCCGCGTCGGGTGCACCCCCGACATCCGAGTCTTCCCCGGCCGTGTACTCGTAGCCGGCGTCGCCGCGGATCGACTGGTCGCCGCCCGAGCAGAAGGCCCGACCGCCATCCTTCGGCGAGGGACCGTTCCCCGTGAGGATGACACAGCCGATGTCCGTCTGGCGCTTTGCGTGGTCGAGCGCGGTGTAGAGCTCGTCGACCGTCTCGGGCCGGAAGGCGTTGCGCTTTGCCGGCCGGTCGAACGCGATGCGGACTGCGGGCACGTCGGTGCCGCGGTGGTACGTCAGGTCGCGGAGGTCGATGCCCTCGACGGACTCCCAGCGCTCGGGGTCGAACGTCTCGGCAACTGTCATACTGACCTTCGCGCCGGGACGGACCAAAAGCGCCCGGACGGCGGCGATTCGGACCGGGGTCGTGCTTTCGTCGACGGTGGTCCGACGCGGATCCGCCGACGACTATCCATACGGTTCGGTGGCCATCGGCGTCGATTCCACCGCCGCCGCTCGTGCGACGCTCCGACGCGGCGTCACAGAGCCGCACAGCCAGGATGCGTCAGTCGTTACAGACTTGTGGTGAATATCGTCTACATATCACAATATTCGTTCATAATATGATAAAAGAACTAACAGTGAATGTAAATCAAATATTTCTATATTATTCGCACCCGTCGTGGTCTGGTTGTCGGCGTTCAGCGATACAGCGAGAGGTAGATCATCGCGAATCCGATGATGAAGGGGACCGTCTCAGCGATCTGGATGAGCGTCAGATCCGACCCGGTCGCGGCGCCGGAGGTACCGAGCTGGGTGCTGAGGTTCGTGACCGCGACGCCCATGCTGATGAAGGCGAATCCGATAAATGCGTACTGGAGACGCTGGGACTGACGCCGCTGGTAGGACTGGAAGCTGATGACGGTCAGTCCGAGCGAGAGCCCGAACAGGATCAGGCGCATCAACACCAGGACCGCCGACAGGATATTGACCATCTTGCCGAGTTACGCGGGGCAATACCTCAAAAAACACCCGGTCGGCTGCGCGCGCTGAAACCGCCGGTCCGTCACCCCGACTCCGAGCCCAGCTCGTCCCAGAGTTGTCCGAACCGGTCGGGGAGGTTCTCCTTCCGGTAGATCTGGACCTTGTACTCTTCGTCTTTGAGTGTGATAACCGTCGAGTCGAAGTTGCACTCGTAGATGTTGTAGTGGTTCCCGTCCTCTGCGACCGCGGTCCGCTCGTTGATGAGGTCGTGCTCCTCGAGAAGCTCCAGCCGACGGTAGATAGTCGGAAGCGAGAGGTCACACTCCTCGGAGAGTTCCTTCGCCGACCTCGGGTCCCGGCTGATGGTCGCGAGGACCGTCCTGGCGTGCTCGTCGCCGATGGTGTTCAGTATCTCCTCGATACTGCGGTCGTCGTCCACGAGCGACCGTCGGATGGCGCGCGATAAAGGCTTTTCTCCGCTACAGGTGCACCACCTCGACGGAGAGGGTTTCAAGTATAGCGCCCGCGTCCGCCCGGTCATGTACGACGCCATCCTGTTTGCGACCGACGGGAGCGACGCTGCGGGGCGCGCTCTCGACCACGCCATCGCGGCGGCCGACGCCCACGGCGCCACGCTCTCTGTCCTCTCGGTGGCCGACGAGCGAATCGCCCTCGCGGCCGACGACACCGCCGCGACCCGCGACGAACTCCGCGAACGCGCCCAGGAGGCCGTCGACGAGGCCGCCGACACGGCCAGCGGCGCCGGGGTTCACGTCGAGACCGTGGTGCGTGACGGGGTGCCGTTCCGGGAGATTCTGGCGTACGCCACCGAGGCCGACGTGGACCTCGTCGTCGTGGGCACTCACGGGCTCGAGGGACGCGAGAAGCGAGTGAACATGGGCTCTACGGCGGAGCGCGTGGTGAATCAGGCCGAGTTGCCGGTGCTGGTGGTGCGGGGCTGAAGACAGCTATCAGTTGTTTCCGCCGCCGCTCTAGGAGGTGTTGGTCCCGATTCCGTCCGAGATGAAGAACGTCTGGGTGACACCGTCGGTCGGATTGTCTGGGTCCGAGGGGTTCGGGGTCACGATTCGCGCCGAGAAAACGAAGAACGTGTCGAAGGTCTTACCCATTCCGCCGGACTGTTCGAGCGTGTCGTCGAACGTGAACCGGACGGTTCTCGTCCCACCCGGCGGTACCGAGATGGTGTTGTCGAAGTCCTCCAGCGACTGGCCGACGACTAGCGTCCCGTAGTTCGGCGCCCCCGTGGTGTTCGTGAGCGTCGCGGAGTTCGGGTCCCCGGTAGCCAAGACGAATGCGATGCGGCCGGTCTGCATTACGCGCTCGCTCGTCCCCTGGTTCCGGAGGGTGACGTCGATCGTCGTGTTTGTGCCGCTGACCAGAGTGGCCTGTTCGATGTAGATGTCCTCCTCGCGGGTGTTGATGTCCTGGAGCCGGTCGGGCCGACCGACCTCGCCGTCGCCGTCGCCGATGGTCGACGACGAGACGCCAACGTCGAACGTGACGAACTCGTAGTCCTGAACGCCGTTCCCGGAGTCGCCGAGGTCACCACCGTTTCTCGTGCCGCGTGCGTCGACCGTCAGGTCGCCCATTTTATCTGACTCGAAGACAGCGGTGGCCTCCCCGTTCTCGTCCGCGGTGACTGTCACCGTCGACTGGTCGTTGGCCAGGAAGGTCCCGTTGGTGCCGGCGTCGAACTCGATTTCGACACCCCCGACGGGATTGTTGAACCGGTCGCGGACCTGCACAGTCACTTGCTGACTCTGCGCGTCGGTGATGCTGCTGTCGTCACCTTCGACGGTGGTCAGGTAGAAGGGGGACTCCTCCTCGAACACGTCTCCGAGACCCACTTTGGCCATCCGGAGTCCGTAGGTCCGACCGGGCTCCATGACGAGGGTGATCTGGCCGCTGGCGTACGAGCAGTCGGCCACGTAGCGGTTGTTGGTGGTATCCAGACTACTCGTGTCGATGTCGCTGCAGCTCGTCAGGCCCGAGGTCGGGTTGCCACTGTTGTCGATCTCGGTGTTCAGGATCTCGCTGACCCACTTCTCCTCGGAGAGTTTCGTCGGAACGGTGATGCGAATCGGCTCGCCCGAGCCGGTGACGCTGATCTCCTGAGTCGGTGCGCTGACGGGCTGGGCGTTGAGCGTGACCTCGTTCACGCTCGATGTCGAGAGGGAGCCGTCGAGGACTGTCAGGTCGATGCGGCGGCCGCTGACGATGCTGCTGGCGTCGACGACGATTTCCTCGTTCGAATTTCTGAACTCCCGGTAGAGGAGCCCGGTCTCGTAGTGAATTGTCGGGTTACTGGCATACTCGTTGTACTTCGCCCGGTAGCTCAGCGAGACGGTCTCGCGGGACTGAGACTGGCGAGCGTCGGTCCCGGTCCAGTAATCGGCGGTTTCCGGGTCCTGGGCCCTGACGTTCTCGAGGACGATGTCTCCGGTGTTTCCGGTCCGAAGCGTCCCGCTCACCGGCGGCGGGTTCAGGAGGAAGATGCGCGGGGGATAGCGCACGCCCGCCTCGATGCGCGTCGACCTGGCCGCGCCGGTCGCGGCGACCCGTTCGACGTTCTCGTCGAGCCGCTGGAAGTCGCCGGCGATCCGCTGGCTGTGCTCGAACTCGATCTGCTGGTTGGCCGCGGGGACGGCACTCAGCTGTATCAGTGCCAGCACGGCCAACACGAGGCCGAAGATCAGTATCGCGCCCACTACCTCCGAGACGCC
>JBDGSA010000173.1:0-11161 GCA_042217755.1 Haloglomus sp. | reverse complement strand
TTCGCCTCGAACCCCTCCTCGATGTCGACGTCGTCGCCGATGTCGAGGTCGCCGGAGACGATGAGCTGGCCGGCGACGTGGACCCGCTCGCCGAGGTACGCGTCGCCTCCGACGAGCACGTTCCCGCTGACGTCACACCAGACGTCCAGCCGGCACTCCCCGTCGGCTTCGATGTCGCCGTCGAAGCGGACTCGCTCGCCGGCGTAGACGTTCCGCCCGCGAACCCCGAACTCGACGGTCGACTGCCCGCCCACGACGACGTCCCCGTTCGCCACGAGGTCGTGTTCCTCGACGGTCGTCCCGTCCGGAATCTGTAACCGGTCCAGTGGGTCCGAGCGGATGGACACGCCGTCGGGTTGACAGACCCGGCGCTTAAACCCTGACGCCGTGCACGACGAGCGTCTGACGGCCGCGTGACGAATCGTGTCACCTGCTCGAACGCCCTGTTCCTCGGCACTGGGTGTGCCCGGTCCTCACCGGGGACCCAAACCCCTTTGCGTCGCCCACGCCTCGCTCGATATAATGGCGAACTGCGCGGTGTGTGGCAAGCACGTCGACATGCCGTACCGCTGCAACCGGTGTGGCGAGAACTACTGCGCCGAGCACCGGCTCCCCGAGAACCACTCCTGTTCGGGGCTGAACGACTGGAACGACCCGGACGGCGTGTTCGACTCGGGCTTCGACGACAGCGTGACACAGCGTGGGGGCTCCTCCTCGGGCCTCTCGGAGCAGCTCTCGTCGCTGACGAGTCCCGGCGGCCTGCTGGGTTACTTCCGGGGGAACGTCTCCTACCTGTTTCTCGCCGTCATGTTCGTCGTCTTCGTCCTCGAGTTCGTCGTCATCTTCCTGGCACCGAGCCTGTTCCGGGACATCTTCGTCCTCACCTCCGCACATCCCGAGTACGTCTGGACGTGGGTCACCTCCGTGTTCTCGCACTCGCCGAACTCCTTTTTCCACATCATCGGCAACGGAATCGTCCTGTACTTCTTCGGGCCGGTCGTCGAGCGGCGCATCGGCTCGAAGCGGTTCGCGGTGCTGTTCCTCGCGACGGGTATCATCGCGGGACTCAGTCAGATCGCCTTCGGCTTTCTCATCGGCGCCCCCATCACGGGCGTTCTCGGCGCCAGCGGTGCGATAATGGCAATCCTGGGTGTCCTGACGGTGCTCAACCCGGGGCTGAAGGTGTACCTCTACTTCATCCTCCCCGTCCCTATCTGGCTGCTCACGATTGGCTACGCCGCGCTGTCGGTCGTCGGCGCGCTCGGCTCCGCGAACGTCCTCAGTAACGTGGCCCACATGGCCCACCTCTCGGGGCTCGTCCTCGGCCTGCTCTACGGCTGGTACGTCCAGGACGACGTCCGAAGCCCGAACGAACTCTCCTTCGGCGGGGGTCGCGGCGGCCCCGGCCGCGGTGGCGGACGCGGCCCATTCTGAGAGCCGAGTCCGACTCCGCGGCGTCGCCCCTGCTCGCGCCGTCGCTCAGTCGACGAACGACACGCCGGTGATCTCGAACCGGGCACCCCCCGCCGCACTCTCGGTCGCTCGCACCTTCCAGCCGTGGGCCTCGGCGATGGTCTGGACGATGCTGAGACCGAAGCCGGTTCCCTCGCTGGCCGTCGAGTGGCCTGCCTCGAACACCAGTTCCTGCTCCTCGGACGGGATGCCGGGGCCGTCGTCCTCGACGTAGAAGCCATCGTCGTCCGGGAGCGTCCCCACGGTGACGGTCACGGGGTCGTCTTCGGTCGCGCCGTGCTCTACGGCGTTGCGGAACAGGTTCTCGAACAGCTGTGCGAGCCGGGCGCCGTCGGCACGGATCGTCGCCGACGTCTCGATCTGCAGTCGGGCGCTCTCGGTCTCGACGCCCTCCCAGCACTGCTCGATGTGCCTGGGGAGTGTGACCTGCTGCAGGTCGTCGATGGCCTCGCCCTCGCGCGAGAGCGTGAGCAGGTCTTCGATGAGCGTCTCCATCCGCTCGAGCGCGGCGTCGATCTTCTGGACGCTCTCGGTGTCGCACTCCTCGCGGACGAGTTCCAGGTGGCCCTGTGCCACCGCGAGCGGGTTCCGGAGGTCGTGGCTGACGACGCTCGTGAACTCGTCGAGGCGCTCGTTTCGCTGCTCGAGTGCGCGGCGGCTCTCCTCCAGCGCGCGGGTCCGCTTGATCCGTGCCAGGGCTACCTCCACGTTCGCGGCCAGCACCTTCCCGAGCGACACCTGCCAGCTCTCGAACCGGTCGGCCGTCGCCGACCCGGCCATGAACACGCCGTATTCGCCCAGCGGGAGGACCACCTCGCTCCGCGTGGGCGCGTGCTCGCCCCCGGGTGCGGTCCGAACGTCGTCGTAGATCTGTGCCTCGCCGGACTCGAAGACCTCCCAGGCCAGGCTGTTGCCCGACTTGAACGTCGGGAGCGCGTGGTCAGTTGCCTCCGCGGCCTCGGTCGCCGCCGTCGGTACCAGCTCGCCGCGCTCCTCGTCGTAGAGCCAGATGGTGTTCACCGGGAGCCCGAGTACCTCCTTTGCGGCCTCGGTGGCGATCTGGGCGGCCTTCTCCTCGCTCTCGGCGCGGAACAGTCGTCGGGTGGCGTCGTGGAGATTCACGAGCCGCTCGCGGTGGCGGCGGCGGCTGGTGATGTCGTGTGCCACGAAGGCCAGTGTGTCCGGCTCGCCGTCGCGATAGATGGGGCGCCCGCGCAGCCAGACCCAGCGGCCGAAGTCCTGGTCGGGGTTCGCCCGGAACTCGAACTCGATGGGGGTACCGCCGGCGAGCCGGTCGAGTCGCAACTCGAGGTCCTCGCGGTCGTCAGGGTGAACCGTCTCCGCGAGCGCCGCCGGATCCTCGGCGAGGGCCGCGGCGGACTGGCCGAACAGCTGCTCGTAGGCCGGATTCACGTAGATGGTCTCCGAGCGGTCGGCGTCGAACAGCCACGCCGCCTCGTCGACGTTCGCGAGTAGTTCCGCCGGTGCACGGCGGCGCCGGACATCGCGGGCCCGCGACGCGCCGACGAGCGAGCCCACGAGCCCGCCCGGGCTCCCGCCGGCCACCAGTATCCGGGGAGTGAGCGCCCCGGGAACGAACGCGGGGCGGCCGACAACGCCGGCACCGACGACGACCCAGGCAACGAGTGCCGTCGCCACGGTGATGCCGGCCACGTACCAGCCGGCGACCCCCCGCCACGCCTCGGGCGAGACGCCCCGCCGACGCAGCCAGAGCGCGCCGAGCACCACGAGAACTGCCGGGACGACGCTCGCTCCGGTCGTGAGCAGCCATCTGACCCCGACATTCCCCGCGCTGGGCGCGACGACCAGGCCGGCGACGGCGAACCCGACAGCGACAACGTAGAGGAACAGCTCCGCTACCGAGACTGTTCCCGTTGCACCGCCCCCCTGTCGTGCGTTGCTATCCATCGCGAGTCTCCGCTTTCTCGGTTGGTGTGTCGCCCACGCCCCACTAAGTACCTGTACCGTATCGTCACGGCGTGAAAGAACTGCCCCACGCCGCCCCGTCCGACAGCGACCCGACAGGTTCCTGGCTCCGCGGGCCGACGACGACCCGACAGGTTCCTGGCTCCGCGGGCCGGCGACGACCCGACAGGTTCCTGACTCCGTGGGCCGACGAACCGCGTATGCGCGAGCCGTCGACCCGCTTCGACCCGGACCCGACGCTCTCCCGTGTGGAGATGGAGGCGCTCCAGCGGGAGATCGCCGACGCCGCTGTCTTCGCTGACGACCTCCCGTTCGTCCCCGAGCGCGCTGGCGAGGCGGGGCCAGACGCGCCGCTCGTCGCCGGAGTCGACCAGGCCTTTCTCTCCGACAGCGACCCCGAGCAGGCAGTCAGTGCCATCGTCCTGTGGCGCGGCGGTGAGGTCGTCGAGCGCGTCCACGCCGTCGTCGAGTGCGAGTTCCCCTACGTCCCGGGCCTGCTCTCTTTTCGCGAGGCCGGGTCCATCCTCGCCGCCTTCCGAGAGCTCGACCGCGAGGCCGACCTCGCGCTGTTCGACGGGAGCGGCCGCATCCACTTCCGACAGGCCGGCCTCGCGACTCACGTCGGCGCGGCGCTTGACCTGCCGAGCGTCGGCGTCGCAAAGTCGTTGCTCTGCGGGACGCCCCGCGAGTCCGTCGACGATCTCTCCGAAGGCGCACGCGTCCCCATCGAAGCCGACGACGACGTGGACGCCCCCGCCGGCACCGTCATCGGCTACGCCTACCAGAGCCGGCAGTATCCCGACTCGACCCGCATCAACCCGCTGTACGTGAGCCCCGGGCACCGCGTGAGCGCAGAGACAGCCGTCGACGTCGTCGAACGGTGCGGCGGCGAGTACAAGCTCCCCGAACCGACGCGACTCGCCGACGCGTACGCAGACGAGATAACGTAAGAGATGAGTAGATAAGTAAATAATAACACGAATAATCAGAAAATACGCCGATACGCGACGAACTGTCGCTGCGCGGTCCTGGCCGCTCGATCGGTTGCCGAGGCTGGCACTGTCCGGTCTCGCTCCGTATGCATAGCCAGAACCGTTCAGTCTCCCTCCGTCCGGTCATTCGAGTCCGCCTCGCCCGGGGGTCAGCGTGCGCCCGCGCGGATTCCCACGGTCGCGCGGTCGCGTCGTGGGTCCGTGGTTTCGTCGTAATCACGGTCGCGCAGTCGCGTCGTGGGTCCGCGGTTTCGCCGTAATTTCACGGTCGCACAGTCGCGTCGTGAGTCCGCGGTCGCGTCGCAGTCGTTCGCTGCCTCGCTCTACAGAATACGCGAGTTCGGGTGGGGCAGCGGACCCGTCGCTATTGCCGTGGTGTCCGGCCAGACTGGCGCTTCAGCGGCCTTCGTCCCGAACGTCAGACCTACCCCGCCGCCGAACTAACACTGGTCAACGATGGTCACGAAGGCGGCGTCGTGGGCCTACCGCGACGCGCACGAAGCGGAGTTCGCACGGACCTACTTCCGGCGGTTCGGGCCGGGCGTCGTCTCTTCGGTCGGCATCGGCACATACCTCGGCGAGACGACGGAGGCAGCCGACGAGCGCTACGAGCGTGCCGTCCGCGAGGCCGTCGAGTCCGGCGTCAGCGTCATCGACACGGCGGTCAACTACCGCGCCCAGCGCTCAGAGCGCGCCGTGGGACGCGCGGTCGAGGCTGCCGACGTGGACCGGGAGGCGCTTCTGGTGGCGACGAAGGGCGGGTTCGTCCCCTTCGACGGCGAGCGGCCCGACGACCCGGCCGCGTACGTCCGCGAGGAGTGGTTCGACTCCGGCCACACCAGCCCCGAGGAGATGGTCCGCGGGAACTGCCTCGCCCCGCGCTTTCTCGGCCGATCGCTCGACCTGTCACTCGACAACCTCGGCCTCGAAACTGTCGACCTGTACTACGTCCACAACCCCGAGACACAACTCGAAGAGCGCGACCGCGACGAGGTGTACGACCTGCTGGAGGATGCGTTCGTCCGGCTGGAGGAGCGCCGCTCTCGGGGCGACCTGCGCTACTACGGCGTCGCGACGTGGGAGTGCTTTCGGGTGCCGGCCGACCACCCGAAGTACCTCTCGCTCCCCGAGGTGGTCCGACGCGCCCGGACCGCGAGCGACCGCGCCGGAACGAACGCCACGGGCTTTCGCGCCGTCCAGTTGCCGTTCAACGCCCACATGGCCGATGCGTTCACTCGCGAGGCCCACGACGGGCCCCAGGGCCCGCAGAGTGCGCTCGCGTTCGCCAACGATGCCGGGCTGAATGTCTTCGCGAGCGCGCCGCTGAAGCAGGGCGAACTCGCGCGCGAGGGTGCCCTTCCGGAGGACGTGGCGACGCAGCTGGCCGGCGAGACGCCGGCACAGCGGGCCATCAACTTCGTCCGGTCGGCGCCCGGCGTGACCGCGGCGCTCGTCGGGACGGGCAGCCCCGAGCACGTGGCCGAGAACGTCGGCGCCGGCCGCCACGAACCGCTCGGCGCCGAGGCGTTCGACGCCACCTTCGAGTGAGCGTCGTCGCCGCGCTCGCGCCACGACTGAAGATTGGACGGCCGCCCCGGCGCGCCCCGCACCGGTAACTGGTCCACTCCGGGCCTGCCGCCGGTGGCCGCAAGCCCCATACCCGGCCGAATCGAACCGGGCGACGATGAGGGAATGGGCGGCGACGCTCCTCGTGGCGGTGCTACTGGCTCTCGCCGGCTGTTCGATCTCGATGGGACAGGACGGACCGCACATCGAACCCAGCGGCGACCCCGCCTGGACCGGCGACGAGGACAACCCCTACCGACAGGAGACGCTCGCGGTCGCGGTCGCCGTGTCACCCGACACATCTCGCGAGTTCACGCCGCTCGTCCGCGAGGCGCTGGCGTACTGGGAGGCAAACAGCGAGCAGTATGCGGGCTATCCCATCGACTACCGGCTCGTGGCGAACGCCTCCAACCCGGACCTGCGGGTTCGCTTCGTCGAGTCCGTCGGAGAGTGCGGCACGGAGACCCACGCGGCGGGCTGTGCGCCCATCGTCGAGACTCACGGACAGTTCGACCCGCCCATGACGGTCCGTGTCCGGACGGGATTCTCCGACGCCTCGACGGTGCAGGTGCTGAAACACGAACTCGGCCACACGCTCGGTCTCGACCACGGCGACGCCCCGAGGTCGGTGATGAACGCGGAATCGACGCTGACGACGCCGCCCCAGACGAACGCGAGCGAACGGGCGCTGCCGTGGAAGTCCGCGACCCTGTCGGTCTACGTCGACGTGTCCGCCCTGCCGCGGGGCGAGCGCGACGAGGCCCGCCGGCAGATCCGCCACGCGCTCGAGTACTTCGATGCCGGCGCCAGCGGGACCGTCCCGGAGAACGTCAGTTTCGTCCGCACGAACAACGAGACCGCCGCCGACGTCACCGTCCGCGCGGTCGACGAACTGGCGTGCGGTACTTCGTCGGGGTCGTGTGGCTACATCCTCGGTCTCGATCCCGACGGCGACGGCGCCCGCGAGTGGCACACGCGACTCGAGATCACGGTCTCCGACCTCGACACCGAGGCCATCGCCTGGCACGTCGGCCGCTGGCTCGGTGCCGGCTTCGGACTCGAGGGCGACGAGTACCCCGAACCGCTCCGCGAGAGCGCCACCTACAAGGAACGCCGGAGTGACTGGTGGGATTGACGGGATTAGTGTAATATTTGCAGAATATATAGATAGTTCCCGATATATTTCACATCGTGGGGATTGTCGATCTATCTTCCTCCGATTTGTTCCCAGGGTGAACCGCCTCGGAGTCGAGCCCCGAGGCACTCGCCTTGCTTATCTGTAGAACAGGCGGCGTCGACGTTCAGGACGAGGCGGGTCGCTTGTCGTCCGGGGGTTCGAACTCCTCTCCGCCGCAGCGCCGGCACGTGGGGTTCTCCAGAACCGAGACGGTCTGGGTTTCGCCACAGTTGCTGCACGCGACGAGTGGCATGGCGCATCACCACCTCCAGTGGACCCGACGAGAGCAATCGTGAGGTCGATGTCCGCGAATTGTTCGGGGATTCTTGTGTGCCCGTGAGACGAACCCCTCCGCGTTCACGCGGGGCCGTCAACCGCGGTTCCGTCGGCCGTTCCTGTCCGCCGTGTCCGCCACGTGGGTCGTGGTCCGTTCGCCGTGTCCGCCACGTGGGTCGTGGTCCGTTCGCTGTGTCCGCCACGCGGGTCGCGGTCCGGCTCTCGCTGATCGACGGTCGCGATAGTCGGGCTACCCGACGGTCGGTCCAGCCGTGACGCAGCTGTCCGAGGTCGTGACGCATCCGCCTGGCAATCGCCCCGGCCGTGACACGTTCGAGCGCCGGGTGACACCGACAATCAAGTGCGCTGCGGTCGCTAACTGCTCGCATGACAGTCGGAATCATCGGTGGCAGCGGGGTATACGAGGCGCTCGACCTCGAACAGGAGTCGTCCGAGCACGTGGAGACCCCCTTCGGCGAACCCAGCGGGCCGCTCACGGTCGGCCGACTGGCCGACGAGGAGGTGGCGTTCCTGCCGCGACACGGCCCGCAGCACTCGCTGTCACCGACCGACGTCCCCTACCGCGCGAACGTCCACGCGCTGAAGCAGGTCGGCGTCGAGCGCGTCCTCGCGACCAACGCCGTCGGGAGCCTCCGCGAGGACCTCCCGCCCCGGACACTCGTCGTCCCCGACCAGTACTTCGACCGGACCAAACAGCGGCCGATGAGCTTCTTCGGTGACGGCGTCGTCGCTCACCTCTCGATGGCGGAGCCGTACTGTCCGCACACCAGCGCGCACCTCGTCGCCTGTGCCGACGCCACCGACGCCGAAGTCGTGGAGGGGGGCACCTACGTCTGCATCGAGGGGCCGCAGTTCTCGACGGAGGCCGAGAGCGAATTCTACCGCGCCAACGGCTGGGACGTCATCGGGATGACCACGGTCCCGGAGGCGAACCTCGCGCGCGAGGCGGAACTCTGCTATGCCGTACTCACGGGGATCACCGACTACGACGTCTGGCGCGACGAGACCGTCACGCTCGCGGAGGTCCAGGAGAACGCCGCCGCGAACGAGGCCGCCATCAACGCAGTCATCGAACGCGCCATCCGGACGCTTCCCGCGGAGCGCGACTGTGACTGCGGCTCGGCGCTCGAAGGCGCCATCATCACGCCGCCGGAGGCGATTCCGACCGAGAAACGCGACCCGCTCGAACTCCTCCTCGAGGACCACTTGCCCGACGCCGACGCCGGGTCGTCCTGAAGCGGTCTGCCGGTTCGATCTCTCGTCTCTTGTTTTCTCTTCTCTTCGTGTCCGCTCCCGAAGTTCTCCTCGCGACACCAACCACTAAGCCCCGGCGCTCCGGGGTCGGGACATGGACCTCACCCAGCAGCTCCACCTCGAGGAGGCGACCGGCTGGCGCCGCGGCCTCTACGAGGACGTGATGTCGACGTTCCGAGCGCCCATCGTCAACAGCATCTGGCGGGCGCTCGTCGCCAACCGACCGTACGCCGCGCGCCACCTCTGGAGCGCCGTGAAGCCGACATTCGAGACCCGCGCCTTCGCCGCCTTCTCGGTCCGCTATCGCGACCGCGTCCTGACCGCGCTCGAGGGGGACGACGGAACCGTGGGCCTTCCCTCGTACGCTCCGGGCGACGTCGACTGCTCGCCGAGCGAATTCGCGGCGCTCCGGGCGCAACTGGCCACGTTCGACGTAGTCGCGCCGCGGCTGGCGGCCCTGTTTACAGTCTGTGATCGCGCGTGCTCGGGCGAGTTCGAGGGCCCGCGCGACGGCCACGCCGCGACTGCCCCCGCCCCCAAGTGGCTCGACGCCGACCGCGGGGCGCGGGTGACGGTCCTCGACAGTGACGCCGCCCGCGAGGCCATCCCCGAAACCGTGGCCGACATCGATGCGTACCACGGGACGGAGTTCCTCGCCTCCATCTACCGGTGTTTCGCCCAGTGGCCGACCGCCCTCGAGCGGTTCTGGGCGGACGTGGAACCGCTTCGTGAGGGGACGGGCGAGGCCGGCTTCGAGGCGGCCGAGGCTGCCGCCGCCGAGACCGTCGAGGACTTCGCCGACCGGCCGCCGGTCCCGTTCACCGTGACGACCGAGAGCCTGGCGGCCGCGGGCGTCGAGGACCCGGACGCGGCGCTCGCGGACCTGCAGGACACCTTCGCCACGTTCGCCGCCAGCGTCAGCGGCGTACTGCCGTTCCTGCACGCCGCGGCCGCGTCGGTCGACGCGACCGGCGAGCGCAACTGGCGGCTCGGCGAGTGAAAGAAAGTCAGAGCACGAGCCGGAACTGCAGGAGGTTGTCGACGAACCGCGAGACCAGGAATACGAGGCCGAGCGCCGTCAGCGTCCGGCCCGCCTGCGGCCACCAGTCGTGCCCTTCGATGGCCAGCACGAGGCCGAGTGCCAGGAACAGGACCCCGACCAGCGCCGTGTCGAAGGGGACGAGGAACCGCTCTAGGATGAGCAGTGCGAGTCCGAGCGAGGCGCCACGGGCGACCGGTGTTCCGGTCGCGGTGTCCATCAGGGACCGGAGGGACGGCGAGTTCACGCGTTCCATATCCGAGGCCACCGGCGCTGGAAGGAAAAGGGCGCCGAAGGCGCAAAGAGCGTTTCTCGCTACTCCATCCGTCAGTCCGCGACGGCCTCCTCGCCGCTCTCGACGGCGGCCGGGTCCTGCACCCAGAGGTCGCCGAACGTCTCGTCCTGTTCGAGACGGACCTGCCCGCGGTGGGCGAGAAAGAGCACGCCGAGGAACGTCTGGACCCGCGAGCCGCCGGCCCCCTCGACCTCGGCGAACAGCACCTCCGCGCGGCCCTGGTCGTACTGCTCGCGGAGCGCCGTGTAGACGTCCGCGATGATCTCCTCCATGTGCTCGTCGTGGGCCGTCCCGGTGACGTCGTCGACGGTCGGCTCTTCGTCCATCCGGAAGTCGTCGCCGGCGCGGTAGTCGAGCGTCTGGGTCCCGCGGGTGTAGCCGCCGGGCGAGTCGCTGGTGTCGTAGGTGCGAGACTCCTTCCAGCGGGACGCGCGCTCGCGCTCGCGGAGCTCCCGGACGAGTTCGTCGAGCGTCTGGGGCATCCCGCGGGCCTTCTTGCGTTCGAGGCGGCGCTCCATCTCCTGTTCGAGCCCCGCGATGGGGTCGACCGACGGGTCCCCGGCGCCGGCCTCGGCGTCCGCGGGCCCGTCCTCCCAGGCGACCGCCCACGGCTCGCGGGGGTCCTCCTCCCACGCGTCGTCCTCGTCGTCGGCCAGCATCGCGTCGCTCTTCATGCGGAGAAGGACGCTCGCGTAGAACAGCGCCCGTCCGCTGGTCCGGAGGTCCGTCTCGTCGAGCCGGTCGAGGAACGCGTCCGTGACGGTGACGATGTCGATGTCCCAGGGGTCGATGCGGTTCTCGTCGGCGAGCTGCACGAGCAACTCCACCGGCTCGACCGGCCCGTCGCCCTCGTCGACGTCCTCGGCGTCGACGGCGTCGACCTCCTCGGCGACCGAGAAGCCGCCGGCGCTCTCTGTCGCCCCTTCGGCGTCGTCCGGCTCCTCCTCGGGACCGGGCCCGGACACGTCGACCGACGGCTCGCCCGTCGTCGGGCTGGACTCGCCCGTCGTCGAGCCGGACCCGCCCGTTGCTGGGTCGGAATCGTCCGTCGTCGAGCTGGACTCGCCCGTCGCTGGGTCGGAATCGTCCGGCTCGTTCGGTTCGTCGACCGCCGACCCGTC
>JBDGSA010000042.1:0-11192 GCA_042217755.1 Haloglomus sp. | reverse complement strand
GGACGCTCTCGAACGGTTCGAGGCCGACCCCGAGACGAAGGCGGTCGTGATGTGCGGCGAGATCGGCGGCGAGGACGAGGAAGAGGCTGCCCGCTACATCGCCGAATACATGGACACGCCCGTCGCGGGCTTCATCGCCGGCCGCACGGCCCCCCCGGGCAAGCGGATGGGGCACGCCGGCGCCATCGTCTCCGGTAGCGGCACGGGCACCGCCGAGTCGAAGATCGACGCGCTCAACGACGCCGGCGTCCCTGTTGCCGACACTCCCGAGGAGATCGCCGACCACATCGAGGACCTCCTGTAACGGACGAAACGATTTAATTGGATAATTATTCTACAAATTACGAAATTATTGTTTATCTTCACCGAATGTCGATCTCCGTGACTCCCGGAGTCTGACGACTTCCGCCTCACGAGACGCTCGAATCGTCCGTCGTGAGGCTCGCTTTCGTCGCTACCCGGTGACGGCGCCGCCGTGAGCGTTGACCGCGCTCCCCCCTGCCACACGAGAGATGGATGAGCAGACGAGTCTGGGCCCACGACGCCCTCTTCGCGCCGGTAGTCGCGTTCGCGAAGGCAGTGCCCTCACTCGGGGCCTTCGGGGTCGGAGCCGAGACTGGAGGGGGCGCTGACATCTGGCGTCAGTTCCTCGCCCCTGGCGAGGTCCGGCAGCACGATGCGGGCGGTCTGGACCACCAGCACGAGCACGAGCGGGCCGAGGAAGATGCCGTACCAGCCGAAGACGGTCGCGCCGAGGACATACGAGAGCATCGTCGCCCCGGTGTGGAGGTCACGACCGGCGAGGTACGGCCGGACGATCGTCTGGGGAACCACGTCCAGGAAGACCAGCGCCACGAGAAACAGGGCGACCGGGTAGACGAGCAGGCCGCCGTCGTGACGAACTGCCGTCAGCGCCAGCGCCCCCGTGAGCGGGACGTAGACGATCTTCCCCACGACGATCGGGACGAAGCTGGCGAGGCCGGTCGCGAGTGCGAGCGCTGTCGGGATGGGGATCTCGACGGGCGCGGGTGCCAGCAGGTTGTAGCCGTTGTAGACGATGGCCGCGGCGACGGCGACCAGCGCCACCGTGAAGACGTTGCCGAGATACACGGTCTCGAGGTCGTGGTCGACCGCCCGGAGGAACGCCTCCAGCGTCGACTCGTCGCTGAACAGGTACTCGTGACACCAGTCGTGGAGTCGGTCACCGTCCTGAAGGAGGAAGTAGGCGAGCGCGGCGGCGACGAGTAGGACGAACAGCACGCCGCTGGCCGCCCCGACCAGCGCGAGCGTCGCGGTGACCACCTCCCGGGCCGCATCGGCGTTGTTGGTCACCAGCTGGAGCGGGTTGTTGAGTATCGCACGCACCGTCGTCTGCCTGGTCCCCGAGAGCGAGCCGTCGAGATACGGCGCCAGGAGCGTGCTCACCCGGAGCGATCGACCGGCGAACACCACGAGGAGTTCCCGGACGGCGAGGACGACGATGTAGCCAACGACGGCGACCAGCGGCAGGATGACGCCGAGGAAGGTGACCGTCGCGGCGGTGTGAGCGGGGAGGTGGTCGGCGACGCGCTCGTTGAGCGGCCGGACGACGTAATAGATGAACAGCCCAAGCACGAGCGTCCCGACGACGTGCATCAGGACGAAGGCCAGCAGCACGGTCAGTGCGCCGACGGCGATCCACCAGCCGGTCCGGCCCGGCGCGCGCTCGGCGTCGAGGTCCATGCTCGTGGCGTGAGTGCCCTCAGTTAAAACGAGGCGGGCCAGCCGGCCCGGCTCCGTCTCGGATTCCTCACTCGTGGCCGGAAACGGGCACCGGCTCGTAGGGTTCCTCCAGGTGGTCGATGTCGGAGTCCGTCAGCGAGATGTCGAGCGCCGCGACGGCCTCTTCTAAGTGTTCGATGCTGGACGTGCCGATGATGGGCGCGTCGACCCAGTCCTTGTGGAGCAACCACGCGAGCGCGATCTGGGCCATCGAGGCGTCCTTCTCGTCGGCCAGCTCCTCGACCCGCTCGTTCACCTCTCTCCCGCCGTTGTCGGCGTAGGGGTGGGCCTGTGCGTAGTCGTCGGTCTCAGCGCGGGTTGTCGTCAGGTACTCCCCGTGAGGCCGGGCCAGAAAGCCCCGGGCCAGTGGCGACCACGGCATGACGCCGATGCCCTCGCGCTCACAGAGCGGCAGCATCTCGCGCTCCTCCTCGCGGTAGGCCAGGTTGTAGTGGTTCTGCATCGTGGCGAACCGTTCGAGGCCGAGGCGGTCGCTGACCGACAACAGCTCCGCGAATTGGTAGGCCCACATCGAGGAGGCGCCAAGGTAGCGGACCTTCTCCCGCCGGACGGCGTCCGAGAGTGCCCGCATCGTCACCTCGTCGGGCGTGTCGTAGTCGTAGCGGTGGATCTGGTAGAGGTCGATAGTGTCGACGCCGAGGCGCTCGCGGGAGGCGTCGAGTTCCTGCTCGATTGCCTTCCGCGAGAGGCCGCCGGAGTTCGGGTCGTCGTCGTCCATCTGGAAGAAGCCCTTCGTCGCGACCACCTGATCCTCGATGTCCTCGCCGAGGGCGTCGCCGAGGACGCGCTCTGACGCCCCGCGGGAGTACATGTTCGCGGTGTCGAAGAAGTTGATGCCCAACTCGCGGGCGCGCTCGACGAGTTCGTGGCCGAACTCGCGACCCTGTACCCACTCGCGCCAGTCCGGGTCGCCGAAGCTCATACAGCCGAGACAGAGCTGCGAGACCGTCACACCGGTGTCGCCGAGTGTCGTGTACTCCATAGTGGTGGGATTCGGGGAAACGACAAAAAGTGTCCCCCGGCGCGGCGAATCCGGGGGTCACGCCCCCGCGTCGGATCGGGGCGTTGGGCTCCCGCGCCGGATTGGGGTGTCGCGCTCCGGCGGCGGACAGGAGCTTGTGCTCCCGAGGCGGATGGGGTCGTCGGGCTCCGGCGACGGATCTGGATGTCACCCTACCGCGACGCGTTTCCGGCGCCCGCTCGAGGGGCCGGGACGATGTCGACGCCGGCGAGGTTCTCGAACGCCGAGAGGCCGCCGAAGGCGTAGCCAAACACCAGCACCGCCGGGATTGCCGCCGCGGCTGCAGCGCGCGGGATGGAGGTGTCGTGAACGACCGCCAGTCCGACGACGAGGAGGGCAGCGCCGTACAGCGCCGCGAGGAGGCGGACGCCCGGGAAGGGAAGCGCGGCGAACACGCCCGGTGCGGCGGCGTAGGCGACGACCTGGACGGTCTCGGAGACACCGCTGCGTTCGGGGACGAACGGGCGGAGGAGAAGCGTCTGGACGGCCGCCGTGAGGTGCAACAGGACGGGCGCGACGAGCAGACCGGCGACGACGACCGCGAACAGCGCCGACAGGACTGGCCGCCCGCTGTAGACCGGAAAGATGCCCGGGTCGAGCGCACCGCGGATGGCTACGTGGACGAGCGTGACGGCGACGGCGAACACCAGCCCTGGCGCCTGATCGCCGGGCGCGACGCCGTTCTCGAAGAAGCGGCGGGGCCGCACCAGCACCTCGCCCCACGCTTGCGCGAGGCCGACCGGCCCGCGCGCCCGTCCGCCCTCCGGATTCTCGACCCAGGTCGTCACACCGCTCGGTAGGTCCGACGCCCGTTTCAGGGTTCTCATCCCGGCGGCCTCGCGGACGCAGGGTTCGTGTGGCGCGTTCTCCCCGGTCGTGGCCAGTCAGACGCGGGAAGTCCCGACCGCGACCGGATCATACGGTTTCCTGTACATCGCTTCCAGCACGTCGGCGCCCCGGTCGGCCGACGCACCGGAAAACTGTTCCACGAAACCGTATCAGTCCCCAGCGCCCTTGTTCTCGAGTGCCTCTGCACACCGCGGGTCGGGCTCGATGTTGGCGTACTCGACGACGCGGCGCCCGAGCACGTCGACGCGCTCGGCCAGGTCCCCGTCGGCCAGCTCACCGTTCTCGAACTTGCCCGAAACGCGCGGCAGCCCGGCCTGGTGGGGGACGACCCACGCGTTGAGGGCCCGGCAGACCGACCGCAGGTGTTCGAGCGGCGTCGTTGGGAACGACCCGCCGGCGACACAGAGGAGCCCGACGGTCGTGTCCTCGAACTCGTCGAAGCCACAGTAGTCGAGTGCCGTCTTCAGCACCGACGAGTACGAGCCGTGATACGAGGGCGTCCCGAGTATCACGGAGTCCGCCCGGCGGACAGCGGCCGTGAGTGCCGCGGCGTCGCCCGGCTCGTCCTCGTCGGCGTCGTACACCGGCAGGTCGAACTCCCGGAGGTCGAGCAGTTCCGTCGTCGCACCCCGCCGGTCGGCCTCCCGGAGCGCCCGCTCGACGCTCAGGCGGGTGTAGCTGTGGTCGCGGAGGCTCCCGGCGATACCGACGATGTGGGGTTGCTGACTCATGGGGGCGGCTACGGCGCTCTCCGGCTTAGTGTTCCGGTGATATCCGTTTCATGTGAACCGTTGTCGCTGTCGCCGGATGCTGCGCGGTGACCGGACCGTCGGCCGCCGCCGAGAACAACTACAACATCTATATAGTAGATATATGGGTTGAAATCAGAATTCGTTCAGAATTTTGGTACTAATATAAATATAATGAATATAATCTATTTGTGATCCCAGCGTCCCTATCGCGCGTCCTCGATCTCCTCGATGGCCTCGGGGTTCTCGATGGAGGAGAGGTCGCCGAGGTCCTCGCCAGTGTGAGTGGCCTGGATAACCCGGCGGACGATCTTCCCGGACTGGGTCATCGGGAAGTCGTCGACGAAGAAGAGGTCCTTCGGCCGGAACGGCTTGCCGAGTTCCTCGCCGACCTGGCCGCGGAGTTCCTCGCGCAGGTCGTCGGACTCCTCGTACCCGGATTCGAGCTGGACGAACGTCACGACCGCCGTGCCCGTCGTCTCGTCCGGGACGCCGATGGCGGCGGCAGCGTTGACAGCGTCGTGTTCGATGAGCGCGCCCTCGACCTCGGCGGGACCGACCTTGCGGCCCGCGACGTTGAGGACGTCGTCCGCGCGGCCGTGGAGGAACCAGAAGCCGTCCTCGTCCTCCTGGGCCCAGTCGCCGTGGTCCCACATGTCCCCGAACCGGCTCCAGTACTCCTCGAGGTAGCGCTCGTCGCCCGACCAGAGCGACTTCGTCATCGAGGGGCAGGAGTCCTTCGCCACGAGGTAGCCTCGCTCGTGGGTGTCACGGATGGACTCCCCCTTCGCGTTCACGATGTCGATGTCCATCCCGAGGCCGGGCGAGCCCAGCGTACAGGGCTTGAGCGGCTGGCCGGGCAGCGGCATCAGGAAACAGCCCATGATCTCCGTCCCCCCGGAGATGTTGATGATGGGGCACTCCTCGTTGCCGACGTTCTCGTAGAACCACAGCCACGACTCGGGGTCCCAGGGTTCGCCCGTCGAGCCCAGCAGGCGAAGCGAGGAGAGGTCGTGGCCCTCGACCCACTCGTCGCCTTTCTTGCGGAGCGCGCGGATGGCCGTCGGCGAGATGCCGAACACCGTCAGGCCGTGGCGGTCGATCATCTCCCAGAAGCGGTCGGGTTCGGGGTGGTCCGGCGCGCCCTCGTACATGAAGATGTTGCCGGCGAAGGTGTGGTTCCCGAGGAGGGTCCACGGCCCCATCATCCAGCCGATGTCGCTGACCCAGAAGAACCGGTCAGAGTCCTCGTGGTCGAAGCCGAAGTAGATCTCCTTTGCGGCCTGCAGCAGGGCGCCCGCGTGCGTGTGGACGATACCCTTCGGCTTGCCGGTCGTCCCCGACGAGTACAGCAGCATGCACTCGTCTTGCGCGCTGGTCTCGACGGTGTCGAACGCGTCGTCCTGGGTCGCGACCGCGTCACTCCAGAACTCGTCGCGGTCCTCGGTCATCGGCGGGTCGCTGTCTGCAAAGCGCTGGTAGACGACGACGCTGCCCACGTCGGTGTCGGCCTCCTCGATGGCCTCGTCGGCGGGGGCCTTCAGGTCGATCGCGTCGCCGCGCCGGTAGAAGCCGTCGGCCGTGAACAGCAGGTCGATCTCGGGGTCCTCGATGCGCGTTGCGGTGGCGTCGACTCCGAACCCGGAGAAGATTGGGACCGCGATGGCACCGGCCTTGAAGATGCCGTACATGATGCTCGCCACCTCGGGCACCATCGGCATGTACAGCCCGACGGTGTCGCCCTTCTCGATGCCGCGCTCGCGGAGGCAGTTGGCCACCTGATTCGACTGCCGCGCGAGTTCGTGGTAGGTCGTCTCCCGGACTTCGCCGTCCTCGCCCTCCCAGGTGACGGCGACGCGGTTGCGCTCCGGGGCGTCCAGTTCGGCCCAGCGGTCGACGGTGTTGTGCGCGATGTTGATCTTCCCGCCGGGGTACCACTCCGTGAACTGGGGTCCGTCGCTGTCGTCTCGGACCGCGTCGTAGTCCTCGTACCACTCGATCCCGAGGTAGTCCGGGAGCGCGTCCCAGAACCACTCGACGTCCTCGGCCGACGCCTCGATCAGTTCGTCCAGCGAGTCGTAGCCGTGCTCCTGGGCGAACTCGTAGGCGTTGGTCTCCTCGACGTAGCCCTCGGGCGGCTCGTGGACTACCTGGTCGATCTCCTCGAGTGCGGTGTCTGCGTCGGACGCCATCGTGCTTCGTGCTGGAACCGGCCCCGATAAGAAACCTTCCGACGCCCGCCGGTCGACAGTCCGTCGGAAGGCATCGGTCGGTGTTTCTGCTGTCGCACGAACGCCGCGCCGGGACGCCGGTCGCGGGTGCGGGCCCGTCGTCGCTCGCGGCCTGCACACTTTAGAGTGTCAGGAGTCAATGGGTGGGTATGTACGTTCGGGACGCGCGCAACCGGGACGAGGCCTGGCTACTTGACGGAATCGAGGCGATGGGCCTCGACGAGACAGCGTTCCGGTCGCGGGACTACGTCATCGCGGTCGACGACACGTCGGATACGCGCGCTGGGTTCGGTCGGTTGCGCTACCACCCGACGCCGAGCGATCCGGAGGTGGCAGAACTGACGAGCATCGGTGTGATGGACGGCTGGCGGAACCAGGGCGTCGGCGCGCACGTCATCGAGCGGCTCGTCGACACCGCCGAGATGGAGGGGTTCGACGAGGTGTACTCGCTGACCTCCGAACACGAGTATCTCTCGCAGTTCGGCTTCCGGCCGGTCGAACCCGAGGACCTGCCCGAGATCCTCCGCGACCGTCTCGAGGCGAAACGCGAGGAACTCGACCCCGACGCCATCCCGATGCGCATCGACACCGACCGGTTCCGGATGCCCGACGAGCTGCGCGAGCGATTCAAGCAGGCCGCGGAGGCCGTCAACGAGCCGGAGGAACCCGAGGAGACCGCCGAGGACTTCGGCATCGACCCGGACGAGGCAACCTACAAGTACGACACCGGGTCGTAGTCGCGGGCACATGCAGCCGTCGACACGATTTTCATCCGGGGACATGACGAGTCGGATGTGCCCTCTCGACGACAGGTCCTGACCGGCCTCGCGGCACTCGGTACAGCCACGGTCCCCGGTACCGCCAGTACGGCCGCCCGCACCTCCCCCTCGTCCCCCGAGGTCGACCTGGACGCCGCCCTGGACGCGTTCGGCTCAGGCGCCGTCGACGGCCGCGTGACCCCACGCGCACTCTCCCACATCGGCGAGGCGGCATCGGTCGTCGCCGATGAGGCCCCCGCGGTCGCTGACGGCGCCACGGACCGCCTCCCCTCGGCGCCGGCCGCCCTCAGGTCGAGCGACCGGGCGGTCGGTCGCCTCGGGCGGTCGGTGGACGCGAGTGCGAGCACGAATCCGAACCCGAACGCGGACCTCCGGACGTCGACCGTCGACCCGACCATCGACGGAATTGCCGCGCTGACCGTCGGCGTCGACTTCACCGCCCGCGGCCCCGTCGTCCGGGCGCGTGTGACGGGCACGGCGGGAGCGCCCTCCCGCGCGGCGGCGCTCGGCGCGCTCGCGGACGCGGGCCTCCCGGTCGCCGCGCTGCAGCCGTTCGCCGTCGCCGACGGCGACGACCTCGCGCTGTACGCTGGCGTCGACGCCCGCGACGACGAGCAGGGGGTCGTCCTCGCGCTCTTGCTGGTCGTCCTCGCGGCGGTTGTCGGGACGTTCCTGCTGGGACTGGGAGGGAGCGTGAGTGGCGGCCGTAGTGACACCGGTACTGACAGCGAAGCGCCACATATCTCCTTCTCGTTCGAATACCGCAGTAGCGGCGAACTGACGATCACTCACGACGGCGGGGACACGGTCGCGGCCGACCAGCTCTATCTCGTCGGCGACGGCACGAAGCGTCTCTGGGGGCAGAGCGGCGAGGTGAGCGCTGGCGACTCCGTGACGATGAACGTGGACGCGGATGCGACGATCCGGATCCTCTGGCGGTCGGAGGACGGGGACGGAAGTGCTGTCCTGGCCGAGTGGACCGGGCCGGACGCCTGACCGGATTCCCGCCGCCCGTCCGGGGCTCCACCCGCGCCGGTGGCCGTTCTCGTCGATACCCGCCAACATTCAAACGCCCCGCCGTGGTAGAGCGGGACATGTTCGACGAGGAGGACCTCGAAGCGATCCGCGAGGGACACGAGGAGTGGCAGGAGGAGACCTACGGGTCCACCGTGGGGCGCTTCGGGGAGCGCAAGGAGACGTTCACCACCGACACCGGCGGGACCGAGGTCGACCCGCTGTACACGCCCGCCGACGTCGAGGACCTCGACTACGACGAGGACCTCGGGTTCCCGGCCGAGGAGCCGTACACGCGCGGCGTCTACTCGACGATGTACCGCGGGCGTCTGTGGACGATGCGTCAGTACGCCGGGATGGGCACCGCACGCGAGACCAACGAGCGGTTCCACTACCTGCTCGACGAGGGACAGACCGGTCTCTCGATGGCGTTCGACCTGCCCACGCAGATGGGGTACGACTCCGACGACGCGATGGCCAAGGGCGAGGTCGGCAAGTCGGGCGTCGCCATCGACTCCCTCGACGACTTCGAGACCGTCTTCGAGGGGATCCCCCTGGACGAGGTTTCTACGTCGATGACCATCAACGCGCCCGCCTCGGTGCTTCTGGCGATGTACATCGCTGTGGGCGACAAGCAGGGTGTTCCCCGCGAGGAACTGCGGGGCACCATCCAGAACGACGTGCTGAAGGAGTACATCGCGCGCAACACCTACATCTACCCTCCGGAGCCCTCGATGCGGCTCATCACGGATATCTTCGAGTTCTGCGCCGAGGAGGTGCCGAACTTCAACACCATCTCGATCTCGGGCTACCACATCCGCGAGGCCGGCTCCACCGCGGCCCAGGAGATCGCCTTCACGCTCGGCGACGGCATCGAGTACGTGAACGCCGCCATCGACGCCGGCCTCGACGTCGACGAGTTCGCCCCGCAGTTGAGTTTCTTCTTTGCCTCGTACAACAACATCTTAGAGGAGGTGGCGAAGTTCCGGGCGGCGCGCCGGATGTGGTACAAGATCATGGACGAGCGCTTCGACGCCGAGAAGGACGCCTCCAAGCAGCTCAAGTTCCACACCCAGACCGCCGGCTCCACGCTGACGGCACAGCAGATCGAGAACAACGTCGTCCGCGTCGCCTACCAGGCGCTCGCCGCCGTCCTCGGGGGGACCCAGAGCCTCCACACCAACGGCAAGGACGAGGCGCTCTCGCTCCCGACCGAGCAGTCCGTGCGGACGGCCCTCCGCACGCAGCAGATCCTCGCCCACGAGTCCGGCGCGGCCGACACCATCGATCCGCTGGCCGGATCGTACTACGTGGAGTCGCTGACCGACCGCCTGGAGGAAGAGGCCTTCGAGATTCTCGACGAGGTCGACGAGCGCGGCGGGATGCGCCAGGCCGTCGAGGCGGGCTGGGTCCAGCGCCAGATCCAGGACACGGCCTTCGAGCGCCAGCGCGAGATCGAGGAGGGCGAGCGCGTCATCGTCGGAGTCAACGAGTACCGCGTCGAAGATGAGGAGAAACACGAGGACATCGAGGAGGTCTCCGAGGAGGAACAGGAGCGCCAGCGCCAGACCGTCAAGGAACTCCGCGCGGAGCGCGACGACGCGGCCGTCGAGGAGGCGCTCGAGGACCTGCGGGCGGCCTGCGAGTCCGGCGAGAACGTCATGCCCTACATCGTGACGGCGGTGAAGGCGTACGCGACGACTGGCGAGATCTGCGACGCGATGCGGGACGTCTTCGGCGAGTACAAGGGCGCGGCGGTCTAACGCTCCGGGCTCGAACATCGAGTTTTCATGTGTTATGGTTATATTTTGATAGGTATTCTCCGAATTGCTACGATATATTCTGAATTATGTACGAATATGGCCGGTTCGGTGTTGATATCGCAGGCTCTTGATGAGAGCTCCACCGCGGCGGCGACGGTAGCGATTAGTGGCGTCCCTTCGAGCGACCGGTATGCACATCGATCACGCCGGCATCGCGACCGACGACGCCGCCGAACTGGCCGACCTGTACGTGGACCTTCTCGGCTGTGAGGCGGTCCACCGCGAGGAGTTCGACGGGATGGAGGTCCACTTCCTCGACTGCGGGAACGGCTATCTCGAACTGCTGGAGCCCCTCGACGGCGAGGGCGCCATCGCGCGTTACCTCGACCAGCACGGCCCCGGTGTCCAGCACCTCGCCTTCGCCACCGACGACGCCGCGGCGGCGCTCGAGCACGCGCGCGACCTGGACATCGAGTGCATCGACGAGGAGCCGCGCGAGGGCGCCTGGGGCCACGAGGTCGCCTTCCTCCATCCACGGGACACGGGGGGCATCCTCGTCGAGTTCGTCCAGCACTGACCGGCGGCGCCTCGGCGCGGGCGTCGCTAGCGGCCTCAGCAGTTTCGAGGCGGAGCCTCCGGCCTCAAGGAGCGAGTACTTCCGACGCCAGTCGGAAGGGCGACGCGAGTAGGCCGGAGAGGAAGCCGACAACTCCGGCACAGACCACGGACTGTAGCCGCCCTTTCTCCCCAGCGTTCATAAATCACCAGCCATACATCTGACGTATGGAGGTGCGGCGCACTGTCCCAGTCAAACTCGACGTGGACAGCGACGACGCCGCACTTCTCCGCGAAACCGTTGACGAGTTTTTGTGGGCCGCCAACTACGTCCTAGACCACGCATGGCAGGGCGAATACAAGACGACAAGCAAGGCCCAGTTGCAGGAGGAAACCTACGACGAGGTTCGTGAGCAGACGCGATTGCACGCGAATCTCGTCCAGAACGC
>JBDGSA010000185.1:1208-11298 GCA_042217755.1 Haloglomus sp. | reverse complement strand
CCTCGCGGCCGCCCTTGACCGTGCACTCGAACCAGCAGGACTCGCCGTCGACCTGCTCGTAGTGTTCGCCCGCCTCGTCGAATCGCCGCCGCGCGTCGACGCTGATGACGATTGCCTGACTCCCGACGGAGTCGGCGCCCTCGGTGATGAGTTCGGGTCGCTCCAGGGCGCCCGTGTTTATTGAGACCTTGTCGGCGCCCGCGCGCAGCGTCTCGACGACGTCTGCCTTCGTGCGGATGCCGCCCCCTACCGTCAGCGGGATGAACACCTCGTCCGCGACCGCCGAGACGGTATCGAGCATCGTCTCGCGGCCCTCGGCGGAGGCGGTGATGTCGAGGAAGACGAACTCGTCTGCGCCCGCGCGGTTGTACGCGCGGGCCATCTCGACCGGGTCGCCGGTGTACTGCAGGTCTTCGAAGTTGACCCCCGTGTACACCTTCGCGTCGCCGTTCTCGTCCAGATCCACGTCGATACAGGGGATGATGCGCTTGGTGAGGGTCATCGGATTCTCTATCGTGTGTGGAAGGTGTCGGCCGCGCGCTTTGACGGTGACGGTTGGGGGAGGCGTTCGCGTGCGACAGTCAAAATCTGAAGCGCGTTCGGCAGTCAAAATCTGGATGTATCCACTCTACCCAAAATGTGGCGACTTAGCCGGAAAAATCTGATATATTCACGCTGCCGAGCGAATATCGAACGAACAGAAGCAGACTCCGATTCGACGGAGAACCGCTACGAAGCCTTCGTGGTGAGAGCGTGAGGGCTTCGGAGCCGTCTCCGTCGAGGACCGCACCGGTAGCGACGCCAGCATCGTCGAACGACCCCGGTACACCCTTCAACCCGTCCGCCCGTATCGGGAACTAATGAGCACGGAGGTCGAGAGCGAGGGCGGCCCCGACGACCCCGCCGACGTCAGCAAGCGGGAGGCGTGGGTGATGGCGGCCCGCCCGCAGACCCTCCCGGCGGGCGCCGCGCCCGTGATCGTCGGGACGGGGCTCGCGTTCCGGCTGGGAGAGTTCGCCGCGCTGCCCGCGCTCGCGGCGCTGGTCGGCGCGCTCCTGCTGCAGGTCGGGACCAACTTCGCGAACGACTACTACGACGCGGTCAAGGGTGCCGACACCGAGGACCGCGAGGGCTTCACCCGCGTGACCGCGGGTGGCCTCATCCCGCCCGAGCACGTGAAACGCGCGATGTACGCCACGTTCGGGCTGGCGGTCCTGCTCGGAACGTATCTCGTGTGGGTGGGCGGCTCCGTCATCGTTCTCGTGGGACTCTCTTCGATCGCCGCCGGCATCCTCTACACCGGCGGGCCGTACCCGTACGGCTACCGGGGGTTAGGGGAGGTCTTCGTCTTCGTCTACTTCGGCCTCGTGGCGGTGACGGGCACCTACTACGTGCAGGCCGTCGCGAGCGCGGGCGGGATTCCCCCGTTCGACGCGCCGCTCGCGGTCGTCCCGCTCGCGGCAGTGGTCGCCGCGCTGCCCGCGGCCGGCCTCTCTTCGGCGATTCTCGTCGTCAACAACGTCCGCGACCGCGAGACTGACGCTGAGGCGGGCAAGCGGACGCTGACGGTCGTGTTCGGCTATCGCTTTTCGCGCATCGAGTTCCTGGCGCTCGTCGGGATGGCCTACGTCGTCCCGGTCCTGTTTGCGGCCACCGGCTGGGGGCTGTGGACGCTGCTGCCGCTGCTGACGCTCCCGGTCGCGGTCGACCTCGGCGAGACGATACTGACGCGGACCGACGGCGCGGCGCTCAACCCGGCGCTCGAACGGACCGGTAAACTGCTCGCCGCCCATTCTGTCTGCTTCGCTGTCGGGCTGGCGCTCCCCCAGGTGCTGTGATCCCAGGCGAACGCGAACTTGATACGAACATGCACGTCGAACCGTTTTCCCTCGCGCTCGCTCGCCCGCTCGCCACTGCACGCGGCGCAATCACGGAGCGCGAGGGTTTCGTCGTCCGCCTCTCGGTCGACGGGACGACGGGCGTCGGCGAGGCCACGCCCCTCCCGGGCTGGACGGAGTCACGCAGCGAGTGCGAGGCGGCACTGGAACAGGTCGCCGACGTGCTGTCGGCCGATGACACGGGGGAACCGACGGCACTCCTCGACGACCGCGGGACGCTCGCGGACGCGCCCGCCGCCCGCCACGCGGTCGCGAGCGCGGCGCTGGACGCCCGGGCTCGCGCGACGAGCGAGCCGCTGTATCGGGTGCTGGTCGATGGATCGACCCGTACTGTCGAGTCGGTGCCGGCGAACGCGACGGTCGGCGACGGCACGCCGGACGAGACGGCCGACGCCGCGGCCGCGGCCGTCACCGACGGGTTCGAGACGGTGAAGGTGAAGGTGGGTGCGCGGGGAGTCGCCGACGACGACGCCCGGCTCGCGGCCGTCCGGGAGCGCTGCCCCGACGTGACGCTCCGCGCGGACGCCAACGGTGCCTGGGACTCCAAGACAGCCGAGCGCGCGCTCGCGTCGTTCGCCGACCACGACGTGGCGTACGTCGAGCAGCCGCTCGCGGCTGACGCGACGGTCGACGAGCAGGGGCGCCGTGACTTGCGCGCGCACGCCTCGCTGCGCGATGCCGGCGCCGACGTCGGAATCGCGCTCGACGAGTCACTCGCCGTCGGTGACGACCCCGTGGCGGCGGCGCTCGCCGCCGACGCCGCCGACGCCCTGATCCTGAAGCCCATGGCGCTCGGCGGGCCGGATCGCGCCGCGGCGGCCGCCCGCGAGGTCCGGGCCGCCGGCGTCACGCCTGTCGTCACGACGACTGTCGACGGCGCACTGGCGCGCGCGGGGGCCGTCCACGCCGCGGCTACGATTCCCGACGTTCCGGCGTGTGGCCTCGCGACGGCCGACCGGCTGGCCGCGGACCTGATCGAACGCGACCCGGCGCCCGTCTCGGCGGGACGCGTGCGAGTCCCCGACGGCGCCGGCGCGGTCGGGACGACCTCGTGGCACCAGCCGATGAACGGCCGTCGCGACTGACCCGGCGGGTGGAGGGAAAAGGAAAATATCCTCAGGCCTGAATGGGGCTGTCGTGCGAGACTGGCTGGCCCACCGGACGGTTGCAACCCCGACAGCGACGGCGCTGTCCGTCGCCGGTGGGCCGACCAGGACCTACCGCGAACTGGACGAGCGGGCCGAGAACCTCGCCGGGCGGCTCTCGGCGATGGGGGTTCACGTCGGCACGCACCTCGGCGTCTGTCTCCCGACCCGCCCGGCGTTCGTCGACCTCGTCCACGCGGCGATGCGGCTGGGGGCGGTGCTGGTGCCGCTCCACGCCCGCTTGACGGCGCCTGAACTGGCCGAACGGGCGACGGAAGCAGAGTGTGATCTCGTCTGCTGTGGCGCGGCGACGGAGCCGACCGCGGTCGCTGCCGCCGAGCACGCGGCCGAGTCAGGGACCGACCTCCCCGTCGCCACTGTCGATGCGCCGCGCGAGTGGGCCACGCCCATCTCGGACCCGTCGCCCGAGACGTTCGACCTCCCGGCCTGGTCGCCGCGGCGGCGGCTCTGTCTGCTCTTCACTTCCGGAACGACCGGCGACCCGAAGGTCGTCGACCTGCGGATGGGCAACGTGCTGGCGAGCGCCATCTCCTCGGCCTTCCGGCTCGGACTGGACCCCGAGGACCGCTGGTTCGACCCGCTCCCGATGTCGCACATGGGCGGGTTAGCGCCCATCTACCGCTCGGTCTGCTACGGAACGACGCTGACGCTCGTCGGCCCCGACCGTGCCGGAGCACACGGCACGGGCGCCGGCGACAGCGCCTCCGAGACCCGGGGAGACGCGGCCGACGAGGACGGCCGATACAGCGTCGGCGGGTTCGACGCCGAGACGGCGCTGGCGGCGATGCACGAGACGAGTGCGACCTGCACGTCGCTGGTACCGACGATGCTGTCGCGGCTGCTGGATGCCGGAGCCCTTCCGGACTCGCTCCGATTCGTCCTCCTGGGTGGCGCGCCCGCGAGCGAGGAATTGCTGGAGCGGTGCTTCGAGCGCGACGTGCCCGTCGCCCCCACCTACGGGATGACCGAAACGGCCTCGCAGATCGCGACGGCGCGACCCTCCGAGGCACGAGACCACCCCGGAACCGTCGGGAACCCGCTGTTTACCTCCACCGTGACGGTCGTCGAGAACGGCGCGCCCGTCGACGCAGGGGAGCAGGGCGAACTCGTCGTGAGCGGTCCCGCCGTGACGCCCGGGTACTACGGTGACGCCGAGGCGACCGAGCAGGCGTTCGGCCCACACGGGTTCCACACGGGCGACGCCGGCTACCGCGACGAGTCCGGTCGCGTCTGGGTCCTCAACCGGCTCGACGACCGGCTCAACCCGGGCGGCGAGACCGTCGACCCCGGAGAGGTCGTCGAGGTGCTTCGGGCGTTCTCCGGCGTCGAGGATGCGACCGTCGTCGGCCTGCCGGACGAGGAGTGGGGCGAGCGGGTTGCCGCACTGCTCGTCACCGACGGCGACCTCGACCCCGGCGCGCTGGAGCGTCACTGCCGCAAGCACCTCGCGGGGTTCAAGATTCCGCGGACGGTCGGCTTCACGGACGAACTCCCGCGCACCGCCTCCGGCACGGTCGACCGCGAGGCGGTCCGTGAGCAACTGCTGTCGCCGGACGACAGCGCGTCGGTCGTGGAGCTTAGCGAGCGCGCGTCCGGCGACTGATCTGGCGGGCGCAGCTCTGGCGACCTGGTTTCGCGGGGCATACTTCCGGCGGCTAATCTGGCGGGCGCATCCCCGCCGACTGACCCGGCGGGCCCACCGCTGGCGACTACCGTGTGGTGCGAGTGGACCCGTCCGGTATCGCGGGCACGCCGTTTTTATACACCGACCGGTTATCGGCGGGTATGACTGTTCTATCGTTCGACGAGAAGGGCGCCGACGTCGTCTACGAGGGAACGGAGTTCCGACTGGAGGCCGAACTCATCGAGGAGGCCATCCAGAAGGACTATCCCGAGGTGACCGACCACGAGGTGCTGAAGATCATCGAGGAGGACCCCGCACTGTCGGGTGAGCCACGGCGGGTGAAGGATATCCTGTCGTAGCGTTCGAACGCAGCTGATATTCGACAAAATTTATAATTAATAGATAAATCGGGATATAATTGCGTAAATATCTACTTAAGTTGAAAATTTCTGCCTCAGCCCGTAGTCCACCGGCGGCGAGCCAGTAGCGCGGCGCCGGACAGGAGCGCCACCGTAGCGGCGACGGCGCCGAATCCGGGCTGTCCGCCGCTGTTCGTCCCGTCGCTCGTGCCCCCGTCACCGCCGGTGGGTGGGACCGGCGTCTCCGTCGGCGTCGGGTCAGGCGGCGTCTCCCGGAGGACCCTGTACGCCCGTTCGCGGTCGACCCGCGGGAACTCGCGGTCCCACGCGCCCGGCATGTGGACCGTCGTGCTGTCGTTGACGGCCGCGAGCGCTCGGACGTCGGCCTCGGTGGGGCGGACTGGGACGGCGCCCTCGGCGTAGACGTAGACCACGGAGCCGCCGTCCGGCCCCGGCCGGGCGACGGCCTCGCGGACGGCGAGATCGGTCGGCAGCTCGCCGGTGGTGTCGTTGCGGAGCAGCGGGCGGAAGGCGCTCAGGTTCCCGAAGCGGGCCGCGCCCTCGACGCGGGCGGCCTCGCGGGTAATGTTCACCTCGAAGCGGGCCTTCCGGAAGTCGCTCCGCTCGAAGGCGGCGAGGAGCTGCCGCGTGTCGTTGAACTCCTCGCGTTCCTCGGCGCGCTCGGCGGGAGAGGCGAGTTCGTCCTCGATGCCGGCGCGCGAGAGGTTCCGGAGGCCGTCGACGGCGTCGGCCAGCAGGCCCGGCCGGGCGGCCGCCACGCTCGCGTTGCCCCGGAGCCGGTCGCCGACGGCCCGTGCGTGCAGGTATCCCGTCACGTCCAGCTGCGTGACGCCGCGCTCGTCCAGTTCGGCGACGTACGCGTCCCAGTTGGTGGTTCGGTAGCTGCCGGTCACCCGGACAGTCCCCTCGCGGGAACCGGGTCGCTCGTAGGTCGTCCCGAGGCGGTATTCACGGACGAGCCCCGCCTCGCGGGCGGCGTCGAACCGGGTGCGGAACCCCCGGACGTAGCGCGCGACGGTCTCGTTGGCGGTCAGATTGTACGCGGTCGCCAGGTCGAGCGCGCCGTCGACGGCACGGTCGTAGCGGTTCAGCCGGAGTTCCGTCGACCCCTCGAACCGCCCGTCGCGGTAGGTCGCGTCGACCGCGGCTCGTTCGACCGTCACGGCGAACAGGTCCGCGGTGATGCGCTGGGCCTGCAGCGGGTCGAGCCCGTTCTCCTCGTCGGCCGTGAGCGCGCCCAGCGCCAGGGGACGTAGCCGGGCCTTCACGCCCTCGTACCGGACGACATAACTGACGACCACGCGGCCGCCCTCGCCGTCGGTCGCGTTCCGGAACGCGTAGTCGCGGAGCCGGAGCGACGTGTCCGCGAACTGCGAGGCGTCCTCACCGGCGAACCGGCGTTCGAGCGTCGCGCGGGCCCGCTCGCGAGTAGACCAGTTGCCGACCGCCTCGGCGTCTACGGTGCTGTTGCGCTCGACGGCCAGCCGGTAGACGCCGGGCTCCTCGGTCAGGACCGCGGAGAAGCGGAACGGGTCGGTCGTTCCCGCCGCCGGGGGAGCGACTTGCGCCGTCGCGTTGCTCCGGAGCGTGAGATTCCGAGGCCCGAAGCGCGCGTACGAGTGCGTCTCCGCGCGCTCGACCAGCGCGCCCGCGGCGGCCGATCCGTTCAGGGTCAGCGTCGCTCGCGCGTCGAGCGTCGCGCCGGCGCGCTCGCCTGTCCGTGCGCCCTCCAGGTCGAGGCGGAACGCCTGCAGCTGGTCCGGACGAGGTGTCACGAGCGTCCCGCCAGCCGCGATGCGGTCGGGCTCGAGTGTCGTGGCGAAGCTCCCGGTACCCGGGAATGTTTCGCCGTCCTCGGCGAGCGTCGACCGGTCCGTCTCGTACAGCCCGTACAGCAGGCCCTGGCCCGTGACGAGGCCGAACGAGGCGTTCCGAACGTCCTCCAGGGAGTCGCCCTCGGCGGTCACGTTCGCTCGACTGACGGCGTCCGTGTCGTTCAGGACGAGTATCACGTCCCCGTCGCGCTCGACGTAGACCTGGTCGGCGTCGAACCCGTCGGTCCCGTTGGCGTCGCCGTCGGACTGGGCGAGTGCCGGGGGCGAGACGGGCTGGCTCGACGACGGGCCCCCGGCTCCGAGGCCGGGACTGGGGCCGGGGGCGGTCGCGGCCGCGGCCGCCGGCTGGAGGGCCAGGAGGAGAGCGAACAGGAGGGTCGATACGTCCGTCAGGCGACGTCTGGTCTCACTCACGCCTGCGAGGGCGGCACCGCGACAAGAAAGTGTTCGGACCACCGCAATCGAGACGCCCGGGACCCGTGCCCGGCCGGAAGACAGCTCCGTCAGTCGTCGTCCGCAGACAGCCGGACCCGACCGCCCTCCTCGATGGTCTCGGGGAATATCTTGCCGGGGTTGAGCGTGTCGTTGGGGTCGAGTGCGCCCTTGATGCCGCGCATCGCCTCGATAGCGCCCTCGTCGTGTTCGAGTTCGAGGTACTCGCGCTTGCCGAAGCCGATGCCGTGCTCGCCGGTACAGGTGCCGCCCATCTCGATGGCCCGTTCGACGATGGAGGTGTAGATCCGCTTGCCCGTCTCGACCATCTCCTCGTCGTCGGGGTCGACCATCACGGAATAGTGGACGTTGCCGTCACCCGCGTGGCCGAAGGCGGGCAGGAGGATGTCGTGTTCCTCGCCCAGGTCCTTCGCGTACCGGATGATGTCGGGGTACTTCGAGATGGGGACAGTGACGTCGCCGGGACTGAGCGGACTGAGGTCGGGGTCGTAGCTCTGGACCGCGAAGGCCAGTTCCGAGCGGGCCTCCCAGAGCTCGGCCATCCGTTCGTCGTCCTCGCTCATCTCGAAGAGTTCCACGTCGTGGCTCTCGAAGATGGCCTCACAGAAGTCGATCTCCTCTCGAACGCCGTGGTTGGCGTGGAACTCGAGGAAGATCATCGGCTTGTCCGGGAGGCCGGTGTCGAGGTAGGCGTTCGACATCTTCGCGGAGAGCGAGTCGATGAGTTCGATCTTCGCGACGTCCACCCCGGAGCGGACGGCGTCGAAGATGGCGTCGGTCGCGTCGTCGAGGTCGTCGAAGACCGCGCGGCCGCCGCGGATCTGCTCGGGAATCCCCTCGAGTTCGAGCGTCGCGCGCGTGACGACGCCGAGTGTCCCCTCACTCCCGACGAGCAGGTCCTTGAGGTTGTAGCCGGCGCTGGTCTTGACCGCCTTCGACCCGGCCTCGATGACGGTGCCGTCGGCGAGCACGGCCTCGAGTTCCAGCACCCAGTCACCGACCTCGCCGTACTTGACGGTCTGCTGTCCCGAGGCGTCGTTGACGATCATGCCGCCGATGGTGGAGATGCTGGCCGAGGAGGGCATCGGCGGGAAGAACATCCCGTGGGACTCGACGGTCTCGTCGATCTTCGTCCCCATGAGGCCGGGCTGGACGTCGATCTGGAAGTCGTCGGGACGGACCTCCAGCACGTCGTTCATCCGGGTCATGTCCATCGAGATGCCCTTGAACTTCGGGACCGCGTTGCCCTCGAGCGACGTTCCCGCGGCGTACGGCGTCACGGGGACGTCCCGGTCGTCAGCGGCCGCGAGCACTGTGCTCACGTCCTCGGTCGACTCGGGCCAGACGACGGCGTCGGGAGCGACACCGAGCCCGGCCTCCTCGGATCCCCAGTCCGTGGCGTGGTTGTCCCGGTCGGACTCACCGAACGAGATCTGTCCCGCCGGCAGCAGGTCGGTGAGGAACGAACAATCGTGCGACATACCCCCAATGCGCGGTCACACGGTGATAAAGCTATCCGCACTCCGAGTGCCCGCCGCGCTCGGCGCTCGGGCAGAGAGAAAGGGGGAAAGGGCGAAAGGAGTGTCGACGCGGTGGTGGAAGCCGCGCCGACGCGGAAGGGGGTCGAACTGGAGCACCCGAAACGGGACGACGGATGCTCCGACGGTGGCTCCGTCGATAACAATGATAAGTTTTTGGCCGAACACGGCTAACAGTCAGTTTATCAGGCGAGCGTGTGACGTCAGCCGTATGCGAGCCATCCAGGTGTCGGCGTTCGGCGACGCGAGCGAACTCGAGCCGGTCGAGCAGGACGTCCCCGAACCGGGCGAGGAACAGGTCCGCATCGAGGTCGAGGCGGCGGGCATCAACTTCGCGGACATCATGCAGCGCCGGGGCCACTACCACGGCGGCCCACAGCCGCCCTACACCCCCGGGATGGAGGTCGCCGGTACCATCGACGCCGTTGGCGAGGGTGTCGGCCGGGACGTCGGCGAGCGCGTCGTCTCGATGGTCAACGGCGGCGGCTACGCCGAATACGCCGTCGCGGACGCCCGGGGCCTGATGGACATCCCCGGCGACATGAGTTTCGAGGAGGCCGCCGGCTTCCCGGTCCAGTACCTCACCGCCCACAACTGTCTGTTCGAGTGGGGCGGGCTGGAGGAGGGAGATTCGGTGCTCATCCACGCCGCGGCGGGCGGAGTCGGTACCGCGGCCGTCCAGCTCGCCAGCAACGCGGGCGCCGAGGTGTTCGGCACGGCCTCGACGCCCGAGAAGCTCCGGACCGCCGAGGAACTGGGCTGTGACCACCCCATCAACTACACCGAGGAGGACTTCGTCGAGGTCTGCAAGGCCGAGACCGACTACGGGCTGGACGTGGCGCTGGACGGCATCGGCGGCGACACGACCGAACAGTCGGTCGACGCACTGAAGGAGTTCGGTACGCTCGTCGTCTACGGCGCTGCCTCGGGCGAACCGGGCGCGCCGCCGACGGACAAGCTCCTCTTTGGCAACATCACCGTCGAGGGCTACCACCTCGGCCGCGCCATCGAGCGCAAGCCGATGAAGGTGATGGGTGCGGTGCCCGAGTTGACGGAGATGCTGGGAGAGGGGACCCTGGAGGTCCAGGTGGGCGAGACCTTCGACCTCGAGGACGCTGCCGAGGCCCACCAGTACATCGAGGACCGCAAGTCCTCGGGGAAGGTCGTTCTGGTTCCGTAGGCAGATACGGACGAGA
>JBDGSA010000185.1:0-1198 GCA_042217755.1 Haloglomus sp. | reverse complement strand
GTCGTGCTGGTGCCGTAGTTCGAACCTTATCTGGCATTTAAACTAGCTCTTTTCGTTATTATATAGATATATTCTGTATTGTCGAATTAAAATTGTATTGTATCCGTAAATTGCTGCGAGCTCCTCGCGCTCTCGGGGGATAATAGCGACGACAGCGACAACAGCTACGAAGCCCTCGCGCTCTCGACTCGGGGGCCTCGCTGCGCTCCTCGCTCACTCGCTTCGCTCGTTCGCTGCGGTGCTTGCGTCGTCCGCCTTCGCCGAGAGCGCTCGCCCTTCGAGTCCGCCAGGGGATTGGACGTGTCACGGGCGCTGTGGCCCTGCCCTTCCCCAGGTCGCGCGGTCTCGCGGGCAAGCCGCTCGACACGCGCTCCCGGCCGGTGAGCGGTTGCTCGACTAGCCGGTTCCGAGACTAGGAAGCGCGCTCGCGCCACACCGACGAACCCGCGACCGTAGGGAGCGTGGTGAGTCGCCAGCGGCGCGAGCGCGGGGAGGTGTGGGGCCACCCTGCTCGCCCGGAACCACCACGCGCGAACGCTCGGTGGAACAAGCAACAGGGCGGGACTGAAAGGGGCCGCTCGCTCGATCCGGCCCCGGCGACGTAAGCACCACAGCGAACGAGAAACGCGAGTGAGCGAGGAGCGCAGCGAGCCGCGGCCGGTCGAGCGGGCGGGGGCTTTCAACAGGAGTCCGTCGTGGCTGTCACTGCCGTTACACGGAGAGCAGGCGGGGGCTTTCAACAGGAGTCCGTCGTGGCTGTCACTGCCGTTACACGGAGAGCAGGCGGGAACTTTCTCCCCGGATCTGTGATTGTAGCCACCGATTTCAGGCGGAAAGCAAAACAGCGAATCCTACGCCCCGTCGGGTCGGAACGTCGTCGCGTCACGCAGCCCCCGCACCCGCTCCAGCAACTCCTCCACGTCCTCGCCCTCCGAGCCGACCTGCGTGATGTGCCCCAACTTCCGCAGCGGCCGGGCCTCGCGCTTGCAGTACCAGTGGAGCGCCGCCCCATCCGCGCGCAGCACTTCGTCCACGCCCCGCAACTCGGCCGGGCGACTCTCGTCGACGTCGCCGAGGAGGTTGGCGTTCGCGGTGGGCGCCCGGCGGTCGGTCGCGCCGAGCGGCCAGCCCAGCACCGCGCGAACGTGGTTCTCGAACTGCGAGGTGAGACAGCCCTCGATGGTCCAGTGGCCGGAGT
>JBDGSA010000098.1:0-11307 GCA_042217755.1 Haloglomus sp. | reverse complement strand
GCCCGGCGGACGGGCGGGTATGCGACTCGACGACGTGCGGGTGTTAGATCTGACCCGCCTCTTGCCGGGACCGTACGCCACGCAACTGCTGGCCGACATGGGCGCGGACGTGGTGAAGGTAGAGGACACGGGCGCCGGAGACTACGCCCGGCACATGCCGCCCACGACCGACCGCGGGACGGGCGCGCTGTTCGACTCGGTCAACCGGGGGAAGCGCTCGGTCGCCATCGACCTCAAGAGCGACGAGGGGCACGAGGCGTTCATGACGCTCGCGGCCGAGGCGGACGTCGTCTTCGAGCAGTTCCGCCCGGGCGTCGTAGACCGCCTCGGCGTCGACTACGAGAGCGTGTGCGAGGTGAACGACGAGATCGTCTACTGCTCGCTGTCGGGGTACGGCAACAGCGGGCCATACCGCGAGCGCGCCGGCCACGACCTGAACTACGTCGGCCTCGCCGGACTGCTCGACATGACGCGGAACGGCGAGGACAACACGCCACGGGTCCCGGGCTACCAGATCGGCGACCTCGGCGGCGGCCTGTTCGCCGCATTCGCCATCGTCTCGGCGCTTCTGTCGCGCGAACTCGGCGACGCCGGCGGCGAGTACATCGACATCTCCATGACGGACGTGGTGGCGTCGTTCTCCCAGTCCATCGCCCACGAGGCGCTGACGGGCGAGGACCCCCGCCCCGGAGAGACGGCGCTGACGGGCCTGTACCCCTGGTACGACGTCTACGAGTGTGCAGACGGGCGCTACGTCACGCTCGGCGCGCTCGAACCCGAGTTCTGGCAGGCGTTCTGCGAGGAGGTCGACCGCGAGGAGTGGATCGGCGAGCACATGAGCGGGGACCCGGACCGGCGGGCCGCCCTCCGTGAGGGGCTCGAGGAACTGTTTGCGGCGCGCCCCCGCGACGAGTGGCTCGCGGACCTGAGCGACCAGACGATGACCGGCCCCGTCCTGACGCCGGCCGAGGCCTTCGAACACGAGCAACTGGCCGAGCGCGTGGTCGAGCGGCCCGACGACGCGCCGCCACGGATCGGCTTTCCCGCCCGAGGGACCGACGTCCCGTCGGATACCGACGAATCGGTCCCGGACCAGGGCGAGCACACGGCAGCCGTCCTGCGCGAGGCTGGACTGACCGACGAGGACATCGAGGCCCTCCGCGGCGCGGAGGTGGTGAACTGATGCCCGGAGCAGACGCGAGCGAGCAGGTCGGGTTCCTGCTTCCGCAGGTCGGTCCCGACCCGGCGGAGGTGGCGGTCCGGGCGGAAGAACTCGGCTACGACTCGGCCTGGCTGGGCGAACTCTGGTACACGGCGTCCCCGGTGAAGCTGGCCGAGATCGTCGAACGCACCGACGACATCGGCGTGGGTTCGGCCATCCTGAACGTCTACTCGCGGACGCCCGCCGTGCTGGCGATGACGGCGGCGACGCTCCAGCGCGATTCCGACGGGCGGTTCCACCTCGGTCTCGGCACGAGCACGCCGAAGGCCGTCGAGGACCTCCACGGGATGGACTTCGACGACCCGAACCCGGCCCGTCGACTCCACGAGTGCGTCGAACTCGTCGACGAGTTCCTGGCCGGCGACGGCCGAGTGAACTACGACGGCCAGACCTTCCACGCCGCTGACTTCCCGGCGCTCGGCGCCGACGTCCCGATCTACGGAGCGGCGCTCGGGCGGGCCAACCGCCGGGTCGTCGCGCGGCTCTGTGACGGCTGGATTCCGCACAACGTCCCGTTTCCCGACCTCGCGGACGCCTTTTCCTACATCCGCGAGCACACGCCCGACGACCGCGACGCGGACGACATCACTGTCGCCCCGTACGTCCCCGCGGCCGTCCACGACGACCCGGCCAGGGCCCGAGACGCCGTCCGCGGCCACGTCGCCTACTACGTCGGAAGCGGTGAGGGCTACCGACGCGCGGTCGCCGAACGGTTCCCCGACGAGGCCGAGGCGGTCGCCGATGCCTGGCGCTCGGGCGAGCGCGACGACGCGCGCGCGGCTGTCACCGACGAGATGGTCGCCGCACTCGGCGTAGCTGGTTCCCCGGAGGAGGCCCGCGAGCAGCTCGCCGACCTCTGTGCGACCGACGTCATCGACCGCCCGCTCGTGACCATTCCACAGGACGCCCCCGGCCTGCTCGACGACACCATCGAAGCGCTCGCGCCCGAACGGTAGCGGGCGCTAGGCATCGTCCTGCGGGTCGTGATACAGGTGACAGGCGACGCTGCGCCCGGGCTCTGTCGTCTGCCGGGTCGGCTCCGCCCGCTCACAGACGGACGTGAACGCGTCGCCGAGGCGCTCGACTGCCGCCTCCTGCTCGCCCGCGGCCAGCGATTCGAGAGCCGCGGACAGCACCGATTCGGCGTCCTCGTCGGGGAGCGGCGACGGCAGATCGTACGCCGCGCGGATGGCCGCCGGCTCGCCGCGTGCTGTGAGGTCCGGATCGAGGTCGTCGCGCTCGACGTCGAGTCGGAGGTCGAGCACGTCGCGGAACACCTCGGTCGGCAGGTCGTAGTCGTCGGGCGGAATGACCCGCGGACAGCGCGTGTGGAACGAGCAGCCGGCGGGCGGATTCGAGGCGTCGGGAACGTCGCCCTCGAGTTCGCCGTCGGCGCCGCGATTCCGGTTCCGCGGGTCGGGGTCCGGAATCGCGTCGAGGAGTGCTCGCGTGTACGGGTGCTGGGGGTGTTCGAACAGCTCCTCGGTCGGCGCGAGTTCGACGATCTCGCCGAGGTACATCACGCCGACGCGGTCACAGACCTGTCGGACGACGCCGAGGTCGTGGCTGATGAACAGCATCGACAGGTCCAGTTCCGACCGGAGGTCGTCGAGCAGCGAGAGGACGTCGGCCTGGACGCTCACGTCGAGCGCCGAGACCGGCTCGTCGGCGACCAGCAGGTCCGGGTCGAGCACCAGGGCCCGCGCCAGCGCGAGTCGCTGTTTCTGCCCGTCGGAGAACTGGTGTGGGTAGCGGTCCGCGTCCGCGGCCGACAGACCGACGCGCTCGAGGATATCAGCCACGATCGGTTCGGTCTGTGTCGTGTCGTCGAACCCGTGGATCTCGAGCGGTTCTCGCACCGACTCGCCGACCGTCAGCCGCGGGTCGAACGCCGAGTTCGGGTCCTGGAAGATGATCTGGGCGCGCCGGCGGAATGACCGCTGATCGTCGCCGTACGCAGAGAGAGGCTCACCGTCGAAACGGACCTCGCCGCCGGTCGGCTCCTCCAGCCCGAGGACGGTGCTCGCGGTCGTGGACTTCCCGCACCCGGACTCGCCGACCAGTCCGAGCGTCTCCCCGCGCCGGAGGTCGAAACTCACTCCATCGACTGCCTTGACCTGGCCGGTCACCCGTCGGAGCAGCCCCGACCGAACCGGATAGTGCTTCTCCAGATCCCGCACGGCGAGGAGCGGATCCGTCTCGCTGTCTGTCTGTTCACTCATCGTTCCCTCCGTCGCGCTCGTCGCCTCCCGCGAGCGGGGCGGGCAGATCGCGGTCCGAGCTATAGAGGATACAGGACACCTCGTGGGGCGGGTTGGGTGGACCACTCCCTTGCGCGTCTGTGGCGTCGGGGCTGTCACCGTCGTGTATCACGCTGGCGTCGTCTCGGCGCTCGACGTCGCTCACGGCGTCGACGGTCTGGAAGTCGGGTTGCGGGCCGGTCTCGCAGGCCGGTTCGGCGTGGGGACAGCGCGGGCTGAACCGGCAGCCGGCCGGCGGGTCTGTCGGATCCGGGAGGGTCCCCTCGATAGTCTCGAAGCCCCGCCCGCGTCCGGGCAGACACTCGAGGAGTGCCCGCGTGTACGGGTGCGATGGGTTCTCGAGTACGTCGTTGACGTCGCCGGTCTCCATCACCTGCCCGGCGTACATGACGACGACCCGGTCGGCGATCTCCGCGACCACGCCCAGGTCGTGCGTGACGAACAGGAGCCCCAGCCCCCGCTCGCTACGGAGTTCGTCGAGGAGCGAGAGCACCTGCTTCTGGATGGTGACGTCGAGCGCGGTCGTCGGCTCGTCCGCGATGAGGAGATCCGGCTCGGGCGCGAGGGCCATCGCGATGACGATGCGCTGTTTCATTCCGTCGGAGAACTGGTATGGGTAGTCGTCGAACCGCTCCTCGACCGCGCCGATGCCGACCCGGCGAAGCAGGGTCTTGGCCCGGTCCCGGGTCTTGGTCCGTCCGAGGTCGCGATGGATCTGAATCGCCTCGACGACCTGCTGACCGACGGTGTAGACGGGGTCGAGCGCGTTCTGTGGATTCTGGAAGACGTGGGCGATGCGGTCCCCACGGTACGACCGCAGGTGCTCGCCCGACAACGCGGAGAGGTCCTCGCCGTCGAAGCGGATGGCCTCGGCCTCGATCTCCGCCGGCGGCGTGGGGAGGAGCCGAGTAATGGACTCGCAGGCGACGGTCTTGCCGGAGCCGGACTCGCCGACCAGACAGACCGTCTCCCCGCGGTCCACGTCGAAGCTCACGCCGTCGACCGCGCGGACGAGTCCGTCGGGCGTGCCGAACCGGGTGTGGAGGTCCTGGACCGAGAGCAGCGGGGCCGCCATCTACTCCACCTCCTCTCGCGGGTCGAGTACGTCGCGCAGCCCGTCGCCGAGCAGGTTGAACGAGACGACTGTCAACACGAGTGCGACGACGGCCACCGTCGTCACCCACCACTTCTGGTGCCAGACCATGTTCGGCGCGTTGAGTCCGATACGGAGCAGTCGGCCGAAAGAGTGGCTCTCGACACGGTTGAGTTCGAGATACGCCAGTGCCACCTGAGCGAGGATGACGAGCGGAATCCGGCGGGTCAACGCCGTGACCACGGTCGGGATGGCGTTCGGGAGGACGTGCCGGCGGATGACCTGCAGGTCGCTTGCACCAGCAGCGCGCGCGGCGCGCACGTAGCCGGCCGACCGCCGCTCGAGGACGTCGCTCCGGACCAGTCGGGCCATCCCGCCCCAGTCGAGCAGGCCGAACACCAGCACGAACACGAAGGCGCCGCCGTCTGAGACGCCCTGGATGTTCCCGAAGTAGAGCGTCGCGAGCACGAGGTAGACCACGATGGCGGGCAGGGTCTGCTGGACATCGACGTACCGCATCAGCGCCTCGTCGATCCAGCCGCCGAAGTAGCCGGCGGCTGTCCCGACGACGGTCGCGACGACTGCCATCAGGGTCCCGACCACGACGCCGAGTTTCAGTGCGACTCGCATCCCCTGGACGAGCTGCTGGAGCATGTTCTGCCCGTACTGGTTGGTCCCGAGGGGATACTTCCAGGTCCCGTGACAGTAGCCGTTGGTCAGCTGACCAACACACTGGTGACTGTACTGGTCGCCCACGTACACGCTGGTATACACGGGGGGCTGGAGGCGATGACGGAGACGCGGGTACTCGAGGGCGAACAGGGGATCCGGCCCGACGACGCTCGTGACGGTGAACACGCCCAGAAAGAGGACGGCGAAGGCGGCTCCCGGCCTCGTGAGGAGGTCACGGAGGTGTCGGACGGCGCGCTCCCGGTCGGCCAGGAGGGGGACGACGCCGTAGCGACCCAGCAGGACGATCGACAGCAGGAGCAGCCAGTCGACCCGGGTCAGGTTCCAGTCGATGACGACGAACAGGTCGTCCGGATGGAACCGGTAGTCGTAGGCGAACAGTACAGCGAGACAGACGAGCGCGGCGACGAGTCCGGCCGTCCGTGCACCGGGTCGCGGTGGGAACCCGGTGCGGTCGGGCCAGTCAACGCTCGTGAACCTCGCGCTTTCGGTATCGGTGGAGGGCATCGCTATCTGTGCCACGAGTGCAGGTGGCAAATTTTATATTTTTTTGTCTGTTACGGCGCGCCCAGCATGGTCCCCCACGTTCACCCCCCCTCCACCGCCAGTCGCCGCCACGGCACCGCGGCCTCACGATGAATTACCTCCGTTTTCTCGCCCGGCGGGCCGCCTTCGCGCTCGTCTCGGCGCTTGCGGTCGTCACGGCCGTGTTCCTGCTCATCAATCGGCTCGTCAAGCAGGAGCTCGGCGGGATTCTGGCACAGGCGCGGTACGGCGGCGCGTCGCCGGAGGAGATCCGGCGGCTCAGAGAGGAGTTCCTGACGCGCCGCAACCTGAAAGAGCCCGTCTACGAGCGCTACGCCGACTGGCTGGTCGACGTGGCCACGCTCGACTGGGGGTACTCGTTCGCCTACGACCAGCCGGTGATCGCCGTCATCGACGGGCGGGTCCCGACGACCCTCGAGTACGTGCTTCCCGGCGTCCTCCTGGCGGTGCTGCTCGGCGTCCCCCTCGGCCTCTTCGCTGCCCTCGACAAGGACGGCGTCCTCGACCGGTCGGCACGGGTGTCGACGTACGCCCTCCTCGGCGTGCCGGCTTTCATGCTCATCATCTACTACTTCCGGCTCTCCGGGGTTGGGCTCGGCACTATCGCGGGCGTCGACGTCGTTGCCCCCACACTCCACCCGCAGGTGCTCGCGGCGCTGACGGTGGCGAGCAGCCTCCTCGCCGGGCAGGTCCGTTTCTCCCGGACGGCGGCCATCGAGCGAACCGGACGGGCGTTCGTCAAGATGCTCCGCGCCAAGGGGGCGAACAAACTCCGCCTGGCTCGACACGTCCTCCGCAACGCCGCGCTCCCCATCGTCTCGCTGTCGGTCTCGGAACTGCTGGCCGTGCTGATGCTGGACATCTACGTGGTAGAGGCGGTCCTCGGCATCGACGGGCTGGCTGTCGCGAGTCTCAGCGCGGTCCGGAAGAGCGACATGGCGCTCGTCATCTGGACGACGATGGTGCTGGTGGTGCTTGGCATCACGGGCAACTTCCTTCAGGACGCCCTCTACGGCTACCTCGACCCGCGGATTCACGCCGACTGAATCCGCGATTCGACGCTCGTCCCGGTCGGCCGCCCCGAACTGCTCGGCCGTGCGCCATCAGTCGCCCGTCCGCGAGACGAGGGTGTCGCCGCCGAGGAGGTCCGCCGGTTCCCGTCGCTTCAACGGCGCGTAGCCGAGGAAGAAGACAACGAAGCCGCTGATTGGTCGTGAGCGTGATCAACTCGTTCAGGAGGCAACGGAGCGGCGAGACACGTCGACCGCACGACCAGGCGTGGCATCGGTCCGTCGAATGTGAGGGTACGAGAGGCCCCCCTCGCGTGACGGGGGCCGGCTCGTCCGCTCGCTACAGCGTGTCGGCGATGTGCTCGCCGGTCTCCAGCCCGTTCCGGAGCGCCGCGTGGAGCCGGGCTTCCCCGGCGACCCAGTCGCCGGTGAAGTAGAGGCCGTACTCCCTGGCTCGCTCGATGGGCTCCGGATCAGCACCTCCCTCGGGGAGCGCGTAGCGCCAGCCCTGGTGGTCGGTCCAGTCCGGGTCCGTGAGGTGGGGCTCGTCGAGTAGGTCGGCGGTCGCGTCGGCGATCGACGAACAGGCGTCGTCGGGGTCCGTCTCGAAGTGGTCGCTCGACCAGTCGGGTGACATCTGGACGACCAGCAGCGACTCTCCCTCTGGAACGTGGCCGTGCTTGCACTCCTCGCGTGCCACCCACCCCACGTCGTGTTCCTTGTCGACGTTCACGAGGGCGTACCAGCTCCGCCGCAGAGTGCGATCGTAGTTCAGAACCGCAGTGACGATGCTCCGGTAGGAGACAGACCGCGCCGTCGCCGCGAGGTCCGTCCGGAGGTCACGGTCCCACTCGGCGCTCCGGAGGAGTTCGGCTGTCTGGGGGGCGGGCGGATTCATGACCAGCCGGTCGAACCGACCGTACTCGTCGCCGTCGTCGCCGACGAGCGACCACGTCCGGTCGCTGTTCCGGCGGACCAACTCGACGCGAGTGTTCCGGTGGACGGTGGCGTCTGTCCGTCCGAACAGCCGCTTTGCGATTTGCGTGAGCCCCGACTCGTAGCTCCACTTGTGCTCGTCTCTGCCGTCTCCCTCGGAGATGGCTCCCTCGCTGTCGAATGTCCAGACCGGTTCCGTCACGTCCACCAGCCCTGCCGTGTCGAGGTCCTCCGTCAGCAGGGCGTTGACGCGCTCGTCGTCGGACTTCACGTAGTTCGCGCCGTAGTCGTAGACGTACTTGGAGTCGCCACGCCGACGAGTGGCCGCGCGACCGCAGACGCCGCCCGATTTCTCCAGCACTGTCACCTCGGCGTCCGTCCCACGGAGCGCGTACGCGGCGGCCGCCGTCCCGGCGCCGGCCCCCACGAATCCGATTCGTGTCATCGCGATCTCCTACGTCCGGTCGCGGTGAAAGGGTTCCGTAGCCGGCGAACTACTACTCGGTGAGAGCCCCCGGTGTAGGTTTATACTCGGGATAATTCTGTATTCTTACGTTTTTTAATATTATATTCCAAATAAAAACAGAATAAAAGAGAAAAATAGAAAAATTAGATATTTTTGAAGTTGTCTGCCTACGTTTATCTGCTGGAGCGTACCCGTTCCGTTCAAGTATCGAAGTTGCATATCCCCTAGCAACGAGATGAGCGAGGACTTCTACGAGGCACTGGGGGTATCCCAGAACGCGAGCGAAGACGAGATCAAGCAGGCCTACCGGAAGAAGGCGGCGAAGTATCACCCCGACGTGAGCGACGACCCGAACGCCGAGGAGAAGTTCAAGAAGATCAAGAAGGCAAAGGAGGTGCTCACGGACGAGGAGAAGCGCCGCGCGTACGACCAGATGGGCCACGAGCGGTTCGAGGAGGCCGAGAAGCGCGGCGGATTCGACGGCGGCGCGGGCGGGGCGGGCGGTGCCGGCGCTGGCCCGTTCGGGGGCAACGGTCGAGGCGGCGACCCCTTCGGCGGCGCGGGCGGGATGGGCGATATCTTCGAGCAGTTCTTCGGTGGCGGGGGTGGTGGCGGCCGCGGCGGCGCCCGGCAGGGTGCGGACCTCCGAACGTCGCTCACCATCTCCCTCGAGCAGGCTTACGAGGGGGTCACGAAGCAGTTGAACATCACCCGGCCCGAACAGTGCCCCGACTGCGGCGGCAGCGGCCATCCTCCGGGCGCCGAGTCGCGGACCTGTCCCCAGTGTGAGGGTCGCGGCCAGGAGACGACCGTCCGGCAGACACCGCTGGGGCGCGTCCAGCAGACCCGGACCTGCAGTCGGTGCGAGGGCGAGGGGACGCTGTACGAGGAGACCTGCTCGACCTGCGGCGGCGACGGCGTCACCCGCGAGAACGCCAGCCTCGAGGTCGAGATTCCCGCCGGCATCGACAGCGGCCAGACGCTCCGGATGGATCGCGAGGGCGCCCCCGGCGAGGGCGGCGGGCCGAACGGCGACCTTCTCGTCGAGATCGAAGTCGAGGACCACCCCGACTTCGACCGTGACGGCGCCGACCTCCACTACACGCTGCCCGTCTCCTTCCCGCAGGCCGTCTTCGGCGACACGGTCGAGGTGCCGACGCTGGACGGGCCCGTCGAGATGGACCTCGATGCCGGCGTCCAGTCCGGCGAGACCCGACGCCTCCGCGGCAAGGGGATGCCACGGCTCCAGCGTGGCGGCCAGGGCGACCTGCTCGTCCACATCCAGGTGGTCACGCCGGAGAGCCTGAACGAGGAACAGCGCGAGGCGCTGGAGCAGTTCGCCGAGGCCTCCGACGAGGATCTCTCGGTCGACCAGTCGTTCTTCGAGAAGATCAAGAGCAGTTTCTAGCCCGGTCCGTCCGGAGTCTCCTCTCTGCCCAGTTCTCCCTTCCCATCCGGGTTCTCTCCTCCGTCCCCGGGTCTCGGCGAATTTAAGCGTGAAGCGGCCCACAGTCACGGTGAGAGGCCCAATGAGTGAACAGTCGGAGGCCGAGCCGGACCTCTCGTTTTCGACCGCCGCGGACCTCCGGGACGCGTCCGCCGGGGGCAATCGGGAGGACGATTCCGACGACGCCTTCACGGACCTTCGCCACCCCGACCGGACGTTCCCCCGGGCCGGGGGGATGCGCTACGAGGGAGCGACGGTCGTCGAGCTTCGGCCCCGGAGCGAGTCGGTCGACGAGGCGACGCTGGCGTCGCTGACCCGCGACGTGCTGTCGGTCGACCGCTACCGATTCGGCGACTGGTTCGACCTGCCGCTGCCGGTCTTTCTCGTCCACGACGACGCGACGGGCGATACGTTCCGGATCGCCGTCCGCGAGGACGCGGTCGAACTCCACGTCCGCTCTGCCACCGGGGCTGCCGGGCTCCGGGCGTTCTACGACCGACTCGTCGACATGGCCGACGACGCCGCTGCCGACGTGCGAGGCGACTGGCGAGTGACCCGCCGGACGGACTGATACGGTTTATCGCAAATCGTTTCCGGCACGTCGGCGCCCCGTTCGGCCGACGCACCAGTGAACTGTGACACGAAACCGTACGGAATCGCGTCGGATTCGCCGGATTCCCCTTCTGCTCTCAGACCCCCCCGACCGACTCTCGTCGGGGGAACGTCCCATCCACTTCGTCCCGGCGCCGACCCGCAAGCGACTTGCCGGGGGGGCGTCTCTCACGGTCCATGACGGTCTCTCGCGAGGTCGAGCTGGAGGGCCACATCATCGACTCGGGGATGATGCAGACAGCATTCGGCATCATCATGGACCTGGGCGGCTCGTTCGACGTCGACGAGTTCGACATCGGTCGCTCGAAGACAGAGACTTCCTACGCCCGCCTCACGGTCCACGCGGACGACCCCGACACGCTCCAGGCTATCGTCCACGAACTCCACCAGAACGGGGCCAATCCCGCTGACCCCGACGACGCCGAGCTCACGCCCGCACCCGGCGATCAAGTCGTCCCGACCGGCTTCTACTCGACGACGAATCATCCGACCGACGTCCGCGTCGACGGGGAGTGGATCCCCGTCGAGAATATCGAGATGGACTGTGCGGTCGTGGTCGAGGGGCCGGAGACCGACGACGCTCGCGCGTACACGAAAGTGCTCAACGGAATCGACGAGGGCGACCTCGTCGTGACCGGCGAGGCCGGCATCCGCGTTCGTCCGCCAGAGCGCCCCCGCGGACGGGAAGGAGCCTTCGGCTTCATGCAGGGCGGCGTCTCCTCCGAGCGCCCCTCCGAGTCGACCATCGAGCAGGTGGCCGACGCCATCGTCGAGACCAAACGCGAGGGCGGCGACATCCTGGCGGTCTGCGGCCCGGCGCTCGTACACTCCGGCGCGCGCGAGGACCTCGCTCGCCTCGTCCGCCATGGATACGTGGACATGATCTCGGCCGGCAACGGCTTCGCCGTCCACGACCTCGAGCGGGACCTCTATGGCACGTCACTCGGGATGGACACCGAGAGCCTCGACCACCCTCGCAAGGGCCACAAGCACCACATCTACACCATCTCGGAGGTCATCCGGG
>JBDGSA010000076.1:8469-11360 GCA_042217755.1 Haloglomus sp. | reverse complement strand
GGGATGACGCCCGCGAGCAGGAAGATGACGTCCCACTGGACGGCCTCGTACACCTCGGTCGGCTTCAGACAGCCCGTCAGCACCATCAACAGCGAGCCCGCGAGCGCGGAGACGACGATGGGGAGGACGTCGATTGCGGCTGCGCCGACGACCGCGGCGACGATACCGACTGCGACGGGGATCTTCGACCGCCGGAAGTCGGGTCGCTCGACCTCCTGGGCGATGATGAAGTCCCGGCGGTCCGCGAGTCGGTCGATGGAATCGGCAGTGGCCTGGATGAGCAGTGTGTCGCCGACCCGGAGGCGGGTGTGGTCCATCCGCTGGCGGATGAGTTCGGGACCGCGCCGGAACGCCAGCACCGTCGCGTCGTAGCGCTGGCGGAAGTTCGTCGTCGCGAGCGTCTCGCCGACGAGAAACGACCCCGGGGCGACGACCACCTCGACGAGGTTGTGAGCTTCCTCCTCGGCGGCCTCGAGTTCGGCCTCGTCGACGGTGCGGGCGACCAGGTCCAGCCCCTCGGCGTCCATCAGGTCGACCAGGGTGTCGCGGTCGGTCCGCACCGCGAAGATGTCGCCAGACCGGATGGTCTTCGGTCCGAGCGGTTCGAGGAACACCTCGCCGTCGCGGATGAGCTGGACGATGTCCACGCCGAAGTCCGTCTCCATCAGCGCCTCCCGGACCGTGCTGCCGACGATGGGCGAGTCCTCGCGGACGGTCACCTCCGTCAGATACTCGCCCATCTCGAACTCCTCGGTCAGGTCCTCGCGGGGCTTGATGCGCTCGGGCGTGAGGTACTGCCCCAGCGTGAGCAGGTAGATGGTGCCGGCGATACTGACGAGGACGCCGAGCGCGGTGAACTGGAACATCGAGAACGGCGCGTTCGGCACGCCCAGGTCCGCGGCCACCTCGCTGGCGAGGATGTTCGTCGACGTGCCGATGAGCGTGAGCGTCCCCCCGAACATCGAGGCGTACGACAGCGGGAGGAGCAGTTTCGACGGCGAGGTCTTGCCCTCGTGGGCGATGTCGGTCACCATCGGGAGCAGGATGGCGACGGCGGCGGTGTTGTTGATGAACCCGGAGATGGGGCCGACGACGCCGATGGTGGCGCCGAGCTGTCGCGACTCGCTGTCGCCCGTCAGGTCGGTCAGTTTCGCCCCCAGAATCTGGATGACGCCCGTCCGCTGGATGCCGGCGCTCAGGACGAACATCGCCAGCACCGTGATTGTCGCCCCGGAAGCGAACCCCGAGATGCCCTCCTGGGGCGTGACGCCAGTCAGGTTCAGCGGACCGGCCGTCCCCAGTATCATCAGGGTCACCATCACCCCGATGGCAGTCATGTCGATGGGGATCGGCTCCGTCGCGAACAGGACCAGAGCCACGACGATGATGGCAAACACCGTCAACATTCCCGGCGTGACCGACGGTAGTGCCACGCCGTTCGGGACTCACAGCGGCGACGAAAAGCTTCCGCAAGCGATATCGGTCGACGGGCACCGCTTTCGAGCGAGACATCTCCGTTCGACCACGCTCGATAGTATAAATATCTTATTTGTCAATTTATATAATTATACTGGGAATAAAACTATAATTTCCATTTTCAGATGGAAAACACCGCCGCGCGTGGTTACGATCGGGCTGTGTGTCAGGCTTCCTCGGCGTCCTCGTCTCCGCCGGCCAGTCGCTCGCCGAACTGTCGGAACCGCTCGGTGACATCCGTGAACACGTAGTTGAAGATGCCGGCCGCCACCAGCAGGGCGCCGAGGAAGATGGGTGAACCCTGTGAGGGTGGCACGAGGACGGGGTAGAGCCACACGAGGACGCCGCTGACGAGGATTCCGATGGAGACGCCGCGCTGGACGTTCTCCGTGTACTCGAACACCATCGCCGCGATACCGAGGAAGCCGAGGACGCCGACGATCGGCTCGTACGGGGCCGTGGCGACGGCTCCCGCAGCGAGCACCAGCAGTCCAGCGATGGCCGAGCCGACGCCCATCAGCCGCATCTGCCGGCCTTTCAGGTCAACCTCGGCGTCGGCGTTCTCGTCTGCCATACCCGCCCGTGGGTGACGACCGCGCTAATCGTTGTCGGTCGGTGTGGGCAATCTGGTCGATTGTGGGCAACACGGTCGATGCGGGCAACGTAGTCGGCGTGTGTCTCGTTCGTGGCCGCACGCGCAACTCATCGACCGCGAGCCTACGAGCCCTGCTGACCCGCTCAGGCGTTCCGGAGGTCGTCGACGGCGCCCGCGCGGATGGCAGTCGCGGCGATCTCGTCCGCGCGCCTGACGAGCGCCGCCTCGAGGAACGCGGGCTCGACGCTCGTCCGCGAGGTGTGCGAGAGAACGATGTGGGCGAGTTCGACGGGCAGTCCCGCCGCCGCGACGAGGTGGACACCGTGGTACGGGTGGCCGAGCAGGTCGTACGTCGAAGTTGGCTCCGCGCCGTCGAACTCGACTAGTTTGGAGATGTCGTGGACCAGCGCGCCCGCCACGAGCAGATCACCGTCGACGGCCGTTCCGCGGCGGTCCGCGAGCGCGTCCGCCAGTGCCCGAGCACAGGCGACGACCGCCCGCACGTGCGCCACGAGCGACTCCTCGCCCTGGATGCCGAGTTCGCGCTCGGTCGGCGGGAGCCACGATACCGCGCGGAGGTCGTCCACGCCGCCCTCGCCCGCACCGGCCAGCCACGCGTCTACGACGCCCGCTCGCAGGTCGGAATCGGCGATGGCGTCCAGTTCCGGGAAACACTCCTCGACGTGCGCGACGTCCATACGGCGGCCCTCGCGACCCGGGGCCTTCGCCGTGTCGACTGCACCGGTCGTGCTCACAGCGCGCGGCCCACGCGGACGTACTCGACTCCGGGCAGACGCAATCGACGCGCGACCACGAGGAC
>JBDGSA010000076.1:0-8369 GCA_042217755.1 Haloglomus sp. | reverse complement strand
TACGGCCCGCCAACGGCGGAGCATGGGACTCCTCTCTCGGGCCTCGTACGTCATCCGGTCGAAGCTGAACGCCATCGTCTCCAGCCAGGAGGACCCCTCCGAGACGCTGGACTACAGCTACGAGAAGATGCGCGACGAACTGCAGGACGTCAAGCAGGGCATCGCGGACCTGACCACGCAAAAAAAGCGCCTCGAAATCCAGAAACGCCGGCTGGAAGAGAACGTCGAGAAGCACAACAAGCAGGCGCGCGAAGCAGTCGATGCGGGCCGTGACGACCTCGCGCGTCGCGCACTCGAAAAGAAGAAGGAGAAGATGGCCCAGATCGAGGATCTCGAGGGCCAGATCGCCGACCTCCAGGACACCCAGGACCGCCTCGTCGACAAGAAAGACGAGCTGCAGGAGCGAATCGAGCGGTTCCGGACGGAAAAGGAGACGATGAAGGCCCGGTACGAAGCGGCGGAGGCCAGTGCCCGCGTCTCCGAGGCGATGAGCGGCGTCGGCGACGAGATGGAAGAGACGGCGCGCGCCATCGAACGCTCCCGCGAGCGCACCGACGAGATGGAGGCTCGCGCCGAGGCGATGGACGAACTACAGGAGACGGGCGCGTTCGACGACGCGCTCTCCGACGAGGACGACCTCGACCGCGAACTCCGGGAACTCCGGTCCGACAGTGAAGTCGAGGCCGAGCTGGAGACGCTGAAGGCCGAGAGCGGCCGCGGGTCGACCGAGGAGGTGTCCGTGGCGAGCGCCGAGGAGGAAGAATCCGGAGACGAGACGAGCGGGGGCGCCGACCCCGACGTGGAGGCGGAACTGGCCGACCTGAAGGAAGACGAGGAGGCGGCGTCCGAGACCGATGACGAGTCGAAGTGAGTCCGGGGCCGCTCGACCGCTGACCGTCGCGACCGTTCTCCGGACGGAATCGTTCGCGTTCCCCTTCGTCAACCACTAAGGTGACGACGCCTGTCGCCTCGATATGGACCCGGCAGCGCCGCGACCGAGGCGGGGGATGCGCTCGTGAGCGACAGCGCGACGACTGCCGACGTGGGTGCGGACGCCGAAGAGACGATGCAGGAGCGGGCCGACCGCTACACGACGCTCACCTACCTGCTGGTCGAGGCCGACCGGCGGATCGTGACCCTGTGGCTGTTGGTCTCGATGCTGGCTGCGCTCGTGCTCGTCATGGTGGCGCTGCCCGGGTCGGCGAGTGCGGTGCGCTCGGGAGACCCCGTCGAGACGCTGTTCCAGGCGCTCGTCGGCGCGACGGTCACGGGCGTGACGCTGGTGCTGACGCTGAACCAGCTCGTCCTCTCGCAGGAACTGGGTGCGGCCGGCGACCAGCGCGAGCGGATGTCCGGCGCGATGGCGTTCCGAACGGACGTGGCCGACTACCTCGAGGACCCTATCTCCCCGGCCGAACCCTCGGCGTTCCTCCGCGCGATGGTCACTGCGGCCGGTGCCCAGGCCGAGCACCTCGGCGACACTGTCGACGAAGACGCCGACGACGAGGCCCGCGAGGGTGTCCGCGACCTCGCCGAGGGAGTGAAGACGGCCGCCGACCAGGTGTCGGGCTCTCTCTCGGGAGCCACCTTCGGCCAGTACGACGTCGTCGACGCCGCGCTGAACTTCGAGTACTCCCGGAAGGTCTACCGGGCCCGCCGGCTCCGCCAGGCGTACGGCGACCGGCTGTCAGGCGAGACGTGCGACTCCCTCGAGGACCTGGAGGGGCTGCTCCGACTGTTCGGCCCCGCCCGCGAGCACTTCAAGACGCTCTACTTCCAGTCCGAGCTCGTCGACCTCTCGCGGCTGGTGCTGTTCTCCTCGCTCCCGTCGCTGGCCATCACGGTCTCGATGCTGGTTGCCTTCGACGCCGCGGCGCTCCCCCGCACCACGCCGATCGGCGTCGACGCGGCGGTGCTGCTCGTCTGTGTCGCGGCGTCGCTGGCGCTCGTCCCGTTCTTCCTGCTCCTGTCGTACGTCCTCCGCATCGCCACGATCACGGGGCGGACCCTCTCTATTGGCCCCTTCATCCTCCGCGAGACCGAGCGCGAGGGGACGACACAGACCAGCGAGTGACCGGCAGCGGACTCAGTCGCCGGGAGACTGGCAGCAGACTCGGTCATCGAGCGAACAGCGGCGGACTCATACGGATTGCGCTAACTGTTTACCGTCACGACCGCCCGACAGCGGCCGGTCGATGCGGAAATGACTTAGCGCAATCCGTATCAGTCGCCGAGTGACTGGACCCGCCTCGGCACGCCGGGCAGCATCTTCGCGATGGCGCGGAGCCGTGCTCCGCGTCGGTCATCGGCCATCGGCCATCGATCATCGGCCATCGGTCAGATGAACTCCCGGACGTCGGAGTACCACATGTCGTGGTGGTCGACAGCGTCGACGCGCGGCGCGATTTTCGCGGCGATGACGTGCCAGCACAGGTCGTCCGGGTCGTCGGCGTCGAGGTTGTACTGGCTGTCCTCGCAGGTGCAGGCGCCGTCTTCGACGACGTACTCCTCGGTGTGGCCGACGACGACGGTGAAGTCGCGGTAGCCCTTGACGCGTCGCTCTCCGACGGCCTCGATGGCGCGCCGGCCGCGCTTCCCGTGTGCCTCGATGATGCGGTCGACGACGTCCGGGGTGAGTTCCCCGGCCTCGGCGAGCGCGTCGGTCCACTCCGCGACGGTACTCACTGTATCATCTGGGTGATGCGGGCACAAAACCGTTCGGTGGCTCGTCGGACACGCGTCGGCCGTAGGGAGCGGACGGACAGTCAGAGCTCCGTCGAGCCGGTTCCCGGGCGGACCGGCAGGCGGAACGCGACGCCGCGCTACCCGACCTGCTGCCACTCGCGGCCACACTCCGGGCAGGACCGGATCTTCCCCAGACCATCCGGGTTGTCGCGCGTGTCGAGGTTCTCGCCGCACTCCGCACAGATCAACCGCTCGTAGGTGTCCTTGGTGATCTTCTCTGAGCGGAGGCCCTTTCGGACGGATTCCATGTCCGCCCGTATGCAACCCCCTATGAAAAGCCCGGCGGCAATCGCGCGACCGAACGACGCGCAGCGCGCGCCCGGACGGCGCCGCCGCTCGACGGGTGGCGGCTGAGGGGAGTAAGCCCCCTTCTGTTCGTCCCGGCATTCGGCTGAGCACCCGCCGCAGCGTCCGGGCTACCAGCGCGGCGGGCTTGCACCGGCGAGGATTCGCCGTTCCATCCGTTCCCGGTCGTCGACGTTCGGCCGGTTAGCTCGCTTCCCTCACGGGTCGCTTCGCGCGCTCGCGGGCGATGCCCGCTCGCGCCGGGGGCCGTGTGGCCCCTCGGGCCTCATCACTCGAGCCGGGGGGTCTCGTTGCTGTTCCAGCGCCGACGGTCTCCCGTCCCGGGCTTGCGCCCGGTCGCCCGCCCGGACGGTGGGGGGACTTTCCTCGTGCGCCACGATGCGCACGGGAGCCGGGCTCCCTCTGCCAGCGATACGTAGACTGGTGAGCGTCTTGAGGGGTTCGGTCGCTAGAGAAAGAGTGTTCGTTCAGTGACTGCTCCGGTGACTGCTCCGGTGACTGCGACGACGAGAGAGACGGCCACGAAGCCCTCGGCCGCCCTGAAAACAACTGACCCGAGAGGAACGGCCACGAAGCCCTCGGCCGCTGCACCGTCCGGGACCCGCTCGGCCTTCGGCCTCGCGCCGCCTTCGGCGACGGCTGCGCTCCTCACGTCGCTCGCTTCGCTCGCTCGTTGCGGTGCTTGCCGGGTCCGGGACGGATGCACCGGCCTCGCCCTTCGAGTCCGCCAGGACCGCGCATTGGTCAGTCGGGTCCGTGGGCTTCGCGCCTCCCCAGCCACCTGCAGTGCTCACTTCGTTGCGCGCTTCGGCCACCGGCAGAGCAAGCTCTGCCGAGCCCTCGCTCGCTTAGAATCGGCAGTCCCACCACGTGAGCGAGCGAGCTGAACTCGCTCGCGGGTTCTGGGGCTGCCGCCAGCGCGCGCCAGTGCGACTGACGGGGATGCGCGCCCCGCCGCGATCCACGGGCCGGGAGCGCGTGGTGAGCCCCTTGCGGGCGAACCCGCGCGACCCGGGGAAGGGCAGGGGCGCCGTGGCCGTGACATATTCAATCCCCTGGCGGACTCGAAGGGCGAGCGCTCTCGACCCCGCCCCGACGACGCAAGCACCGCAGGATCCGGGCGAGCACTGCGAGCGCGGATCCGAGGAGCGCAGCGAGACGCGGCGGGTCGAGAGCGCGAGGGCTTCGGAGGTGTCTCCGTTGTCGCGGTTGTCAGAAGAGAGCGCGAGGGCTTCGAAGCTGGCCCCGCCGTCGTGGTCGTCGCGGTTGTCAGAAGAGAGCGCGAGGGCTTCGGAGGTGTCTCCGCCGGCCCCGAATTACACTCGAATCCAAGATATTATAGACAAAAGTACAAAATAAATCAACAATAAGGGAATTTAACACCAGAAAGGTCGATTTCAGACGTTAGCTCGACGAGATGACGTCGTCGATGCGGACGATCATCGTCGCGGCTTCGGTCGCGGACTCGACCGCTTCGCGCTTCACAGCGGCGGGGTCGAGGACGCCGTACTCGACGGGGTCGTCGACGTGGCCGGTCTGGCCCTCAGCGATGAGGCCGGCGATGCCCTCGCTCTCGTGGCGCGAGCGGAGATTGACCAGCGAGTCGATCGGGTCCATGCCGGTGTTCTCCGCGAGCGTGCGCGGGATGACGTCGACGGCGTCGGCGAAGGCCTCGACGGCGAGCTGCTTGCGGCCCTCGATGCCCGCAGACCCAGAGCGGATGTGGTCGGCGATGGCAATCTCCGAGGCGCCCGCACCGGGGACGACGCCGCCGGAGTCGAGCGCGGCCGTGGCGACGTCGAGCGCGTCGTTGAGGGCGCGCTCGAGCTCGTCGGCGACGTGCTCGGTGCCGCCGCGGGCGAGGATGGTGACGGCCTCCGCGGCCGCGCCGCCCTCGACGAAGACGAGGTCGTCGTCGGCGAAGGTGCGGACGGTGATGGAGTCGGCGTGACCGAAGTCGTCGTCGTCCATGTCCTCGACGGAGCCGAGCGTCTTTGCGCCCGTCGCGCGGGCGATGGCGCCGGCGTCGTCGTCCGAGAGCGAGTCGAACGCGAGGATACCGAACTCGGCGAGGTAGGCGGCGACGCGGTCCTCGACGTCACCGGTGACGAAGGCGACGTCGATGCCGGCCTCGTCGATGGTCTCGGCGTAGCCGCGCAGCTCGCTCTCTTCGGCCTCGATGGCCTCGTTCAACTGGTCGACGTCCGTGATGTCGTATTCGGCGTCGATGTTGGCCTCGCGGATCTCGAGGTCCACGTCCAGCACCGCGACCGTGGCGTCCTCGACGGAGTGAGGCATGTCCTCGTGGAGGGGCTCCTCGTCGGCGATGACGCCCTCGACGAGTTCGGTCGCAGAGGAGGAGGCGCCGGTCTGGGTGCGGACCGTCACGTTCTCGCGCTCGACGCCCGCGTCGGTATCGACGGCGCGGATAGCGCCGACGACTGTCTCGGCCAGCGCCTCGGCGTCGACGTCGCCGGTCCCCTTGCCGGTCATCGAGGTCTCGGTCACCTTCCGCAGGAGGTCGTCGTCGAGTTCCTCGTCGAGAGTCATCTCTCCAACGGCCTCGAGCGCCAGTTCGGCGGCCTCGTGGTAGCCCTCGACGATAGTCGTCGGATGGACGTCGTCCTCGAGGAGGTCCTCGGCCTGTGCGAGGAGCCGACCGGCGAGGACGGAGGCCGTCGTGGTGCCGTCGCCGACCTCCTCCTCCTGGGTCTCGGCGACCTCGACGATCATCTGTGCGGCGGGGTGCTCGATGTCCATCTTGTCGAGGATGGTCGCCCCGTCGTTCGTGATGACGACGTCGCCGTCGTCGCTCACGAGCATCTTGTCCATCCCCCGCGGACCGAGGGTGGTGCGTACTGACTCTGCGATGGCTTTTCCGGCCTGGATGTTCGAGGACTGTGCGTCCTCGCCGCGGGTTCGTTCGCTGTCCTCGGCGAGGATGAACATCGGCTGGCCGCCCATGCGCTGCTGCTGTGACATACTCGTCTGAAAATCAGTCAGCGGTTCTATATAAATGTTGCCGAACCAGGTCGAAAAACCGCCTCACGACGCCCTCGTTAACGGTTCGCAGGGTCCTGGCAGGCCCACTCAAGTATGCACACACGGCGACGCTGCCGGCCGCTCTTACCCCGAGGAGCCCGTGCGGTCCTTTCCAAAGCGTTTTCTCCAGCGGGTGGGGACAGAGGGGTATGGACGGAGGCGGCGGTTCGAGCGACATGACCCTGGCGTTCGAGTTGGCGGCCCTGAAGCGGCTGGCCGAGCCGGACGCCGTCTTTTCGGACGCGCGCACGTGGAGCAAGTACGTCGGCGTCGTCTCGGCGGAGCCGACCTACGTGGTGACCAACTTCACCCGGAAGAATCGCATCCGACAGGACTTCTTCTCCGGACCGCGCGGGCGCGAGGAGTCACTCGAGAACGTCAAGCGCCAGTTCGACACCGATCGGCACGTCTTCGTCGGGACGGGCGACGACGACGCCGACCTCGCTGAACGGGTCGAGTGGGAGTACCTCCCCGTCGAGCAGGCCGCCGAGGCCGCCGGCTGGGAACTCGGCGACGCCGACGAAGCCGAGGACGTCGCAGCGACCGAAGACGACCGCGACGACTGGCCCTGACGTGCCCGACGACGACAGTCACGTCGGCCCCGACGCTGCCGACGCCGATCCGGACGCGTTCACCCACGACGAGCTCCTCATCGGTGACGCGCTGAGCGGCGCCGCCGCACGACTCGCCCGCCCGGCGGGGCTTGCACTGGTCGCCGGCTACCTGTTCGTCGGATTCGCCGGCGCCGTCGCGACCACCAGTCTGTTCGCCGCCGTGCTCCCCAGACTCCGGGCCTTCGTCGTCGAGAACGCCGAGGTCATGCCGGGCGACCTCCCGGCCACCGAGCCCTCTCCGCTCGCGCTGTCGGTCGACCCGAGCACGGCCGCCGGGCTGGTGCTCGTGACGGCGCTGCTCGCTGAGACACTGCACGTCGTCGCCGTCCGCGTGTTCGTGCGCGACGCCCGCGGGTTCCCCGAGGACGCGCTGGCCGAGTTGCCGGCTCGCGCGCTCGCCTCCTTCGTGGCGAACTCGCTGGCGGCCGTCGCCGTCTTCGTCGGCTTCGTGCTGTTCATCATCCCGGGCGTCTTCCTGGCGGTCGCGTTCTACCTCGTCCGCGCCGTCGTAGCGGTCGAAAACACGGGCGTGGTGCCCGCGCTCCGCCGGTCGTGGCGACTGGTCGCCGGGCACCGCATCCGGGTGCTGCTCGTCCTGCTGGTCGTCGTCCTCGTCGGACAGATCACCACGCTCCCCCAGAGTCTGATCGGTGGGAAGCCGCTCGGTGACCTCGCCGCCGCCGCACTCGGCGTCGTCCTGGGCGCGGTCGTCACGGCGTTCGGCGTGGCTGTCGGTGCCCGGGTGTACGTCCAGCTCGCCGGCATCGATGCCGCCCGCACGGCCGCTGATGAGGCCGACGCCGCGGACGCGACGGGCGACGAGGACGAACCCCTCGGGGCGCTCACGCCCGAGGAGATCGACGAGCGGTTCGACGACGGGAACTGACCGGCGCCGGACTTGCCGGGAGCCCACCCATTTTGACTCGTCATCCACTCGGCCCGCACATGAGCGACAACATCGACCTTGAGGTCGACGTCGAGGTGGAAGTGGAGGTCGACAGCGACGAACTGGAGATCGAAGTCGGCGACACCCGCGAGGCCGAAGCCGAACTGGAGGCCGACGGACTTGAGATCGAAATCGAAGTCGACGTCGAGAGCGAAGGCGACGTCGAGAGCGACGAAGCCCGCGAGGTCGCCGAGGACGAGGAACCCGACGAAGACCACGGGACTGAAGAAGACCACGAGGAGTACGAGGCCGCGGCCGGGGACGAGGACCCCGGCGAAGACGAAGGCGAGGACGGGTGAGCCACGCTTCAGGCGTCGGCGAGTAGTCATCGGACGACCACGTCGGAGTCGCGGTCGGCGTGTCGCGGTCGAGGGGGCCCGACCGTCCAGTTTCGGATCGTCGGTGGCGGGGCCGAACCGGCGCGGGAACTCTGGCTAAAAAAGCGGCACGAACTGCCGTGTGAACACAAGACATATCGCCGCGGGCGTTGACGTTCGTTGTATACCACTCCTATCATGAACGAGGTTCAACTGGAGGTGGCGAAAGCGTACCCCAACGACTCGGGGCGCGGCATCGCACGCCTCGACCCAGACACGCTGTTGCATCTGAAGCTGAGTCCGGGTGACATCATCGAGATCGAGGGCGGCGACCGGACCGCGGCGAAGGTCTGGCGCGCGGACCGGCAGGACTGGAACACCGACACGGTCCGCATCGAC
>JBDGSA010000088.1:9192-11392 GCA_042217755.1 Haloglomus sp. | reverse complement strand
TCGAGAACCACCACGCCATCTTGGCGGCGGTGGTGGTCTTCCCCGACCCGTAGAGGCCGGCGAGCATGATGGTCTGCTCCTCGAGGGGGAGCTCCGTGGACTCGCCAACCAGGTCGACCAGTTCCTCGTAGACGATGCGAAGCACCCAGTCCCGCGGCGAGGTGCCAGAGGGCGGTTCCTCCTCCAGCGCCCGGGTCTTGATGCTGTCCGAGAGGTCCTGCACGAGCGAGACGTCGACGTCGGCCTGGAGCAGCGACCGCTGAATCTCCTTGACGACGTCTTCGACGTCCTCCTCGGAGATGCGTGACTTCCCGCGGAGGTCGTCGAGCGTGCCCCGCAGCGACGAACCGAGGTCGTCGAGTACCATTTGCCAGGAATACGCCGTCAGCCCGGTAAAGCCTTTTTGTCAGGCGCTCCGCCGGAGCGCGGCCCGGCGGGCGAAGGCTCAACAGGTCCGCGAACGACGGCCCGGCATGGGCTATCACCACCTCGACCCCGACGCTCTCGCCCCCACGCCCGACTACCCCTGTGACCGGCGTGGGCTCTCGGACGCGGCGGAACTGGCCGCGCTCCACGCCGCCACCTACGAGATGGCCCCCGGCGAGCAACTCCCCCGGACCTACCACTCCCACGAGCGCCGAGAGGAACTATTCTACGTGCTCGCGGGCGAGTTACACGTCGAGACGCCCGAGGGTGAGTTCGTCGTCGAGACGGGCGAGGCGTTCGTCGCCAAACCCGACAGTCCCCACCGGGCGTACAACCCCGACGACGCCGACGGGTCGGTGCGCGTGCTGGGCGTCGGCGCACCCAAATCGGATATCGCCCGTCCCTACGACCCCGAGTAGCGGCCAGGGGCATTCGGGCTACCGCTCGCTGGGTTCCATCGCCCACACCTCGTAGGGCTGGCTGGCGGGTTCGTCCGGGTCTAACGCCGTGGTCTTCTCGGCGTCGTAGCGCGCCCGGCCGACCGTCTCGAAGGCCGTCTCCAGGACCGTCCGCAGCGTCGCCACCGACCGCTCCTGGACGAAGGTGGGGCCGCCACCGCGGGGCATGTGGTTGTGCGCGGCCACGAGCAGGCCGTCGGGCGCGAGCGCCTCCCGGAGGTCGTCCGCGACCGCAAGCAGGTCCGTCACGGACTCCTGGGCACAGAGGTAGTGCAGCGCGCCGACGGCGTAGACGGCGTCGACGGACCCTTCGGCCGCGGCGTCCTCGACCCACTCGACCATGTCCGCCTGCTCGAAGGTCGCGCCGGGCACTTCCTCGCGGGCGACGGCCAGCGCCTCGGCCGAGAGGTCCACGCCGACCACCTCGGCGTCGGGGTAGGCCTCGACGAGGTGGGCGGTCTTGGCGCCGTTGCCACACCCCAGGTCCACGATCCGCTCGACGGTACCCGGCGGCCGGCGGTCCCGCAGGGCCGCGAGCGGGCGCTCGGCCTTCCGGCGCTCGTAGTCGCTCTCGAAGTACCCCCAGGAGTCGCCGTCGCCCTCGGCGTACACGTCCTCGAAGAAGTCGCGGTCGTAGGCCATGGCGAGCGCTCCCGCCGGCGGCACTTCAATCCGGCCCCGAGAGTGGTAGGCTTTTGTCCCCGCCCGCCGGAGACCGACACATGACAGGCAAGCAGGCGACACGGGAGGCCATCGTGGACAGCGGCGTCACCGCAGTCATGCGCGGCATCGGCGAGGACGACATCGTGGACGTGGCCCGCGCCATCCACGACGGCGGCGTGCGGGCGCTGGAACTGACCGCCGACGCCAAGCGCTGCTCGGAGATGATCGCCGCGGTGGACCGCGAACTCGGGGACACCGACGCCGTCATCGGCGCGGGCACCGTCATGGACGCCGCGGCCGCCCGGAACGTCATCGAGGGGGGCGCCGAGTTCGTCCTCGCGCCGAACCTCAACGAGGACGTCATCGAGGTCTGTAATCGCGCGGGCGTGGTCGCCATCCCGGGCGTGATGACCCCCACCGAGGCCGACCGCGCGATGGCCGCCGGCGCGGACATCCTGAAGATGTTCCCGGCCTCGACCGTGGGCCCGGGCCACATCGGCGCCCTGCAGGGCCCGCTCGGGGACGTGGACATCATGCCGACCGGCGGCGTCTCGACCGACAACGTCGCGGACTACTTCGAGGCCGGGGCCGTCGCGGTCGGCGCGGGGTCCGCGCTGGTCGACTACGAGGCCATCGAGCGCGGCGATATGGAT
>JBDGSA010000088.1:0-9182 GCA_042217755.1 Haloglomus sp. | reverse complement strand
GCGTCCGCGAGTCGGCCGCCGAATTCGTCGAGGCCGTCGAGGACGCGCGGAACTGACCGGCGGGCCCCGTCTGGAACTTCTACCGGTTGCGTCGTCACCGCTCTCCAGCGGTCGGGTTCCCGGCGACGTCGACCGGTCCACGAGGCCGACCGTCCGTTATATACCGCTCGTTCGTGAAACAGCGTGCTATGTCGAATACGGACGAGGGCTCGCGGGAGGAGGCCGTCGACACCGAGGTCTTGCACCTGACGCCGGCCGAACGGGCCGAGCGAGGCGTGACCGACGCGGAGGTGCGGGCGGCCCTGCTCGCCGTCGCCAGGAGCGGCGACCGGGAAGACAAGGACCTCCGCGGGGTCGAACTCCCCGCGCTGGACCTCGACCGCCTGACCGTCGAGGGGGCCGACAGACACCCGCTGGACCTGCGCGAGGCGACCATCGAGGCGCTCTCCCTGGAGTTCTCGTCGGTAGCCGTGCCACTCCGACTCGGCGGGGCCACGGTCGGGGACCTGACGGTCGACAACGCGACCGTCGAGTCCGGCCTGGAGGCGCCCGACGTGACCGTGACGGGCGAGGTGAGCGGCTTCGAGTCTCGCTTCGAAGGGGACGTGGACTTCACCGACGCAGACTTCGACGGCCGGGTCGACTTCGACGAAGCGGTGTTCGACGACGACGTGAGTTTCGACCGGGCGGCGTTCGACGGAGCGGTCGCGTTCCGCGGCGCGGAGTTTCACGGCCGCTCGAACCTGCTCGAGGACAACACCAGTTTCACAGGCGCGACGTTCCGCGACCGGGTGGAGTTCACGCAGGCGGCCATCGGCTACGTCCACTTCGAGGACGCCACGTTCGAGGGGGACGCGGTCTTCGAGGAGGCCGTCTTCGAGGGAGACGCCGACTTCACGGACGCCGCGTTCCGGGGCCTGGCCGACTTCGACGAGACGCGCTTCCGTGAGGACGCCGACTTCGCCGGCGTCGACGTGCGCGGCGTGGCGGACTTCGAGGGGGCGGTCTTCGCCGGCGGCCAGCGCGCCCTGGAGGCCGACCTCACCTTCGAGGGCGCGCGCTTCCGCGACGAGGCGGACTTCCGGCAGGCGAAGTTTCGCGGGGCCACGTTCGTCGACGCCGCCTTCGAGGGGGACGCCGACTTCCAGGCGGCCGCGTTCGAGGGGGACGCCGACTTCACCGGGGCGACGTTCGCCGGTCTGGCCGACTTCGACGAGGGCCGCTTCCACGCCGACGCGCAGTTCCCGGACGTTCGCTTCGACGGCCGCGTCGACTTCCGCGGTGCGGAGTTCAGCGGCGGCGACAACTACCTGGCCGAGAGCGTCTCCTTCGACGGGACGGACTTCGTCACCGACGCCGACTTCGAACGGGCCCACTTCACGTCCGCGACGTTCACCGACACCGCCTTCGGCGGCCGCATCAACTTCCGCGAGACGACCTTCGCCGACGCCATTGACTTCGAGGCCACGCAGGTCGACGCTGACGCCTACGTCGATTTCACCCGGGCGAAGATTCGCACCGGGCGCATCGCACAGCCACCGGACGGGTGGGTCCGGTACGACATGACGCTGGCGAGCATCGGCGACCTCAGCCTCGACGCCGCGACCGACGCGGCGGGCCGCGAGTTGCTGGATTACTTCCGGTTCTGTCGCACGGAGTTCGACGAGTTCGCCGACCACGAGTTCGACTTCAGCGACCACCGCGACTACCTCGACCGCAACGCCTGGAACATCCACACGTTCGCGGAGCCGCCGGGCGCCGACGTCGAGTACGCCCTCGAGATGACGCCCGAGGTCATCGAGACGACCTACCTCAAGGCCAAACAGGCCGCCACCGAGGCCGGCGACATGAAGGTCGCCGGCGAGTTCCGCGTCAAGCGCCAGCAGTACAGCCGCGCGAAAAACTGGGAGGTCGTCCGCGACCCCACGGTGGGCGCCTGGACCCGCGTCAAGAACTTCGGCCGCGTCGCCGAGAACTACTTCCTCGGAGTCACCTGCGGCCACGGCATGCGCCCCATCCGCATCATGATCGCCTTCCTCGTCGCGCCGCTTTTCTACGTCGTCCCCTACGCCTTCGGCGGCCCGCTCTTTCGAACCTCGGCCGCCGACGGCGCTCAGATAACCTCGCTCGGCCAGATTCTCCGGCCCGAGGGCCTGGAGATTCTCTTCGAGACCGCCCGCTTTAGCTACATCTCCTACACCACCATCGGCTACGGGTTCATCGGTCCGGAGGGACCGGCCGCCGAGGTGCTGGCCGCCAGCGAGGCCTACCTCGGCGTCATCCTCTCGGCGCTGGTCATCTACGCGCTGGTCAAGCGGTCGGAGCTTTAGACCGGGACGCTCCTCGACCGCGCGAACCCGCGCCTCGTCTCAAACCAGCTCTTCGCCTTCCACCAGGTGTTTTTCGGCCACGTCGAGGTCGATTTCGATGCCCAGCCCCGGCCCCTCCGGGAGGGCGATGGATCCGTCCTCGATGATGGGGCCGGACTCGCCGGTCCGCGAGACCAGGTCCTCCCACCAGGGCACGTCGAAGGCGTGATACTCGAGTGCGAAGGCGTTGGGCACCGCGGCGGCGGCGTGGACGGCCGCCACCGTCGCGACCGGACTGCAGATGTTGTGGGCGGCGATGGGGATCCCTTCCAGGTCACAGAGGTGGGCGATCTGCTGGAAGTTCCGCAGGCCGCCGCAGTTGTTCGGGTCCGGCGCGGCGACGTCCATCCCCTCGGCGTCGAGCATCTGCTTGAACTCGCCGGAGTCGCGCAGGTTCTCGCCGGTCATGATCGGACAGGCGGTGGCCTCCCGCACGCGGCGGTGGGCGTCGTACTTGTGCGGCGGGACGGGGTCCTCGAGCCACGCCAGGTCGAACGGTTCGAGTTTCTCCGCGAGGCGCGTCGCCGTCTCGACGGTGAAGTTCCAGTGCAGGTCGAAGCCCAGCGTCACGTCGTAGCCGATCTCCTCGCGGACGGCCTCGACCAGCGACACCTTGTGTTCGATGGCCTCGTTGTCCAGCCGTCGGGTCGCCGTGTCGACGTCGGCGTGGGTGCGCACGTCGAGGTCGAACTTCAGCGCGTCGAAGCCCGCGTCGACCACCTCGCGGGCCGCCTCGGCGTAGGACTCGGGCGTGTAGACCTCGCGCGGGTCGACCGTCTCGGACTGGGCCTCGCCCAGCGACTCGCCGCCGTGGGTGTCACAGTAGACCTCCACCGCGTCGCGGTAGGCCCCGCCGAGCAACTCGTAGACCGGGACGTCGAGCACCTTCCCCTTGATGTCCCACAGCGCCATCTCGACGCCGGGGCCGGGTTCCCACATCACGTCCCGCAGGCGGTGGACGTCCAGCGGGTTCTGCCCTTCCAGTCTCCCGGGGTCGTCGGGCCCGTCGCCGTGGACCTCGCCGTAGCCCGTGACCCCCGCGTCCGTCTCGACTTTCACGATTCCCCAGCGGAAGTTCCCCTGGAGCACCATCGTCGAGACGTCCGTGATGGCGATGTCGCGCTCGGGCGGGCGGTGTGTCTCCTCGGTCGTGAAGTCCATCCAGGGGACGCCGCCCCCCGGCGGGATGACGTACTCGGGCGTGTCGTCTGCCATACCGCCCCCTCGCACGCCTCGGGGTTGAAGGTTCGACCCCCGGCGAACCGTTCCGGCTCTGACGCCGAATCGGTGGTCGCCAGACCCACAGCGAATTTCAGCGCGCCCCCCGAACACCGGATAGATGACCGACGAGGTTCGCTCGTGTGCCGACCACGGCCACTTCGAGGGGGGGCCTGCCCTGTCTGTGACGGGGCGGGTCGCCGCGTCCTCTCGGGGTCCCGTCGCCGCCAACTCTCGAAGTTCGTCTCGGGAGCGCTCCGGCACTTCCCCGACGACGCCGGCCTGGCCCTCGACGAGGCGGGGTGGACGCCGTTCGCCGACCTCGTCGCCGCCGTCGAGCGGAAATACGACTGGGCCGGCCGCGAGGAACTGGCCGCCGTCGTCGCCACCGACCCGAAGGGGCGCTTCGAGCGGACCGGCGGTCACGGCGGGGCCGACCGCGGTGGAGATGCGGACGGCTTCGACCGTGGTGGCGCGGACGCGACCGACCGCGTTCGCGCCGCCTACGGCCACTCGGTCGACGTCGACCTCGAGGCGGCCGAGACGCCCGTCCCGGACACGCTCTATCACGGCACCGCACCCCGGAACCTCGATTCGATCATGGCCGAGGGCCTCCGTCCGATGTCGCGCCAGCAGGTCCACCTCTCTGGGACGGTCGCCGAGGCCCGCGAGGTGGGGCGGCGCCACGCCGACGAGCCCGTGATTCTGGCGGTCGACGCCGCGGCGCTGCGTGCGGACGGCCGCGACGTCACGCGACGGGGTCGGTCGGTCTACACGACAGACCGGGTGCCCCCCGAGTACCTGCAGCCGCTCGAGGAGTGACGGGGCGGGGATGTCGGCACCGGTCACACCGGGCGAGGGTCCGACAGTATGCGCAAGGATTTACTTGCCATGTGTTCACCTGCCTACCGATGGGCACCGATTCGGGCCGTCGCAGGGTGAGCCTGCTCTTCCTCCTGGGCGTCGTCGTGCTGGTCGGACCGGCGGCCGGCGCTGTGGGGGTCGAGGGGGCACCCGCAGACACGTCGGCCGCTCCGTCCATCACGTTCGACGACCAGGTCGTCGACGGGACCGCCGAGGTGGTGGTCGCATCGGTCACGCTCCCCGACGGTGGGTTCGTGTCGATCCACGTGCGGTCAACGAGTAACGGTAGCACCACGAACAGCACGGGCGGCAGCGGCGGGACCGGCGGTGCCGCAGTCTCGTCGGGGAGCGCGGGCATCGCCCGCTCGGAACCCGTTGGCGTCAGCGGCTACCTCAGTCCGGGCGAGCACGTCGACGTGGTCGTCCCGTTCGACTCGCGGTACTTCTACACGAGCGACCCGCTCGTGGCCGTGGCCCGGCGCGACGTCGACGGCGACGGCGAGTTCGACCCCGGGACAGACGACCCGTACCGGGACCCAACCGTCAACGAGACGGTCACGGACGCCGCGGAGGTTCTCATCATCACGCCGACGCCGACGCCCGAGCCGACGTCGAATTCGACGTCGGACTCGACGCCGCCACCGCCACCGTCGCCCGATACTGTGACGCCGACGCCAGCGCCGACGCCGACGCCGACGTTTACGCCTGCCCCGACCCCGGCCCCGACCCGGTCGTCGACAGCCGTCACGACGACGCTCGCCGGCGGAACCACGGGCGGTGGCGGCCTGCCGCTCCCGCTGTTGGCCGCCGGCGCACTCGTGGTCGTCGTGTCCGCGGGCGTTCTCGTCTGGCGGAGCGATGACGGCGACGATGGCCAGGGACCGCCGTCCGATCCGTCCACCGGCCCGCCGGCCGACTCGCGGGGTTCCGGACGGAGTGCGGGCTCGACGGCCGGGACTGAACCGGGCTCGACGACCGGAACCGGGCCGGATCCGACGACCGGAACCGGGCCGGAACAGCCACCGGCTCCCGGCGGTGACGCCGGCGATGCGGGCGATGTCGGCGTCGCGGGGGACGAATCGAACACGTCGCATTCGGCGGCCGACGCAACGCCGTACACGACCAACCGCGAGGGCGGGGCAGCGACCGACCCGGCAGACGCGTCGGGGGCGCGGGCGGGGCCGGCGCGGTCGGCCGCCGACGGCGCGGCAGCGGGTGGCGACTGGCGCGAGCGGGTACCCGAAGACGTTCCGGAAGCGCCTGAACTGGCGTTCGACTACGCGGACCTGACCAAGGGGGCCTACGTCGGCGGCGGCGGGAACGCCGACGTCCACAGGGCGACGGTCCAGACAGAGCGCGGCGACGTGACGGTGGCGCTGAAAGAGCCACGCGTCCAGGGAACGCTTCACGCCGAGCAGGTCGAGCGGCTGATGGACGAGGCCGAAACCTGGGACAAACTCGACGACCACGACCACGTCGTCGGGTTGCTGGCGTGGGGGAGCCGGCCGCTCCCCTGGCTCGCCATGGAGTTCATGGACGGCGGACACATGGGCCAGCGGGCCGGCGAGGTCGACCTCGCGGAGGGGCTCTGGACGGCCGTCGCGGTCACGCGAGCGGTCAGGTACGCCCACCGCCGCGGCGTCGCGCACCTCGATCTGAAGCCCCAGAACGTCCTCTACCGGACGACGCCGGCCGGGACGTTCGACGTCCCGAAGGTCGCCGACTGGGGCCTCTCGAAACACCTGCTCGAACACTCCCAGAGCATCGAGGGGATGTCGCCCCACTACGCCGCGCCCGAGCAGTTCGACGACTCGTACGGCCCGGCCGACGACATCACGGACGTCTACCAGCTCGGGGCTGTCTTCTACGAGCTGTTCACCGGCCGACCGCCGTTCGAGGGACGAGCGACACAGGTCATGCGGGCTGTCCTGGACGAGGAGCCGCCGCCACCCAGCACCGTCGCATCGGGTCTTCCCGAGGCCCTCGACGACGTCCTGTTGACGGCGCTCGCCACGGAGCGTGCCGACCGGTACGAGTCCGTGCTGTATCTCCGCGACGACCTGCTTGACCTCCTGGAGGCGGAGTGATCCGCCCCCGGGTCGGAGCAGTGCGGGCCGAGCGGTGACCGTCGAAGCAGCGGTGGCCGGAGCGACGCCGGGCCGGAGTAGCGGCGGCCGGAGCGGCGCGCCCGGAGTCGACACGATTCGACCGTCCGTCGGTTCCTTCCACGACTGCCGCGTCCGATATTTTTATCCGTTCCATCTGTGTCGGTTCGCCACGGACCCTTCCCCTCCCCCTCGGGCCCGTGATTGCCGATGACGGACGAGCCAGACACGCTGCTCTCGGCGCCGCTAGCGTCGTATCTCGGCAGCGACGAGTCCGTCGAGTGGCGCCTCACCAACAGCCGGTCCGGGGTCACGCGCGAGCGGGGCGAGTCGACGGAGCGGATTCGGCCGACCGAGAACCGCGGCGCGGTCGCTGCCGTCACCGACCACCGGGTGCTCTTTCTGGTCGGCGGCGCCGACGACGGCGACGACCACACCGCCTCGATTCCGCGGGAGGAACTCGCCATCGCCAGCGTCGAGGAGGGCATGCTGGCGCGGGATTTCGTCGTCGAGACGATGGCCGGCGCGCGCTGGTCGTTCACGGTCCGCGAACCCGAGACGCTGGCGCGGGCCGTCGAGGACCTCCGCGGGGCCATCGACGTCGGCGCGCGGTTCGTCAGCGTCCTCGGCCGGGCGCGCGAGGCCCGCGAGCGGGCCGAGTCGGCGGCCGACCCCCATGCCGTCGCCGACCGCTACGACGCCGCCGTCGCGGCCTATCGGACCGCCGTCTCCGTCGCGACGGCCGAACCCGACGCGGTCGACGCCGACTTCGATGACCTCCGGGCGGAGGTCGTCGCGGCGGTCGAGTCGGCCCTCGACGCCAACCTGCAACTCGCCCGCGAGGAGCGCTCGCGGGGCAACTGGGACCTCCAGGTCGGCGACGAGGCGAGCGCCGTCGACCACCTCACGGACGCGCTCGACGCCTTCGAGCGCGCCCGCGCCCTGGCCGACGAGTGCCCGCCCGGCGACCCCGACGCCATCGCCGCGGAGCGCGCCGCCCTCGTCGAGAAACTCGACAGCCACGAGATCCAGGTCCCGGTGGCCGCCGACGACGACTGAGCGAAGCGGCCCTCGGAATCGCCCGCCCCGCCGGTTGCGAGGGAAGGCTTTTGTCGCTGACCGGTCCAGGGAGAGCCATGCCGTACGACGTCGCCTTCGTCGGCACCGGCGCGGACCCCGAGGACCCGGACACCTCTGGGTTCGCGATGGCCTACCACCACGCCGACGCCTACGAGGCGCTCGACGACTGCACGCTGGTCGCCTGCGCGGACATCGTGCCCGAGAACGCCGCCGCGTTCGCAGAGGCCTACGGTCTCTCGGAGGACCACACCTACGAGGACTACGAGGCGATGGTGACCGAGGTCGACCCGGACGTCGTCTCGGTGTGCGTTCCGCCGGCGATTCACGCCGAGGTGGTCGTCGACTGCGTCCGCGCTGGCGACCCCGCGGCGATCCACTGCGAGAAGCCGATGGACCTGACCTGGGGCGGCGCCCGGCGCATGGCCCAGGCCGCCTGGCGCCGCGACGTCCAGTTGACCTTCAACCACCAGCGGCGGTTCAAGCCCTCGTGGGTCGCCGCCCGCGAGCGCATCGACGACGGCGCCATCGGTGACCTCGAACGCGTCGAGATGGCGCCGCCGAACCTCTACGACTGGGGGACCCACGCCATCGATTTCGCCGGCGACGTGGTGGGCGACCGGCCCGCCGAGTGGGCCATCGGCCAGATCGACTACCGCGAGCGGCAGTACTGGTTCGGCGCCCACAACGAGAACCAGGCCTACGGGCTCTGGACCTACGAGAACGGCGTCGAGGGCGTCGTCTCGACCGGCGAGGGGGCAGACCTCGTCCCCGCGTTCTTCCGCTTTGTCGGCTCCGAGGGCGTCCTCGACCTGGAGCCCGACGAGGCGAGTGCGGACGGCGGCGAGGGCGACGAGAGCGAGGCCGCCGACCTCCGCTGGCGCCGCCACGGCGACGCCGACTGGGAGCGAGAATCGGTCACGGAGGGCGAGTGGACCGACCCCATCGACGACGCCATCGCCGACGTCGTGCGGTGTGTCGGCACCGACGAGGAACCGACGCTGTCGGCCCGGAACGCGCTGAACGCGACGGAGATAATCTTCGGAGTCTGGGAGTCGGCCCGCCGCCGGGGCCGCGTCGAGTTCCCGCTGGAGATCGACGACAATCCGCTCCACGACATGGTCGAGTCCGGCGCGCTGAATCCCGAACCGGCCGGGGAGTGAGACAAACGGAAGGCGACGGCCCCGCCTGTGGTCACTCCAGCAGCGACTCGCCGGTCATCGCGGCGGGTTTCTCGATGCCCATGAGCGCGAGCATGGTCGGCGCGAGGTCCGCCAGCGTGCCGCCCTCCCGGACCTTGCGGCCGCCGTCGGTGCCGTCGGGCGCGACGTAGACGAGCGGGACCGGATTGGTCGTGTGGGCGGTGTAGGGGTCCTCCTCGGTGCCCATGTCGTCGGCGTTGCCGTGGTCGGAGGTGACGAGGACGTGGCTGCCGGCCTGCTGGAGTGCCTCGACCAGTCGCCCGAGTTGCTCGTCGACGGCCTCGACCGCCCGGACGGCGGCGTCGAAGTCGCCGGTGTGGCCGACCATGTCCGGGTTGGCGTAGTTG
>JBDGSA010000195.1:11351-11465 GCA_042217755.1 Haloglomus sp. | reverse complement strand
GAGCCGATGACGTTCGCGACGTGGGCGTTGAACCCGAGCGCGCCGGCCTTCGCGCTGCCGACGAGGTTCTTGCGGGTGTTCACCTCCGCGATGGCCTCGCTGGTCGTGCCAAAG
>JBDGSA010000195.1:10850-11341 GCA_042217755.1 Haloglomus sp. | reverse complement strand
GGAGTTGATCGCGGCGGGCTTCTTGTCGGTGCAGAGGTTCCCCGAGAGCGCGACGAGGCGGGCCGGGGTCTCCGCCTCGACGGCCTTGGCGGCGGCCTGGCTGGCGATGGTCACCATGTTCATCCCCATCGCGTCGCCGGTGTCGTAGTTGAAGCGCAGGTAGACGCTGTCGCCGACGACGTAGGGGGTGACCTCCTGGAACTCGATGTGCGGGTCGGTCTCCTCGGCGACCTCGCCGAGGTAGGCCTCGTTCTCGCGGACCCACTCGACCACTGCGTCGGCCTCGGCGACGTCCTCGACGGTGAACACCGGCGCGCGGGTGATGCCGCGCTTGAGGATGCGGACCTGCGCGCCGCCGCCGTCGCGGATGGCGCCCGCGCCGCGGTTGACGCTCGCCACCAGCGCACCCTCCGTCGTCGCCAGCGGGAGGTGGTACTCGCCCTGTGCGGCCGAACCGTCGATTTCGAGGGGCCCGACGACGCCCATCGGCA
>JBDGSA010000195.1:0-10804 GCA_042217755.1 Haloglomus sp. | reverse complement strand
TCGAGTTCGTACAGGCGGAGCTCGCCGTCGCGCACGCGCTCGACGAGATCCGTCACGTGGGCCTCCGTCGCGTCGGACATACCCGGGCCGTGGCGGTGGGGGCGAATAACAGTTGTCCCTCGGGGGCTGGAACGTTTCGGCGGTGGCACGCCGGCCAGTTCGAAAGCCCCCGGGCGCTCGCTTCGGGCGGCACGCGCTGCGCGCCTCGGCTCGGTGCCCTCGCCTCGGTGCTTGCGGTGCCGGCCGTCGCGACCGCCCGGCCCCTTTCAGTCCCACCCCGTGGACGAATCGGTGGGGCCATGCGCCCGGACGGTCCAACCGGTGCGGGATTGGCGGGCGCGCGCCGCTCGCTCCTCGTTGCGCGTCCGCTCCGGCCTCACTCCCCACCCAATCGCTCCACCATCCCCACAACCCGGTCGACGGACTCGCTGGTCAGGACGTTCACGGCCCGCTCGCTGCGGTCGTACATGTCCTGCAGGCCCGCGACGGTTTCCAGGTGCTCGTCGGCGACGTCCTCGTCGGCCGCCTCGAGCTCGGCCGCGGCCTCGTCGAGCGCGCGCTGCATGATGCCGATCTCGCGTCGCACCTCGCCGTCGAGAAACTGCTGGAAGACGTGCCAGAAGTCCTCCTCGGCCTCGTAGTAGGCCTTCTTCCCCTCGCCGGGGATCGACTTGCGGTGGACGAGGTGGAACCGCTCCATCGCCGACATCGCGGTGCTGACCGTCGACTTGGCGTACTCGCTGCGCTCGGCCAGTTCGTCGAGCGAGAGTGGCTCGGTGGCGAACAACAACTCGCCCCACAGCCGGCCGTAGCTGCGTTTCAGGCCGTACACCTCGGCGCTGCGGCCGAGGGCGTCGAGGACGGTCTCCTTCGCCGCGGCGACGTCCCCGTCGGGGTCTACCATGTCCGACGGTTGGGAGGCGAAAAGTATAAATCGTTTCCTTCGGAATATTCGGTAGATGCCGAATATACCGAACGAACGGACGGCACCGGACGGTGGCACCGCACCCGAGGCCCTGGACGGGGCCGGCACCGACGGCGCCGCGGTCCTCGTCGGCCGGGACCTCGCGAAGACCTACGGTTCGACGCTTCCCTTCCGGCGGCGCGTGGAGGTACTCGACGGCGCGGACATCGCGATACACCCCGGCGAAGTCGTCGGCATCGTCGGGGAGAACGGGAGCGGCAAGTCGACGCTGATGAAGATCCTCGTCGGCGCGCTGTCGCCCGACGACGGGACGGTCGAGCGGTCCGCCGGGGTGGGCTGGTGTCCACAGGAGCCACTCCTGTACGACCGGCTCACCGTGCGCGAGACGTTCCGGCTGTTCGGCGAGGCCTACGGGATGGACGACGCGGCGGTCGCCGACGCCCGCGACGAGTACGCCGAGCGGCTGGACTTCGCCGAGTACCTCGACTACCGGGTCGACCACCTCAGCGGCGGCAACCGCCAGAAGGTCAACCTCGCCGTCGCGCTGATGCACGACCCCGACGTCTTGTTGCTGGACGAGCCCTACACCGGCTTCGACTGGGAGACCTACCTCGCGTTCTGGGACCTGACAGAGCACCTCACCGAGCAGGGGACGGCGGTCGCGATCATCTCCCACCTGATCAACGAGCGCGAGCGGTTCGACCGGATTCTCGAACTGTCCGACGGGACCCTTGCGGACGTCACCGAGGACGGGTCGAGCCAGGCCGCCGACGCGGGGGTGCGCTGATGGCCGCCGCGGACCTGCCCGGCACGGCGCGCCGGCTGCGGGTCGGCCTGGGCGCGACCACGCGTGAGTTCATCCGCGAGCCGATCAACCTGATCCTCCTGGTGGCGCTCCCGCCGCTGGTCATCGTCAGCTACGGCTCCATGATGGACGCCTTCCCGCAGTTGCCCTACATGACGACCGACCCCGGGACGCTCGGCGCGATGGCGGGGACCCTGTACGTCGCCGCGTTCCTCCCCGGCGTCATCGGGCTCTTTCAGGTCATCAGCGCCCGGCGGGCCGACGACCGCCTCGCGCTGGCCGGCTTCCGGCGGCCGCTGCTGTTCGCCACCCGGCTCCTGGCCGTCGTTCTGGCGAGCCTGCTCACCGCCGGCATCGCGCTGGTCGTCCTGACGACCCGCACCGACGTCGCGATGCTCGGGCCAGCCTTCGGGACGCTGGCTCTCGTCGGCGTCATGTACGGCCTGATCGGGATGTGCATCGGCGCCGTCTTGCCCCGCGAACTCGAGGGCTCGCTCGTCCTGATTTTCCTCGCGGACTTCGACGAGGCGATGGCCAGCGGCGTCGTCCACACCGACTCGGTCGTCGCCGACCTGCTCCCGCTGCACTACCCCCACGCGCTGTTCCAGACCGCTGTGAACGGCGGCGATATCGCGGCCGGCGACGCGGCCGCGGCCGGGGCCTACGCAGTGGGCCTGCTGGCCGTCGCGCTCGTCGCCTACAGCGCCCTCACCAGCGACGGAGGTGTCCTGGCGTGAGCGACGCGCGTACCGTCTTCGAGATGGGGATCCGGGAGTACGCCCGCACGCCGGTCCTGCTCGCCCTGGTGGTCTTCCTCCCCGCCTACTTCGTCCTCCTGTTCGGCCGGGTGATGCCCGACCAGCCGGTGCCGGTCGACGTCGTCGGCACCGGCACCCTCCGGCGGAACATGACGGCGGTCGTGGCCGTCCTGATGACGCCGATGGCCACGGCCCTCGTCGGCGGTGCGGCGGGGCTGTTCCTGATGCAGTCCGCGCGTACCGTCGACCGACGCCTCGCCATCGTCGGCGCGCGGGTGGAGGCCGTCCTGGCAGCGCGGGCGGGCGTGCTGGCCCTCGCCGCCGTCGTGGCGACCCTGGTTTCGGTGGCCGCCCTGGCCACGATTCACGTCCCCGAGAGCCCGGGCTGGTTCGTCCTGGCGACGCTCGTGGTCGGCGTGCTTTACGGCGCCATCGGCGCGTTGATCGGGCTCGCATTGAACCGCCTCGCCGGCGTCTACGTCCTGCTGTTCGGGCCGCTGCTGGACATCTTCCTCGCCCAGTCCCCGCTGAGCGAGTCGTCCCACGCCGTCGCGCCGTACCTCCCGGCTCACTATCCGATGCAACTCGTCTTCGACGCGGCCTTCACGACGGCCGTGGACCCCACCAACTTCTGGTGGAGTCTCGCGTACCTCGCCGCGGTGCTCGCGCTCGCGGGCGTAGTCTTTGGCTATCGCATCCGCGTGACGTGACCGCTCACTCTATCGGCTCGGGCTGGACCTGCTCGAGGACGTCCTTCATCGCAGCGTCCTCGAACGAGGCGACGACCGACGCCAGTTCCGAGCGAACCGACTGACACCGGGCCTCGAGTTCCGTCAGTCGGTCCTCCCCCGTTCCCTGTCGCCGTTCGTACGACGAGAGGACGGCACGCTTGCGGACGGCCGCGTGATACTCGTCCATCAGTGTCTCGTAGCGGTCGAGGAGCAACAACTGCTCGACGAGGCCGACGAGTTCGTCGCGGTCGACGGGCTTGGTGAGGTAGTCGTCGAACGCCATGTCGACGATGTCCGGGTCGGGGTCTACCGCTGTGACCATGGCCACGCGACACCCCGGGTGCCACTCGACGACGTGTTCGAGGACCTCCTCGCCAGACATCCCCGGCATTCGTCGGTCGAGCAACATTACGTCGACCGCCGGCGAGAGTTCCGTCAGGGCCTCGCCTCCGTTCCGGGCGGTACGGACGTCGTAGTCGGCCGACTCCAGATACAGCGTGTAGGCCTCGCGAACCGGCTCCTCGTCGTCGACGACCAGCACGGTCGCGTCTGACGGTGTCATGCGATCATTTCTTTCAGTTTCAGTGCTAATAAGGATTTGTTCCAGATCGAGTGGAAAATCCGGGCCGTACGAGGGGCGATCAGCGGTGTTGACCGGGTGCTCGACGGGAGCGCGGTATTCGCTATCGGAATCAAAAACCGATCGGCGCGTCCGAGCGTGTGAGCTATTGATTAGCACACCTCACACACGGGCGGGGATTGACTGGGGAAAATCACCAACAGGCCGTATTGAAGGCAAAATCTTTTCAACTTCTGCGACCGAACCGGTTCCAACCAGGTGGCCCCACCGTGCCCGCAATGGAAACCGCCGAGTTCGAGACGGATTTGAGCCTCTTCAAGTACGACAACCTCGAACAGTTGCCCGAGCGCTACCGGGAGCTGGACGAGGACGAGCGCACCGAGCGGATCGAGGCGGCCCTCGACGAACTCGGTGAGGACGTCGTCGTCCTGGGCCACAACTACCAGCGCGAGGCGATCGTGCGCCATGCCGACTTCGTCGGCGACTCCTACCAGCTCTCGAAGCAGGCCGCCCAGAGCGACGCCGAGTACGTGATCTTCGGCGGGGTCACGTTCATGGCCGAGTCCGCGGACATAATCACCGACCCCGGCCAGACGGTCATCCTCCCCTCGATGGAGGCCTCCTGCCCGATGGCAGGCATGGCCGAGGCCCTCCAGGTCGACGCGGCCTGGGCCGAACTCACCGCCGAGACGGACGCGAACGTGATTCCCATCACGTACATGAACTCCTACGCGGACCTCAAGGCCTTCTGCGCCGACCAGGGTGGGCTCGTCTGTACCTCCTCGAACGCGGCCGACGCGTTCGAGTGGGCCTTCGAGCGCGGGGACAAGGTGCTCTTTCTCCCCGACAAACACCTCGGGGAGAACACCGCCCACCAGTTGGGCCTCGAGGACGACATCGTCGAGTGGGACCCGTGGGACCCCGCGTCGACCGACGCAGAGGCCGCCGTCGAGAACGACGTGATCCTCTGGGACGGCTACTGCCAGGTCCACGAACGGTTCCGCGTCGAGCACGTCGAGCAGGTGCGCGCCGAGCACCCCGACGCGAACGTCGTCGTCCACCCCGAGTGCCGCCGGGAGGTCGTCGAGGCCGCGGACAAGGCCGGCTCGACGGCGACCATCACGGAAACCGTCGAGAACGCCGACCCGGGCGACACCTGGGCCATCGGGACGGAGATCCACCTCACCCACCACCTCCAGCGCTGGCACCCCGAGGTGACCGTCCTGCCGCTGTGTGGCGAGGCCTGCATGGACTGCAACGCGATGCGCCAGATCGACCCGAACTACCTCTGCTGGGTGCTCGAGGAGCTGCTCGAGGGCCGCGAGCGCAACGTCGTCGCGGTCGCGCCCGAGGAGAAGGACCTGGCTGGCGTTGCGCTCGAGCGGATGCTGGAGATCTGAGATGGTCCGGGAGACTGACGTTCTCGTCGTCGGCTCGGGTATCGCCGGCCTCGCCGCGGCGCTTGCCGGTGCGCAGGCGGGGGCCGACGTGGCGGTGGTCACGAAAGCGACCCGACCCGAAGGGGCCTCCTCCTGGTGGGCCCAGGGTGGCATCGCCGTCTCTCGGGACGACCCCGGCGGCTTCAAGCGGGACATCATCGACGCGTCGGACGGCACCGCCGACCCGGACGCCGTGGACGTCCTGGTCGAGAACGCCAACGACGCCGTCCGCGAGGTGCTGGTGGAGACGCTCGACATCGGGTTCGACAGCGCGGCCGGCCAGCGGCCGGCCCCGGACGGGGCGAGCGGGACGGAAGGCCCCGCGAACGACGATGCGGACTTCGACTTCGCCCGCGAGGCCGCCCACAGCGACGACCGGATCCTCCACGTGGACGCGGCGACGGGCAAACACATCCACGTCCCCTTCCTCAACTACCTCGACGCACACGACGACGTCCGGGTCCGGGACGACACCGCTGCCCTCGAGTTGATCACCGACGAGGGCCGCGTCCACGGCGCCATGGTCGAGCGCGACGGCGAGGTCGAGCCGACCTTCGCCGGCGCGACGGTCCTCGCGACGGGGGGTATCGGCGACCTCTATCCCCGCACGACGAACCCGGGCGGCTCGACCGGCGACGGCATCTCGATGGCCGCGCTCGCCGGCGCCGAGGTGGCCGACATGGAGTACGTCCAGTTCCACCCGACGGTCTATCCGGGGGCGGGCGCGCCCGACGGCGCGGACGCGGACCCCTTCCTCGTCAGCGAGGCCGTCCGGGGCGAGGGGGCCATCCTGCGCAACGCCGCGGGCGACCGCTTCATGCCCGACTACCACCCCGACGCCGAACTGGCACCCCGTGACGTCGTCGCGCGCGCCGTCGACGACCAGATCGATGCGACCGGGGCCGTCTGGCTGGACGTGAGCGACCTCGCCTTCGCCAGCGAGTTCCCCGGCCTCGCCGAGAAGTGTCTCGACCGCGGCCTCGACCCCGCCGACGGGATTCCCGTGGGCCCCGCGGAGCACTTCCTCTGTGGTGGCGTCGACGTCGACGACCGGGGTCGGACGACCCTCGATCGCCTCTACGCCGTCGGGGAGTGCGCCCGCACGGGCGTCCACGGCGCCAATCGGCTGGCGTCTACGAGCCTCCTCGAGGGCCTCGTCTGGGGGCTGCGTGCCGGCGAGGACGCGGCGGGCCACGCGCCCGAGCGGGTCGAACCGCCGGCCCTCCTCGAGCGCGACCCCGCACTCCCGGACAGCTTCGCCCGGGGGAAGTTCGACCGCCTGCGCCGCGTGATGGACGAGCAGGTCGGCCTGCGGCGGACCCCCGACGGCCTGGCCCGCGCCCAGCACGTGCTCCGGCGACTGAAGGGGGAGGTCGACGCGTACGTTCGCACGCGGACCTCGCGGTCGCTGTACGAACTGCGCCACGCCAGCGTCACCGCGCTGCTCGTGGCCCGTCACGCCGCCGAGAACGAGACCTCGGTGGGTACCCATCACGTGGCGACGGACGCGGCCACCGAGTCACCGTCGGCCACCGACGAGTCATGATCACCGACGCGCAGGTCGAAGCCTGGCTCCGCGAGGACGTTGGCCACCACGACGTGACGAACCAGGTACCGGGCGAGGTTCGGGGTCACCTCGTCGCCACCGACGACGGCGTCGCGGCCGGGATCGACGCCGCCGTGGCCGTCTTCGAGTACCTCGACGTCGCCGTCGACCGGCGGGTCGCCGCCGGCGACCACGTCGCGGCCGGCGACGATCTGCTGGTCGCCACGGGCCCGGCACGCGCCGTGCTGCGCGGCGAGCGACCGGCGGTCAACGTCGCGGGGCACGCGTCCGGCGTCGCAACGCGCACGCGCCGTGCGGTCGAGGCCGCGCGCGACGTCGACCCCGACGTTCGCGTCGCGGCGACGCGCAAGACCACGCCGGGTCTCCGGGGCGTCGAGAAGCGCGCGGTCGCCGCGGCCGGCGGGGACACCCACCGACTCGACCTCTCGCACATGGCGATGGTGAAGGACAATCACGTCGACGCGATGGGCCTCGAGGCGGCCGTCGACCACGTCGCCCGGCGGACCTCCTTCGCCACGCAGGTGGAGGTGGAAGTCGAGGACCCAGCCGACGGTCCCCGCGCGGCGGACGCGGGGGCGGACGTGGTCATGCTCGACAACTGCGACCCCGACCGCGTCGCGGCGGGCGTCGACCTGCTGGCCGACCGCGACGTCCTCGTCGAGGCATCGGGCGGTATCGACGTCGGCGACGTGCCCGACTACGCCGCGACCGGCGTCGACGTGGTGTCGATGGGCGCGTTGACCCACTCGGCGCCCGCGCTCGACCTGTCCTTCCGAACGGAGGGCTGAGGGCCACACGCGGGCGAAACTGGCGTCTTCGATGAGCACCCGGACTCCTCCGACGTCGCCGCCGTCGGTACATTTATTGGCGCAACGAGCGGACCACTCGATCGCTTTCGACTGGATGGACCTCGACGAATCGAACGATCCGACCGACGACACAAACCGCCTCGCCGAGCAGCCACTCGGGTCATATCTCGGAGGCGACGAGGCCCTGCTGGGGCGGTGTTACAACGAGAGCGTCGGCGTCCGCCGCGTCGAGGACGAGCAGTCGACGATCGCGCCCGCGTCGGACTGCGGGGCCGAAGTCGGGGTCACGGACCGACGGGTGGTCGTCGTGGTGGGGGACCCACCCGACCACGGGGGCGACTTCGCCGCGACGGTCCCCTATCGCGAGGTTCGCCGGGCCGACGTCACCACCGAGACGCTCACCCGCGCGATCACGCTCGAAACTTGCGCTGGGGTGCGATGGTCCTTCCCCGTGCGCGGCGGCGACGACCCGACCGACCTCGTCGCCATCGTCTCGGGTCACGCCGCCGAACATCGACTCGCCGACGCCCGCCAGCACCGCGCCGAGGCGGCCGATTGCCAGGACCGCGACGCCCGCATCGACGCCCTGGAAGCCGCGCTCGCCGCCTTCCAGGAGGCGGCCTCACTGCTCGACGTTGCCGACGGCGCGGACGCCGACGCGACCGCCGACCGCGAGGACGCCGAGGCGGTCATCGCCGACCTCGTCGCGGCCCATCTCGACCGCGGCCGGTCCGAGCGGTCGCGTGGCAACTGGTTCGCCGAAGCGGGCGACGACCGACGCGCTCGCGAGGCCTACGCCAACGCCGCAGACGCCTTCGACCGCGCGCTGTCCCTCTCGACGTCGTACCCGCCGGGTGACCCCGAGACCATCGAGGACGAGCTGATGGACCTCGCCGCCAGGCGGAAGGAATACCGCGACTCCGACGTCGCCCTCGGCGACTGATCACTCCAGCAGCGTGTCGCCGGTCATCGCCTCGGGCCGATCGACGTCCATGAGCGACAGTAACGTCGGCGCGATGTCCGCCAGCGCGCCGCCGTCGATCGCGTCGCGGCCGCCGTCCGTCCCGTCCGGTGCGAGGTAGACGAACGGGACCGGGTTGGTGGTGTGGGCGGTGTGGGGGTCCTCGGGCGTCCCCATGTCGTCGGCGTTGCCGTGGTCGGCGATGATCAGCAGGTCGCCGCCGGCGGCCTGGACCACGTCGACGAGCCGACCAAGCTGGGCGTCGACGGCCTCGACCGCGGCGACCGCGGCGTCGAAGTCGCCGGTGTGACCCACCATGTCGGGGTTCGCGTAGTTGAGGACCATCGCGTCCGGGTCCCGGTCTTCGATGATACCGATGGCGGTGTCGGTGACCTCGGGGGCGCTCATCTCGGGCTGGTGGTCGTAGGTCGGGACGTCCGGGCTCTGGACGATCTCGCGGATCTCGCCGTCGAACTCGACCTCGCGACCCCCGTTGAGGAAGTACGTGACGTGGGCGTACTTCTCCGTCTCGGCGAGGCGAAGCTGGGTGTCCCCGCGCTCGGAGAGCACCGCGCCGAGCGTGTCCTCGGGCTGGTGCGGGGGGAAGGCGACGGGGAGGTCGAACGTCTCGTCGTACTCCGTCATCGTGAGGACGTGGACCGCCGGCGGGTCGGTGTCCCCGCCCCAGGCCTCGGGGCGGATGTCCGCGAGCATCCGGGTCAGTTGGCGGGCGCGGTCCGACCGGAAGTTGGCGAAGACGACGGCGTCGCCGTCGGTCAGCGCGGGCCGGTCCTCGACCAGCGTCGGCTCGACGAACTCGTCGGTGGCGCCGCGCTCGTAGGAGTCGGTGACCGCCGCGACCGCCGTGGGGGCGTCGTGCTCGGCCTCGCGGTTCACGATGGCGTCGTAGGCCCGGCGCGTGCGCTCCCAGTTCTGGTCGCGGTCCATCGCGTAGTAGCGCCCGGCGACCGTCGCGACGTGCCCGGTCCCCCGGTCGTCGGCGTGGGCCGCGAGGTCGGAGAGGTATCCCTCGCCGCCGGTCGGCGAGGTGTCCCGACCGTCCGTGAAGGCGTGCGTGACGGCCTCCACGTCGCGTTCGGCCGCCAGGTCGATGAGGGCGTGGACGTGCCGCTGGTAGGCGTGGACCCCGCCGTCGGAGATGAGTCCCAGGATGTGGACTCGGCCGTCGGTTGCGTTCGCGTGCTCGAAGGCCTCGGCCAGCGGTTCGTTCTCGTCGATCGGGGGGTCGACCGGTTCGCCGGGGACGTCCTCGCCCCGCCAGCGAGCGATGGCGTCGGTGACTCGCGCCGACTCCTGGGTCACCACCCGGCCCGCGCCGATGTTGAGGTGGCCCACTTCGCTGTTGCCCATCTGGCCGTCCGGGAGGCCGACGGCGCGGCCCGACGTGGTGAGCGTGCTCGTGGCGCCGACGTCCCAATACGCGTCGAAGTTCGGGGTCTCGGCCGCCTCGACTGCGTCGCGCGCATTCTCGTCCGGGTTCAGTCCCCAGCCGTCCAGGATCACGAGCCCTGCGTCCATGTGGGGGCGTCGTGTGTCCCCCGCCAAGTGGGTGTCGATGAGGTGGTGTTGGAGAGCGGTTCGTGGGTTCCGCCGCACCGGCTATCGCGAGGGGAAAGCCCCGGTTCGGTGCGGTCCCGCGCCCTCTCACGGCTCACTGCGTTCACCGTTCGAGCAGACCGAGGCGCTCACTGCGTTCGCGCCTCGCGCCGCCTGCGCGCCTCGCTCGCTCCGCTCCCCCGCTCGGTGCTTGCCGGACCGGGGGTCCCGCACCGAACCGCCCCTTTTGGTCCATCCCCACGGCCCGCCACCGCACCACGCCCTCCCCAGCCGATTCACTCCGCGCGGCGTCGCCGCGCTCCGGTCTGCCTCGCGGCTACGCCGCTCGGCCGAACCGAGGGCTCCCTACTCGCGGCTTCGCCGCTCGCTTTCCGTTGCCCTCACTCCGCTCGGGCAACGCGCCGGTCGCCCTCGCGTCCCTCGCGCGGATTTCTCGCGGGCGCTCGCGCGGAACTGCGCGCGAGCGCGGCTCACGGCTCGTTTCGGTCTCGCGGTTCACTCCGTTCACCGCTCGACGATTCGAGTCGCTCCCGCTGGTCGCGACTCGTGCTCGCCGTTCGCCCATCCGGTGGCGTTCACTCCGTTCGCGCCGCCCGCAGCGAACGCGCACGCCATCGTAGTTGACACTCCGCTCTCCACTCGGGTGGGATT
>JBDGSA010000025.1:8024-11714 GCA_042217755.1 Haloglomus sp. | reverse complement strand
AGATCGACCGCATGGCCTCCGCGCTCGGCGTCCCTCGCTCTGTCCGCGAGGTCGCGTCGGTCACCTACCGGCGTGCCCTCGACGAGGACCTCATCCGCGGCCGCTCCATCGAGGGCGTCGCAACCGCGGTCCTGTACGCCGCCTGCCGGCAGGAGGGCATCCCTCGCTCTCTCGAGGAGATCTCCGACGTTTCTCGGGTCGAGCGCAAGGAGATCGGGCGCACGTACCGCTACGTCTCCCAGGAACTCGGACTCGAGATGGAGCCAGTCGATCCCAAGCAGTACGTTCCGCGCTTTTGTTCCGAGTTGGGACTCTCAGAGGAGGTCAAGAGCAAGGCCGAGGAGATCATCACCAAAACCGCCGAGAAGGGCCTCCTCTCGGGCAAGTCCCCGACGGGCTACGCCGCTGCCGCCATCTACGCCGCCTCCCTGCTCTGCAACGAGAAAAAGACCCAGCGCGAAGTCGCCGACGTCGCACAGGTCACCGAGGTCACCATCCGCAACCGCTACCAGGAACAGATCGAAGCGATGGACCTCACGGCCTGACACCCGTTCTGCCGCGAGGTTGGTCACGCCTCCATACATTGCCGTATTATTTCGCGTATATTCCGTCAAATGTCCACATAGTCCGGTTAAAACCGAGATTCAAACGATATTTCCGAGTGTCGCTCAGGGCATCAGCCCCGCCCGGAGCGCGGCGATGAGGACCGTCAGGACGACGACGCTCGCGACGGTGGTCGTGAAGACGGCCGTGCCGAGATACTCCGGCGCGCTCGGCCCCTCGACGGAGGTGTCGGCGTATTCGATGGTGAGCGCCAGCGGGAGCACCGCGGCCGGCGTGGCACACTCGAGGACGAACGTCCGTGCAACGACGGGGTCCTGGAAGCCCAGCGCCAGCGCGAGGCCGACGCCGACGAACGGGGCCACGCCCAGTTTCAGAAGCGCCGGCGTCGAGGACCGGGCGACGGCACCGACGTCGGTGTCGGCCAGTTGCAGGCCGAGCACCAGCAGCATCACCGGGACCGCGGCGTCGCCGACCATCCCGACCGTCTGCATGACCGCGGTGTCCGCCGCGGGGAGGACGCCCAGCGCCCGGGCGATGACGGCCGCGACCACGGCATACAGGAGCGGAAGGCGGAAGACCTCGCGGAACGCCTCGCCGGCGCCACGACCGGTCCCCCGCGACGCGACGTAGACCCCGACCGTGTAGACCAGCAGATTCTGGATCGTCAGGAAGAGAACGGCCGTGGTGCGGCCGGTGGTCCCGAAGGCGAACTCCGAGAGAGGGATGCCGACGAACCCGGAGTTGGGGAACGCGGCGGCCAGCATCAGCGCGCCCAACACCGGTCCCCGCTCTCCCGTCAGGCGGCCGACGACGTACGCCAGTCCGAGCATCAGGAACGTGTAGGCGACGACGCCGACCGCGAGGCGGCCGACCGCGGCCCCGCCCAGATCCGTGGTCGCGACGCTGTGGAACGCCAGCGCAGGGACAAGGACGTACAGGCCGACGGTGTTGATGGGGCCGACGTCGACGTCCGCGGCGCGGGCGAGGACGTACCCGCCGACGGCGACCGCCAGCACGGGCAACAGAGCCTCGGTGAACGCGGCGGTGAGTGTCACATCCAGGAGAACGACGGTATCGGGGATACGACCTCCCCACAATCCCTTCGCGCCGGGAAACCCGACCACGGGCCGCGGACGTTTCACTGTGTGAAATATATTCACAAAGTGAAGGCTTTTTTCGTCTGTCGCTCCCAGGGACCGCCATGGACGTGGACGTCGACGAGGACCTGCTCGGGGAGATGGAGTTCCTGGCGCGGTCCTCGAACCGCCTCGCGGTGCTCCGGGCGACGGCCGATGGACCCCGCACGCGCGGCGAGGTGGCCGTCGCCATCGACGCCTCCCAGCCCACGCTCGGCCGGGTGCTGGACGACCTGACAGAGCGCGGATGGCTGGCGCGCGAGGCCGACGGGTACCGCCTCACGGCCAGCGGCCGGATGGTACTCCGTGCCGTCGACGACCTGCTGGAGACGCTGTCCGTCGAGCGCCGCCTCCGGGACGTGGTGGCCTACCTGCCGACCGCCGAGTTCGACTTCGGCCTCGAGCGGTTCGCTGGCGCGACCGTGACGACGCCGACGCCGACCCGGCCGGACGCTCCAGTCCGGCGGATGACGGAACTCCTCGCGCGCGCCGACCACGTCCGCGTGGTCTCGTACGCGCTCAACGAAGCGAAACTGGACCTGATGGCCGACCGCGTCGGCGAGGACCTGACCGTCGAGGGCGTGTTCTCGCGCGAGGCCCTCGACGCCGTCGCAGCCGACCCGACGCTCGGCGAGCAGTTGCGCGATCTCCTGGGTCACGACGCCGCCGCGGTCCGCATCTACGACGACGAGATTCCCGTCGCCCTCGAGATCACCGACGACCGCGTCCACCTGCTCTGTCGCGACGAGGCGGGACTCGTCCGTGCCGCCGTCGACACGGACGACCCGGTCGTCCGCGAGTGGGCCATCGAGACCCACGAGCGGTACTGGGAGCGGGCCGACCCGTTCGAGCCGCCGGCGGTCGGGCGGTAGCCGGGTCGGTTCCCCGCGCCCGCGACCAGCCACAGACCTAACCGCTCCCGTCGAAAACGCAGCGTCATGCAGATTATCGTCCACGGCGGCGCCGGGAGCAGGGCCGACGAACCGGCCGACCGCCAGCGCGTCCTCGACGAGGCTGCCGCGACGGGAAGCGAGCAGGCCACGCCGACCGAGGCCGTCGTCGCGGCCGTGAATCTCCTGGAGCGCGACCCGCGGTTCAACGCTGGCGTCGGGTCCGCGGTGCAGTCAGACGGCATCCCCCGGACGGACGCGGGACTGATGACCGACGACCGCGCGGTCGGCGCGGCGTGTGCGATGCCCGGCGTCCGCGACGCCGCCGAGGTGGCGCGCCTTGTCAAGGAGGAAACGCCCCACGTACAGGTCGCGGGCGTCCACGCGGTCGACCTGGCCGACGACTTCGGCGTCGAAACAAGCGTCGACCTCTGGACCGACGAGACCCGCGAGCGCTGGAACGAGGTCGACGAGGCCGCGCCGCCGGCCGGCGCGTCCACCCGTGACCACCTCGCGTGGGTCCGCGAGCGGTTCGGTGGGGGCGCGGGGACGGCGGTACCAGACGCGCGCGACAGTGGTGGCAGTGATGATGGTGGCGATGCTCGCGGCGAGAGTTCCCGCGATCACGACACCGTTGGCGCCGTCGCGCGCGATCACGACCGATTCGCGGCAGTCACGTCGACGGGCGGTCGGTGGGCCGCACTCGCCGGGCGCGTGGGCGACGTGCCACAGGTCGGCTGCGGGTTCTACTGCACCCGGGCGGGCGGCGCCTCGGCGACGGGGGCCGGCGAGGACATCGCACGGGTGACGATGGCCCGGCGGGCGGTCGCCCACCTGGAGATGGGCCGGGACGCGTCGGACGCCGCGGACCTCGCTGTGGCGGAACTCAAGGACTACACCGGGAGCGAGGCGGGCGTCATCGTCCTCGACAACGGCGGCAGCGTCGGAGAGGCGTACAACAGCGCCGCGATGCAGACCGCGGTCGCCGGCGACGGGAGCGACGGGGACTGAGCCCCCGGCCGCGCGCGTGGCGACGCTCTCGTCCCCGTCGCCATCACGTTCATCTCCCGTCGTCATCGCGTCCCAGCCCGCGGTCGAGC
>JBDGSA010000025.1:0-7924 GCA_042217755.1 Haloglomus sp. | reverse complement strand
CCGTCGCCATCACGTTCATCTCCCGTCGTCATCGCGTCCCAGCCCGCGGTCGAGCAGCGACAGCAGCCGGTCGACGGGCGTGCTCGTGAGCAGGTCCAGGTACCGCTCGGAGCGCTCGTACACCGACCGGAGTTGCTCGACCCGTTCGAGGTCCCGCTCGGCCCGCTCGCCCTCCGCATCCGCTAGCGTCTCCGCGGCGTCCTCGAGCGCCCGCGACATCACCGTGACCTCGCGCCGGACTTCGTTCTGCAGGAACTCCCGGACGACGTACCAGAAGTCCCGTTCGGCCTCGAAGAAGGCCCGCTTTCCCTCGTCCGGCAGCGACCGCCGCTGGACGAGGTGGAACCGCTCCAGCGCGTTCATCGCGGTGCTCACTGTCGACTTGGCGTAGCCGCTCTGCTCGACGAGATCGTCCAGCGACAGGGGCCCGTCGGCGAAGAACAACTCGCCGTACAGCCGCCCGTAACTCCGACTCGCACCGTACACCTCCGCCGAGCGCGCGAAGGCCTCCTTGACCCGCTCTTCGGCCTCACGAACCGCCTCGGGTGGCCCCTCCTCGCCGCTGGTTCCGGTCTGGTCGTCGTCGGTCCCGTGCTCGCTCATCGCCCGGGCGTAGGGCAGGGTAAAGCATAAATCCGATGCGTACGGAATATTCGGTAAATGCCGAATTTAGAGAATGGAGAAGAAATCGGCGAATCGGCCGCCGACGAGCGCCGTGGAGACACCGAACGCGACAGAGACGCTGGGCGTGACAGGGACACCGAGCAGGACAGGGACACCGAACGCGAAGACGTCGTCCTCCGGGCTGCGGGCATCGAGAAGGCGTACGGCTCCGAACTCCCGTTCCGCGAGCGCGTCGAGGTGTTGACGGGCGCGGACCTGGCCGTCCACGGAGGCGAATTAGTCGGCGTCGTCGGGGCCAACGGCAGCGGCAAATCGACGCTATTGCGGATTCTCGTGGGGGATCTCGACGCTGACGCCGGGTCCGTCTCCGTCTCGGGGCGGGTGGGCTGGTGTCCACAGGAGACGCGGCTCTACGACCGCCTGACCGTCCGCGAGACGTTCGCCCTGTTCGGCGAGGCCTACGGCCTCGACGACGCGGCGGTGGCCGAGGCCCGCGACCGCCTGGCCGATCGGCTCGACTTCGAGCGGTACATGGACCGGCGAATCGACCGGCTCAGCGGCGGCAACCGACAGAAAGTCAACCTTGCCGTCGCGCTGCTCCACGACCCCGACGTGCTCGTGCTCGACGAGCCGTACACGGGGTTCGACTGGGAGACCTACCTCGCGTTCTGGAATCTCACCGACGACCTGCGCGAGCAGGGAACCGCCATCGTCGTCGTCTCGCACTTCGTCGAGGAGCGCGAGCGGTTCGACCGCGTGCTCGAACTCGCCGACGGCGAACTCCACCCGGACGACACTGACACGGACCGCACGTCCGACCCCGACGCGTCAGCGGCCAGCCGTCACGAGGCCGCGACCGACGGCAAGGGCCCCTCCAGGACGGAGAACGCAACCGTGGAGGTGAGCGCCGATGGCGACCACTGACGGCGTCAGCCGGTTCGCCACGGGCATGCGGTCGACGCTGCTGTCATCGCTGCGGTCGTCGACGGCACTCGGTCTGCTCGTCGCGCTGCCGCCCATCGTGGTGGTCGCCTACGCGGAGGCGATGGCGAGCTTTCCCCGGTTGCCGTTCGTCGAGACGGTCCCGCGGACGGCAGGTCGGCTGAACGGCGCGCTGTTCGCGACCGCCTTTCTCGCCGGCCTGCTCGGTCTGTTCCAGGTCGTCAGCGCGGCCCGGGCCGACCGACGGCTCGTCGGCGCCGGATACCCCCGCTCGACGCTGTTTGCCGCCCGCCTGGCGAGTGTCATCGCAGTAGTGGCGGTCGCAGCGACGCTGTCGCTCGCGACGCTGTGGGTCGGTGTCGCGCCCGCGGCGCCGCTCGCCGCCTTCGGTGCGCTGCTGCTCGCGGGCCTCACCTACGGCCTCGTGGGCGTCCTCGTTGGCTCGGTACTCCCCCGGGAGCTGGAGGGATCGCTCGTCCTCGTCACACTGGCCGACATGGATGCGATCCTCTCGAGCGGCCTGGTGAAAACCGAGGGGCTCGCATCGGTCACGCCGCTCCACGCGGCCAATCCGCTGTTCCGTGCCGCGGTTCTGAACGGGACCGTCCCCTCGGCCGACCTCCGCGCGGGCCTTCTGACCGTCGCGGGACTGACGGTCCTCGCGGCGGGCGCCTACCTCCGACTCGTCGGAACCGCTGAGGACGCGCGGGACGATTCGGCCGGCTCGAGCCGCGACACGGGCGACGCCAGAGGAGGTGACGGCCGATGAGCTCCCGGAGGCGCGCGGGCGCCGCACTGGTCGCGTCGGCCAGACAGTACGCCCGGACGCCGGTGTTGCTGGCGCTGTTGGTGGCCGTCCCGGCGTACCTCGTGGCCGTCGTCGGTCGGGTCGTTCCCGACGCGCGGGTACCACTCTACGGCGTCGCCGGAGGCACGACAGCCGACGCCGCGGCGGCGTTCGGGACGCTGATGGCGCCGCTCGCTGTCGCACTCGTCGCCGGCATCGCCGGACTGTTCCTGGCCGACCGAGCGGACGTCGACCGCCGGCTGGTCGTCGCGGGCTACCGGCCCTGGCAGCTCCTCGCGGGGCGGGTCGGGGTTCTGGTGGGAGTCACCCTCCTCGCGAGCGTGGCGACGCTCGCCGCCCTCGCGACCGTCCGGGTGCCCGACCAGCCCGCGGCGTTCGCCGTGGCGCTCCTGCTGGCCGGGCTGGGATACGGCGGCGTCGGCGCGCTCGCGGGCGCCGCGCTGGACCGCCTGCCCGGAACGTACGTCATGCTGTTCGCGCCCACGCTGGACGGCTTCCTCGTCCAGTCTCCGCTGACGCGTGGCGGCTCGTCCCTCGCAAGCTACCTCCCCGCCGGCGCGCCCGTCGAACTGGCGATGGCCGCCGCATACGGGACGCCCGACATCTCCGTCGCCCTCCGCGGCCTCACCGTCGCGGCTCTGTTTGCGGCGGCGGCGACGGTCGTCCTCTACTGGCGTCTCCCCCGGGACTGACCCCCTCGCCCCGCCGCGCCCGAACGTTCATCCGCCGGCCGCGAGAGGCCCCCGCCATGACCGAACCAGCGGACCGCATTCTGACGAACGCCGAGGTCCACACGCTCGCCCCCGACGGCGACGCGGTCCACGGGGCCGTGGCCGTCCGCGACGGGCAGGTCGTCCGCGTCGGGTCGGCCTACGAGGTCAGGTTCCTCGAGGGCGCCGCGACGACAGTCCACGACTGCGAGTCCCGCGTCGTGCTTCCGGGGTTCGTCGACGCGCACACGCACCTCGACATGGTCGGGCGCTATCTCGCCCACGTCGCACTCGGTGACGCGACCGGCCCGGCCGATGCCGTGGCGCGACTGCAGGACGGCGCGCGGCCGCCGGCGGAGGCCGAGTGGATCCTCGGCTTCGGCTACGACGAGTCGACGTGGGACGAGGCGCGCTACCTGCGGCGCGAGGACCTCGACCGCGTGAGCGAGGAACGCCCCGTCGCCGCGTTCCGCGAGGACATGCACACCGTCTCGCTCAACGGAGTCGCGCTCGACCGCCTCGCGGCCGACATCCCGGACGAGCACCTCCGGCGCGCGGGGGGCGAGCAGACGGGCGTCGCCGTGGAGGGCGCCGTCGGGACCGTGCTGGACGCGACCCGTGGCGACCACCCCGAACACGAGTTGCTGCGCGAGGCGAGCGACCGCGCCGCCGAACTCGGCATCACCGCCGTCGGAGACATGGTCAGAGATCGCCGCGTCCCGCGCGCCTACCGCGACCTCGCACGCGACGAGGAACTCGGGCTCCGGGTGCGCCTCAACTACTGGACGGACTTCCTCGACGCGCTCGAGGAGGTGGGCCTGCGGACCGGCGACGGCGACGACATGGTTCGGGTGGGCGCCGTGAAGTCCTACACCGACGGCTCGCTCGGGGCTCGCACAGCCCGGCTTTCCGAACCGTACGACGACGCCGAGGACGCGGGCGGCGAGAACGTGGAGAACGGAGACGCGGACCCACGCGGCGAGTGGGTTGTGCCGCCTGGGACGCTGCGCGAGTACGTCGAACGCGCGGACGCGCTCGGGTTACAGTTCTGTGCACACGCCATCGGCGACGAGGCCATCGCGGCCACACTGGACGCGTACGCCGACGTCGACGCGGCAGGGAGTCGGCATCGCGTCGAGCACGCGGAAGTGCTGACCGACGACCTCGTCGAGCGGCTCGCCGAGGTGGGCGCCGTCGCGTCGGTCCAGCCGAACTTCCTGAAGTGGGCGCGCGACGGTGGCCTGTACGAGTCCCGACTCGGCCGCGAGCGGACGCGCACCTCGAACCGGTACGCGGCGCTCCGCGACGCCGGCGTCCCGGTCGCGTTCGGAAGCGATACGATGCCGCTCGGGCCGCTGTTCGGCGTCGAGCAGGCCGTCACCGCGCCCGCCGACGAGCAGCGTCTCGATGTGACCGAAGCGCTCCGGGCGTACACCCACGGCGCCGCCTACGCCCTCCGCGACGAGGACCGCTTTGGAACTGTCGAGCCCGGAAAGCACGCCGACCTCGTGGTCCTCGAGGAGTCCCCGTGGGCCGTCGCCCCCGATGCAATCGCGAACATCGAAGTGACGGCGACGTTCGTCGGTGGCGCGCCGACGCACCGACGAAACGGGGCGTAACGACCGCGACACGTCCATTTCCTCGACGATCGACGTTTCTGAGGAACAAATTTCATCCGATAGCGGCTATCAACGAGACAACTCCTCCATGAATCGACTTTGTAGAGAAAATGTTTTCAATGCCGGCACCACTACGTCAGGTACTTCCAAGGTGTCTTCCCGTGGCGAAGATGGAAACAGCGGACATCGAGACGGACCTGAGCCTCTTCAAGTACGACAACCTCGAACAGCTTCCGCCAGCCTACCGGGAACTGGACGAGGCCGAGCGCACAGCGCGCATCGAGGCCGCGCTGGACGAACTCGGCGACGACGTCGTCATCCTGGGGCACAACTACCAGCGCCGAGAGATCGTCGAGCACGCCGATTTCGTCGGTGATTCCTACCAGCTCAGCAAGGAGGCCGCCAGCGCCGACGCCGATTACGTGGTCTTCGGCGGGGTGACCTTCATGGCCGAGTCCGCCGACATCATCACGGACGACGACCAGACGGTCATCCTCCCGTCGATGGAGGCCTCCTGTCCGATGGCCGGGATGGCCGAGGCCCTGCAGGTGGACGCCGCGTGGGCCGAGATCACCGACGCCGCGCCCGACGCGAACATCGTCCCCGTCACGTACATGAACAGCTACGCCGACCTGAAGGCGTTCTGCGCCGAGCAGGGCGGGCTGGTCTGTACCTCCTCGAACGCGCACAAGGCGTTCGAGTACGGCTTCGAGGAGGGAGACAAGGTGCTCTTCCTGCCGGACAAGCACCTCGGCAAGAACACGGCCCACCGCCTCGGGATGGAGGACAGCATCGTCGAGTGGGACCCGTGGGACCCGGAGGGCGTCAGCGTCGAGGAGGCCGCTGAGGCGGATATCATCCTCTGGGACGGCTACTGTCAGGTTCACGAGCGCTTCCGCGAGCACCACATCGAGGGGATCCGCGAGGAGCACCCGGACGTGAACGTCGTCGTCCACCCCGAGTGCCGGCGCGAGGTCGTCGAGGCCGCCGACGTCGTCGGGTCGACCTCGACCATCTGTCAGACCGTGGCGGAGGCCGCCCCCGGCGACAAGTGGGCCATCGGCACCGAGATCCACCTCGCCAACCACCTCTCGCGCTGGCACCCCGAGGTGGAGGTGCTTCCGCTGTGTGGGGACGCCTGCATGGACTGCAACGCGATGCGACAGATCGACCCGAACTACCTGACCTGGGTGCTCGAGGAGCTGGTCGCGGGGCGCGAGCGCAACGTCATCGAGGTCGCGCCCGAGGAGAAGGAACTCGCGCAGCTCGCGCTCGACCGGATGCTCGAAATCTGAACCATGCAACGAATCACAACCGACGTACTGGTCGTCGGCTCGGGCATCGCCGGCTGTGCGGCTGCGCTGGCCGCGGCCCGAGACGGCGCGGACGTGACGCTCGCGACGAAAGCCACCGAACCCGAGGACGCCTCCTCCTGGTGGGCCCAGGGCGGCATCGCGGTCACCCGCGAGGACGCGGCGGCGTTCCGCGAGGACATCATGACGGCCAGCGACGGCGAGGCCGATCCCGGCGCTGTCGACACGCTGGTCGAGAACGCCGCTCCGGCCGTCGAGGACGTGCTGCTGGAGACGCTCGACATCGACTTCGATACGGTCGCCGAATCAGCGAAGGTCGACAGCGACGGCACGGGCGGCCTCGAGACGGACGGCGGCGACGAGTTCGCCTACGCCCGCGAGGCGGCCCACAGCGAGTCGCGCATCCTCCACGTCAACGCCTCCACCGGGCGCCACATCCTGCCGCCCCTGCTGGACCACCTGCAGAGCCTCGATGGCGTCACCGTCGAGCAGGACACCGCGGCGCTCGAACTCGTCACACACGAGGGGCTGGTCCACGGGGCCGTCCTCGAGCGCGACGGCGAGTTCGCGCCCTGCTTCGCCGGCGCCACGGTGCTGGCCACGGGCGGCATCGGCGCCCTGTATCCCCGTACGACGAACCCGCCGGGGTCGACGGGCGACGGCATCGCCATGGCCGCGCTCGCCGGCGCTGACGTCGCGGACATGGAGTACGTCCAGTTCCACCCGACGGCATACGCCGGAGAAGAGCAAGGGTCGCGAAGCGACCCAGAGGCGAGCGGCGAAGCCGCGAGCGACGAGGACACCTTCCTCCTCAGCGAGGCCGTCCGCGGCGAGGGCGCACTCCTCCACAACGGGGAGGGCGAGCGATTCATGCCGGACTACCACGAGGACGCCGAACTCGCGCCCCGGGACGTGGTCGCGCGGGCGGTCCAGACCGAGATCGACGCGACCGGCGAGGTCACACTCGACGTCTCACCGCTTTCCTTCGCCGCGGAGTTCCCAGACCTCGCGCACAAGTGCGAGGAGCACGGCGTCGACTGGACCGACGGCATCCCGGTCGCGCCGGCCGAGCACTTCCTCTGTGGCGGCATCGCCGTCGACGACCGCGGCCGGGCCTCGCTCGACCGCCTGTTCGCCGTCGGCGAGTGCTCGCGCACGGGCGTCCACGGCGCCAACCGGCTCGCGTCGACATCGCTGCTGGAAGGGCTCGTCTGGGGACTGCGCGCCGGCGAGACGGCCGCCGAGGCCGGCGCCGGAGCGGCCGTGGAGGCGCCCGAACTACTCGACCGCGACCCGGCGCTCCCGGACAACTTCGCCCGCGACAAGTTCGTCCGCCTGCGCCGCGTGATGGGCGAGCACGTCGGACTCTCGCGCGACCGCGACGACCTCGACCGGGCACAGGCCGTCCTGCGGCGGCTGAAGGGCGAGGTCGACGCCTACGTCCGCACCCGGACCAGCCGGAGCCTCTACGAACTCCGGTCGGCGTCGGTGGTCGCGCTGCTCGTCACCCGCGCCGCCAGCGAGAACCCCGAGTCGAAGGGCTGTCACTACCTCGAACCGTCGGCGGCCGCCGGAATCGAAGCGGGCGCCGAAGCCGACGGGGACTGACGATGCTCGGGTCCGAGCGCATCGACCGCTGGCTGGCCGAGGACCTCGGGCACCACGACGTGACCAACGACGTTCCCGGCGAGACGACGGGGCGGCTCGTCGCGACAGAGCCGGGCGTCGCCGCCGGCCTCGCGGCCGCCGAGGCCGTCTTCGACTACCTCGGCGTGACCGTGTCCGAGCGGCTGGACGCCGGCTCGCGCGTCGACTCCGGGGAGGTCGTCCTGCGGACCGAGGGCTCCGCGAGAGCCACCCTCCGCGCCGAGCGCGTCGCCGTCAACGTCGCCGGCCACGCCTCCGGCA
>JBDGSA010000037.1:0-11790 GCA_042217755.1 Haloglomus sp. | reverse complement strand
AACACCCGACCGAGGACGAACACCCGACCGAGGACGAACGCCCGACCGAGGACGAACACCTGATCGAGAACGGCGAACGGGCCCTCCCGGTCTACGATCCGGGCCGGAGCCATCGAATATCCCCCGCGCTGGATACGTCTCCACGGAGAAATTTCTGTATAACCTCCAGATTTTTTGAGAAAAGTACGTTTTATCGATTATATCGGAGTTATACTGACAAGATTAGAGTTTCCGCTCTGCGTCGTCGGCGAGCTCTTTCATCCGCTTGCCGATGCGTCCGGCGTCGGAGAACTCGTCCTCGCTCATCACCTTCGCGAGTGCGTTGCCGAGGACGAAGACGGCGTGCTTGTGTTCGGACTTCGACTTGTGGACATCGTTCGGGGTGACGTCGAGTCCGCGGTACTCGTCGAAGACGCTCGAGTCGACGTCGTCCATCTCGTCGAACGTCTCCATAATCGATACCATCTGCTCGTGGAGCTCCAGCAGTTCGTCCTTGTGCATAGAGACGTGTTGCCGGTACGCCGACATAACAGTTGCGCGCGGTGAGATACCACACGCTGTCGGTACGTGGGCGCAGAGAGGATTCGGGCGTCGGTTCGGCCAATCTGTGGCCTCAGAAGACGTACTCGTCCTCGTGACCCATCATTCCGTCGTCCTCGAAGCCGGCGTCCTCGTCGTCCATCGGGCCACTGGTCTTGTAAGCCCGGATTCCGGTCGAGAGAAGGTCCTCGATGGCCTCCTCGCGGTTGACGAACTCCCCCCGCTCGACGAGCTGGGCGATCTGCATCTCCAGGTGTTCAGGAACGGTGATTTGTACCTTCGGCATCTGGTTGCCTGGAGATTCGACAGACGGGGATTTAAAGCTGGCGGGGACGGTACCGGTTCCGACAAAGCCGTGCGGCGTAGCACGAAGTTTCGCTTGCAGAGTGCGGGGATGTTTTTCCATTCCGAAAGAACTTGAATTTTCGTTGATAGATACGACGCGACAAACGTCAGGCCTACAGGGATCGGCCACCGAGTCGGTTCATGGGCGAAATCGTGGACGTCACGGACCTCTACCGCGAGTTCGGGGAGGAGCGGCTCCCGCCGGGCCAGCGCAAGACGAGCGCCTTCCCCGTGCTGTCGAAGTCTGGCACCCCGTCGGTGTCGGAGCCGACGGTCGAGGTCTGGGGCGCCGTCGAGGAGCCCCGGACGTTCTCGTTCGACGAATTCCGTGACCTGCCGAGCGAGACGCAGCGACAGGACTTCCACTGCGTCACCGGCTGGTCGAAGTTCGACTGTGCGTTCACCGGTGTCCCGTTCCCGGACCTCGCCGCGGCTGTCGGCGTCCGGGACGACGCCGTTCACGTCATGTTCCACGCCGCGGACGGCTACCGGACCGACCTCCCGCTCGAGGCCTGCAACCGCCGCGAGACTCTGTTCACCTGGGCGCTCGACGGCGAACCACTTCCGGCCGACCACGGCGGGCCGCTCCGGGTCGTGACCCCGCACCGCTACGCCTACAAGGGCGCGAAGTGGGTGACCGGCGTCGAGTTCCTCGCCGAACCAGAGCGCGGCTACTGGGAGCAGCGAGGCTACTCGGTCACGGCGGACCCCTGGGCCGAGGACCGGTACGCGTAGCCCGGTCGCGACCCCGGGGGGCAGAGAACGGGAGCCGTCTCCCCAGAAAAATAAATCCGTCAGGCGAAAACGTCCCGGTATGCCCATCGACGCCGACGAGTGGGAGATCGGCCGAACGGACCGCGGCGGCGAGGACGGCCACGTGAAGGAGAAGTTACTGGAGTACCTCGAACTGAATGCCAACCGCGCGTACACGGCCGACGAACTGGCGAAGGTGTACGCCCGCGAGGTCGCCGGGGATGCCGTCACCGGCGAGGACCCCGACGGAATCAGCCCGGACGCGCCCGACGAGGGCGGGATGTTCGAGCGGTTCCTCAGCCGCGTCAATCGGACCGTCTTCCGGCGGTCGGGCAACATCCGCGAGGCGCTACAGGAGCTGGAGGCCGAGGGGCGCGTCGAGTCGAAGACCATCGAGACGCCAGACGGCAAGCGGACCTACTACCGGGCCGCGACGGAGTAGCTGGCTACAGTTCGACCTCGGTCGTCGGGTCGTCCAGTTCCCAGAGCAGTTCCGGCAGGAACGCGTCGAGGTTGTCGACGACCCGGCGCTCACTCACGTTCAGCCCGTCGCAGTGTTCGTGGGCGCTGTCTCTGACGGTGACGTGGATGTCGCCGTTCTCGACGTGGACCTCGAGCGGGAACACCGAACAGCGTGCGGGCTTCCAGTCGTGCTCGTCGTGGAGCGCACAGAGGCCGTCCTCGCGCAGGAAGTAACAGGCCGCACCGTCCACGTCGACGTGGTCGTCGCGGGATTTCTGCTCTCGGCGGACGAAATCGCGCCCCCGGGTCTGTGTCACGGCCTCGTTGATCGACTCGCGGGCGGCGAGTTCCAGCAGGTCCTTTTCGTAGAGGAGCACCCCGTGGTGGCAACACCAGGTGCAGTCGTCGACGCACTCGAACGTCAGTGACGGATCGAACTCCACCACGGCCTCACAGCCGTCGTGGACCTCGACACGGAACGGTGGTTCGCGGGACTCGCACTGCCCTTCCAGCGCTCCCGAGTTCTCTGCCGCGTCGCGCACGTTTCGGTCTCAGCGGCTGACAGTCAAAGGCGTTCCGCCCGCTGCCCGCCTACCGCCCGTTGCCCGCCTATCGCCTGTCAGCTTACCGTCCGTCGCCCGCCGACCGCCCGCCGTCCGAATACGCCGACACCGCGTCCGAGAATTGAAATCGGAAGCCGCGGCCAGTCCCCCCCGATGCAGGCGTTCTCCGACCTCGCGACGGCGGCGTACTGTCCCCGCCAGCTCTACTACCGGCGCAAGCACGCGGACCACGAAGTTCCCGACTCGGCCGCGGCGCGACGGGCGCTCGCCTTCCGGTACGAGGAACTGCTCGACCCGGGACACGACCTCGGCGCGGAGCCGATCGACGCGACGCCGACGCAGCTCCGCGCCCGGCTCTCGGGGGCGAAGGAACGACTCGACGCGTGGCCGTCGCTTGTGGACCCCGCGGGTCGGGAGGTGCTGCTCGAGGGACGGGACGCGCGCGGCATCGCCCACAAGGTACTGACCGAGGAGACCCTGACAGACGCTCCGACCGTTTCGGTCGTCAGCGCCGGTGAGCCGCCCGAACGCGGCGTGTGGGAGCCCGATAGCGTCCGCGCGGTCGCCGCCGCGAAGGCGCTCTCGTGGGAGCGCGAGATCGGCATCGAGCGGGCTTACGTGGAGTATCCGGCACACGGCGTGATACGACGCATCGCCCTCGGGACGCGCCGAACGGCCGCGTACCGCCGCGCGCTCCGAATCGCGCGGTCGATGGACGGCCCGCCGCCGCGACTGACGAACGACGACCGCTGTGCGAGTTGTGACTACCGGGCGGAGTGTGGCACCAGAACGCGGACGTTCCGGTCGCTGCTCGGCGGCTGACGAACCGCTACTCGGCGGCTGACGAGCGCCGGAAGCGTCAATCCCGATCCGCGAGCCACGCCTCGACTGCCTCGGCGGCGGCCCCGCGGCGGTGGATCGTTCGGGCTGTCACGTCGACGACGGTGCTGCCGCCGCCGGGCGTCTCGCCGCCGTCCAGCACCACGGCACGCTCCCGGATTTCGGGCGGGAGGTCGGCCACGGTGCGGGCGCTCGGCTGACCGCTCAGGTTCGCACTCGTGCTCGTCACCGGCCGCTCTGTGGCTGCCGCGAGTCGCCGTGCCACGTCGTGGTCCGGGACGCGGAGGCCGACGCGGTCACCGCCGGCAACCAGCGCGTCGGGGACGCGGTCCGTTCGCGCGACGACGAGCGTCACGGGGCCCGGGAGGAACTCGCGAGCGAACGCGCGCTCGCGGGCCGAGAGCGAGACGTACGGCGCCGCCGCGTCGAGGTCCGGAACGGCCATCGAGATCGGCTTCTCTCGGTCCCGGCCCTTTGCCGCAAAGACGCGCTCGACCGCGTCGGGGTCGGTCGCGTCCGCGCCGAGGCCGTACACGGTCTCCGTCGGATACACCGCGAGTCCGCCGTCGCGGATTCGAGCGGCGGCGCGCTCTATGGCGTCGTCGGAAACTGACACGGCCGACGTGCTACCGGTCCTGGACGGCCGCCTCGACCTCGTCGTACGGGGGGAACTCGGGGTTCTCCTCGGCGGCCCACGCATACCTGACGGTTCGGTCCTCATCGACGACGAATACCGCCGGTCGCGGCTCGCGGATGCCACTCATCCCGTCGACGTCGGTCGCGACCCCGAACTTCTCGGCGACCTCGGCCGACGGGTCCGAGAAGAACCGGAACTGCTCGAAGTCGCGCCACTCCCGGATGAACCCCTTCAGCTCGTACGGCGAGGAGATGGAGACGCCGACGATCTCGGCGTCCCAGTCGGACCACTCGTCGTCGCGGATCCGCTGGAAGATGTAGGTCGGCGGGAAGTCGCCGGCCATCTGGTGGAAGACGAGGACGACCGGCGACGCGTCGATCAGGTCCGACAGCGAGGCGTCCTCCCAGAACTCGTCGTTGACGAGCGGGCGGGTGAAATCGGGCGCCGTCTCTCCCTCGCCGAGCGGATTCACGGGCGGGAGCTCGGAGACCTCGAATCCCAGTTCCATCAGGCCTCCACCTCCGGTTCGTCGGCCTCCTCGGAATCGGCTTCGTCCTCCCCGCCGTCGCCGGCCGCGCTGGCGGTGACGTGAACCGGCGACTCGTCCTCGCCGTCGCCGTAGGTCCCGTCGAGGTACTCGACGATGTTCGCCGACTCGGACATCGTCACGCCGGTCTCCTCGTCGACGATGGCGGGCACCGTCCGCGCGCCAGTCAGCCGCTTGACCACGTCGCGGCGAGAGTGGCGCGCCTCCACGAACCGGGAGTGATACTCGAGCCCGAGGTCGTCCAGTTTCCGGACGACGCGTTCACAGAACGGGCACGCCTGCAGTCGATACAGCGTGATGGTCGGATCGGTCATACGGGCCCGTACGCGCGACTGCCCGGTAAGCGTATCGCCCGCGGAAGGACGGCACGCACGAACATCGCCTCCATCCACCTGTTCGTCGCAGTTCGGCCGGATTCGACACGACGCACCGCGCTCGGCCGGATTCGACACGACGCACCGCGGCTCGAGTAGTCCCGGGCCGACAGTTCGAGATGGCAAACCCTTAATCCCGTGGCGGGGCAAAAAAGACCGTTCCAATGGGGATACGCCTGTTCAGCCCGCTGCTCGCGGATTCGGCCGTCAGCAACGGCACCCCCCTCCAGACGCTTCCCGTCATTCCGACTGTCGGTGACGCGACCCTGACTGTCCTCGGCCTCCTGACGATACTCGTCCTCATCGGCCTCTCGGCCTTCTTCTCTTCATCGGAGATCGCGATGTTCTCACTGGCGCCCCACCGCGTCGAGTCGCTCGTCGAGGACGAGGTCCCCGGCGCCGAGGCGATGGCCGAACTCAAGTCCGACCCCCACCGGCTGCTGGTCACCATCCTCGTCGGCAACAACATCGTCAACATCGCGATGTCGTCCATCGCGACGGGGCTGTTCGCGCTCTATCTCTCGCAGGGAGCCGCCGTGGCCGCCGCGACCTTCGGCATCACGGCGCTCGTCCTCCTGTTCGGCGAGAGCGCGCCCAAGTCCTACGCCGTCGAGAACACCGAATCGTGGGCGCTGCGGATCTCCCGACCACTCCAGCTCGCCGAGCTGGTCCTCCTCCCGCTGGTCGTCACCTTCGATTACCTCACGCGCGTCGTCAACAAGGTGACCGGCGGCCGGTCGGCCATCGAGACCTCGTATGTCACGCGCGACGAGATTCGTGACATCATCGAAACCGGCGAGCGCGAGGGCGTCATCGAGGAGGACGAGCGCGACCTGCTCCAGCGCGTCTTTCGCTTCAACAACACCATCGCCAAGGAGGTGATGACGCCGCGGCTCGACATGACCGCCGTCTCGAAGCAGTCCTCCATCGAGGAGGCCCTCGAGACCGCCGTCCAGTCCGGCCACGCCCGCGTCCCCGTCTACGAGGGATCGCTCGACAATATCATCGGCGTCGTCCACGTTCGCGACCTCGTCCGCGACCTGAACTACGGCGAGGAGGAGACCACCGAACTCACGCTGGAGTCGCTCATCGAGCCCACCCTGCACGTTCCCGAGTCGAAGAACGTCGACGAGCTGCTGGCGGAGATGCGCCAGAACCGGATGCACATGGTCATCGTCATCGACGAGTTCGGAACCACCGAGGGCCTCGTGACGATGGAGGACCTCACCGAGGAGATCGTCGGTGAGATCCTCGAGGGCGAGGAGGAGGAACCGATCGACTTCCTCGACGAGAACACCGCGCTCGTCCGGGGAGAGCTCAACATCGAGGAGGTAAACGAAGCCCTCGACGTCGAACTCCCCGAGGGCGAGGAGTTCGAGACCATCGCGGGCTTTATCTTCAACCGCGCCGGCCGCCTCGTCGAGGAAGGAGAGGTCATCACCTACAACGGCATCGATATCCGCGTAGAGGAAGTCGAGAACACCCGCATCATGAAGGCCCGCATCACCGTCACCGAGAGCTACGACGAGACGTCAGAAGCCGAGACCGACGAAGTGACGGCCGAATAACACGTTTACGGCGAATATAGGTGGCCCGCCGGACGGCTCGCCACTGGCAGCACCATCGCTGTCTCGGCCGTCGCGGGGTGAGCACCGGGATAATCAGAGCGCGGCATCGACGGCCAGGAACGCGCCGTAACTCGCGAGGAACGCCAGCACCAGCGACCCGGCCCAGGCCAGCACCGTCTTCACCATCTTCTCCCGGCTGACGCCAGCGCCGCCCGCGGCGTAGCCCGAGCCGACGATGGCCGAGACGATGATTTCGTTGAACGAGACGGGGATACCGAAAAAGACCGCGGTCTGCGCGATGGCGAACGACGGGATGAGCGCGGCGATGGAGCGGCGCGGGCCGAGTGCGGAGTAGTCCTGACTGAGCGCCTTGATCATCCGCGGCGCGCCGGTCCACGAGCCGGCCAGGAGGCCGAGGCCGCCGGCCAGCAGCAGCCCCGGGAGCGGAAGCGCGAGCGAGGTCTCGTCCAGGAGCGGGAGCAGCGGCCCGAGCGCGAGGCCGACCTGCGAGCCGCCCGCCGAGAACGCGACGAGGCCGCCCATCGCGAGCAGGAAGTGGCGCTGGCCGGCCGCCTCGTCGCGGACGAGGTCGCGCCAGAGGACGAACGCGATAGCCGCCGCGAGGACGAGCGAGACGGCAGCTCGGGTGGCGAGCGGCGGTCCCGAGAACGCGTCCGCGATGGTCTCGGCGATGGAAGCGGCCTCGCCGGCCGGGCCAAGCAGCACGAACCCGACGTTGGCGAGGATGAGTCCGACCAGGGCCGCCAGCAGCGGGACTGCGACTCGCTCGGGGACACGGTCGTCGCGGAGCATCACGGCCGTCCCGTAGGCGATGCCGCCGCCGACGAACGGGACGAGCACCCACAGCGTGGCGATCTCCTGGTACTTGTTCCAGGCGGGTGCACCTCCCATCGAGAGGCCGGCGCCGACGACGGCGCCCGTGACCGTGAACGCCGTCGCGATGGGGTAGCCGGCGAAGACGCCGATGGCGACGAGCGTCGCCGCAACCAGGAGCCCCACGGTCGCGGCGACCGGCGACAGCGTGACGCCGACGACGAGTTCTTTCCCCACGGCCTCGGTGACATTCGCTCCCTGCAGGACGGCGCCGAGCAACCCGAGGATGCCGACGACGAACCCAGCACGCATCACGCTGATGGCGTTCGCGCCGACCGCGGGGGCAAACGGGGTCGAGCCAGAGGACCCGGCGCCGATGGACCACGCCATGAAGAGACTCGCAAGGCTCGCGATCACGAGCGTCACCAGCGTCGCGGTGCCGACCATCGATTATCGGTCGCTACTCCGGCGACCCGGTTAAAAGGCTCACATCGGCGGTTGGGCGTCGCCGGCGCGGTCCGTATGCGGGTCCACGGGTCCGTTCGAAGCGGCAGTTCTATGGGACGCGTCCACTTGCGACCAGATATGGTAGCACTCGGACTGGTGGTCGCTCAGTTCAACAAGGAGCGACCAGTCACCCACGAAATGGCCGAGCGAGCTCGCGAGGCTGCGGCCGCGCGCGACGCCGAAGTCGTCGCCGAGGTTCCCGTCCCAGGGTCGTACGATGCGCCGCTCGCCGCCGACCGGCTTGCGCGGCGCCCGGAAATCGACGCCGTCGCGGTACTCGGCGCCATCGTCACCGGCGACACGGATCACGATCAGGTCATCGGGCACGCCGTCGCGCCGAAACTGTCGGACATCGCGCTCGAGCGGGACACGCCGGTCACGCTCGGCGTGACGGGGCCCGGTCAGTCGGCAGCAGAGGCCACAGAGCGCGTTCACGTCGGCGCCGACGCCGTCGACGCCGCACTCGACCTCGTCGCTGGCCTCCCCGACCCGGGTGCCGATCTGGAATCGTACGACGCCGACGCGGGGGTGGAGGCATGAACCTCGACTTCGCCGAGCGCGTCACGCGCGTAGAGCCCTCCGCCACCATCGCCATCAGCAATCTCTCGGCGGAACTGGAGGCCGACGGCGTCGACGTCATCGACCTCTCCGTCGGCGAGCCCGACTTCCCGACTCCCGAGAACATCGTCCAGGCCGGCAAGGACGCGATGGACGCCGGACACACGGGCTACGCGCCCTCGGACGGTATTCCGGAACTGAAGGAGGCAATCGTCGACAAGCTCGCGAGCGACGGCCTCGACCACACGACCGACGAGATCATCGTCACGCCAGGCGGAAAGCAGGCGCTCTACGAGATCTTCCAGACCCTCATCGACGGCGGAGACGAGGTCGTCCTCCTGGACCCGGCCTGGGTCAGCTACGAGGCGATGGCGAAACTCGCCGGAGGCAGTATCTCCCGCGTCGACACCTCGGGTCACGGCTTCCAGCTCGAGCCCGTGCTCGACGACCTCGCCGAAACCGTCTCCGACGAGACGGAACTGCTCGTCGTCAACTCGCCGAACAATCCGACGGGCGCGGTCTACAGTGACGCAGCACTCGAGGGCGTACGCGACCTCGCGGTCGAGCACGACGTCGCGGTCATCTCCGACGAGATCTACAAGGAGGTCACCTACGGCGTCTCCCCGACTTCGCTGGGGTCGCTGGAGGGGATGGGCGACCGCACCATTACTCTCAACGGCTTCTCGAAGGCCTACTCGATGACGGGCTGGCGGCTGGGCTACTTCGCCGCGCCGGCGGACCTCGTCGACCAGGCTGGAAAGCTCCACTCGCACTCCGTGACCTGTGCGACCCATTTCGTCCAGCACGCCGGCGTCGAGGCGCTCCGGAACACCGACGACGCGGTGACGGAGATGCGCGACGCCTTCCGCGAGCGCCGCGACATGCTCCTCGACCTGTTCGCCGACCACGGCAAGGACGTGGCCGTCCCGGACGGGGCATTCTACATGATGCTCCCGGTCCCAGAGAACGACCAGTCCTGGTGTGAAGGCGCTATCGAGGACGCCCACGTGGCGACCGTACCGGGGAGCGCCTTCGGCACGCCCGGCTACGCGCGGCTCTCGTATGCGGCGAGCGAGGAGCGACTGCGCGAGGGGGTCGAGCGGCTCGCCGAGGAAGGCTACCTGTAGCCGCGCCGTCTCGGACTCGCGGACGCGGTTTTTTATTGGCAGCGTGAGACACTCTCCTCATGACGAGGTACGACTACGTCGTCGTGGGGGCGGGGTCGGCCGGCTGTGTCCTGGCGAACCGGCTGAGTGCGGGCAACGACGTCCTGCTTCTGGAAGCGGGCGGGCCGGACGAGAAGCGCGAGATCTCGATCCCCATCGCGCACGTCGATCTCCTCGGGACGGAGGTGGACTGGGACTTCCAGACGACACCGCAGGACGCGCTCGGTGGGCGACGCGTCACGCTCCCGCAGGGCCGGACGCTCGGCGGGTCCAGTTCCATCAACGCGCAGATGTACTTCCGCGGTCACGCGGCCGATTTCGCGGGCTGGGCCGCGGCGACGGACGACGGCTGGGGCCCCGACTCGGTCGCCGCGTACTACGGCCGGTTGGAGGACGCCGAGAGCGGCCCCCTCGGCTCGGGTGGCCCTCAGCACCTCGACCCGGTGACCGATCCACACCCCGTCACATCGGCGCTGGTCGAGGCGGCCGCCGCGACGGGTCTCAACCGCGCCGAGAGCGTTGCCCGCGACGCCGAGGGAGTGGGCTACTGCGACGTCATCCAGAAGGGCGGCGAGCGCTACAGCGCCGCGGACGCGTACCTGAAGCCGGTGCTCGACCGAGACTCGCTGACCGCCGAGACCGGTGCCGAGGTCCGACGACTCCGCTTCGACGGAGCCCGGGCCACCGGCGTGCTGTACGTCCAGGACGGGGTCACGAGGGAGGCGACGGCCAGCGAGGAGGTGATCGTCGCTGCCGGGGCCATCAACTCCCCGCGGCTGCTGCTCCTCTCCGGGCTCGGCCCCGCCGCCCACCTGCGCGAGCACGGCATCGATGTCCGTGCAGATCTTCCGGTCGGCGAGAACCTCCAGGACCACGCGCTGGTCTACACGAACTACCGGGCCACGACCGACACGTACGACGATGCCGAGTCGCTGTGGAACGTGGCGAAGTACCTCCTCCTGAAGCGCGGCCCGCTCACCTCCAACGGGACCGAAGCGGTCGGGTACTGGCGCTCCCGCGAGGGGCTGGACGCGCCGGATATCCAGTTCATGCTCATCCCGGCAACCATCGAGGGGGGCGACCTCGCCGAGTACAGCTGGAGCGGCTTCACCGTCGGCGTGGGTCTCGTCGCGCCGGAGAGTCGCGGCCGGGTCCGACTCCGCTCCGACGACCCGGACGACGACCCGGTGATAGACCCGGGCTACCTGACTGCCGACGAGGACGTCGAGGCGCTGGTTCGGGGTGTCGAGAAGGCCCAGGAGATCGCCGCGGCGGAGCCGCTCGCCGAGGTCTACGACGGTCGCAACTTCCCCGAGACGACAGACGAGGACGGCATCCGCGAGCACGTCCGTCAGCACGCCGGGTCGTACTACCACCTCGCCGGCACCTGCCGAATGGGAGTCGACCCCGACGATGGCGCGGTCGTCGACGCCGAGTGCCGGGTCCACGGGGTCGAGGGGCTGCGGGTCGTCGACGCGTCCGTGCTGCCGACCATCCCTCGGGTGAACACCTACGGACCGACGATGATGGTGGCCGAACGGGCGGCCGACCTCATACTGGAGGCGGCCTGACCTCTGCCGCGGTGGTTGCCGCGACGTGGGGCGGTCCGTCGTCCGAACCGCATAATTTCATAAACAGCCCTATAATCGAATTAAGTTGCATTTTGTAATAATTTCAGGTATGATATATCTATACTGGTGGTAGCTAGCAGAAATCCGCATGGCGACTCTCGGCGCTGTTCACTCGACTATCAGCACCGATCCTCAGCTGTCAGTGCTGTTGGCTCGACGCCAGCAGGGACATATCGGTCTTGCTGACACGCCAGTCCAGACTGGCCCCGGAGCGGGCGGTCCGACGGCCGGTTCAGTCGTCGCGGACCAGCGTACTCCGGAGCGCCTCGTCGAGTTCGGCGTCGGCCATCTTCTCGACCAGCGCGTCGAGAACGGCCTCGCGCTTGCCGGGGACGAACTTGATCGAACCGACGACGAGGTGGCCGCCGCCGCTGACGCCCGCGCCGGGGAGCTCCTCCGTCAGTTCGGAGACCATCTCGGGGATGTCCAGGCGGACGCCGTCCGAGCGCAGGACCGCGAAGTCGG
>JBDGSA010000101.1:1289-11792 GCA_042217755.1 Haloglomus sp. | reverse complement strand
AGTTCTCGTCCCACTCGACGACTCCCATCGGAGACTCCTCGAAAAACAGATTGAGTCGTTTCTCTCTGTCCGCCAGTTCAGTCTGGGCGCGGGATTTTTCGACGGCGTTTCTGATGCGGTTTGCGAGCACGGGATACTGACCGGTACCACTCTCCTTTTGAAGATAGTCTGTGACGCCCGCCGAGATCGCATCACTGGCGACTTCCTCGCTCCCCTTGCCTGTATAGAGAATGAACGGGAGGTCTCCGTGCTCCTCGCGGACGGCTTCGAGGAACTCGATACCATTCTGTCCCGGCATATCGTAGTCAGATACCACGCAGTCGAAGTCGTTGCTGGACAGGCGATCTAAGCCCTCGCTCGCGCTCGTCGCGGTTTCGGTGTCGAACCTGTCGTCTTCACGTCCGACAAAGGCCGCGGCCATGTCCGCGAAGTCGGGTTCATCATCGACGTGGAGGACACGAATTACCTCGCTGGGTAGAGCCATGAGTGTGTACCGACCGTTACAATTTCAGAGGTCAGAGTGAAAAGTCCAGCGCACGGGATGATAGACGGCTAAGTCAGGAGCCGTCTCGATACTATATGACGTATGATAATTTAGTGTGGTGCTGAACGTGCGCTCTGAGTTCAGCGTGCCAGCCAGTCTGTATTCCATTTCTGACATATTCTACTGTGACCCTTACCTGCATACACGTGAGCGTAGCGAGCGCGGCTCTCCGGCCGGAGTGAGCGGAGTGGACGGAGGCCGGCATTTCTGTGAACGTTTTTTGCCGCGAGTGGTTCCAGCAGCGAGCCAGCGCCTCCGGCGTTGGCGAGCGAAGAGAGCCCGAGCCGAAAAAGCTCGTGTCCGTCAGGCTAAAGCGCCTACCCGCCTCAACACGTCGTAATGACCGCACAGACCGCGCAATCGCGCGACCTCGCCACCGTCATCGGGCTGGAGGTCCACGTCCAACTCGAGACGGACACGAAGATCTTCTGCGGATGTTCGACCGAGCCCGCCGAGGACGAGGAGCCCAACACCCGGACGTGCCCGGTCTGCCTGGGGCTGCCGGGCGCTCTGCCGGTGCTGAACGAGGGCGCCGTCGAGGCCGCCGTGAAGGTGGGGAAGGCCATCGACGCCGACATTCCCGAGGAGACCCGGTTCCACCGGAAGAACTACTATTACCCCGACCTGCCGAAGAACTTCCAGATCACCCAGTACGACGCACCCGTCTGCCAGGACGGCGAACTGGAGTTCTCGGTCGAGGGTGAGGACCGCTCGGTCGCCATCCGCCGGGCACACCTAGAGGAGGACCCCGGCAGTCTCCAGCACGTCGGCGGCAGCATCGACACCGCCGACTACACGCTCGTCGATTACAACCGCGCGGGCACGCCGCTGATGGAGATCGTCACCGAACCGGACTTCCGGTCGCCGGGCGAGGTCCGGGCGTTCCTCGCGAAACTGGAGGAGGTGCTCGAGTACCTCGGCGTCTTCGACGCGACCCGCGACGGCTCCCTGCGCGTGGACGCCAACCTCTCGATGGTCGACGCCGACGAGGTGGGCGAGGGCGGCACCATTGACGAGGCCACGCTGGAGGACGCGAACCGCACGGAGGTCAAGAACATCTCCAGCCACAAGGGCGCGGAGAAGGCGCTGGCCTACGAGCAGTCCCGACAGAAAAACGCCATCCAGCGCGGCGCCGACGTCGAACAGGAGACGCGCCACTGGGACGAGTCGAAGGGCGTCACGCTCTCGATGCGGACGAAGGAGGAGGAGAAGGACTACCGCTACTTCCGCGAGGCCGACCTACCGCCGCTGCGCGTCTCGGACTGGAAAGAGCGCATCGCCATCCCCGAACTGCCGGCAGCCCGGCGCGAGCGGTTCCGCGAGGAGTACGGGCTCTCCCGGGAGGCCGCGGACAAACTCACCTCGACGAAGCAGGTGGCCGACTTCTTCGAGGAGGTCGCCGAGGCGTTCGATCCGGACCTGGCGGCGACGTGGGTCGCCGACGAACTGCTGGGCGAACTCAACTACCGCGACATGCACGTCACGGACATCGAGGGCCGGCTGGACGAGGTCAAGCGCCTCGTCGAACTCGTCGCGACCGACAAGATCACCGCGAAGAACGCCCGCGAGACGGTCCTTCGCGGGATGCTCGACGAGGGCACCGCGCCCGACGAGATCGTCGAGCGCGAGGGACTGGGTAAGACTGGCGACGACGAGGTGGCGGCCGCGGTCCGCACGGCTATCGAGGAGAATCCCGACGCGGTAGCGGACTACCACGACGGCGAGGAAGGAGCGCTCAACTTCCTCGTCGGTCAGGTGATGCAGGCGACCGGTGGGAGCGCCGACCCCGCCACGGTCAACGAACTCCTCAGGGAGGAACTGGCGGCCGAGAACTGACCGGGCGCGTCCCCGGGCGGCAAATCTTGCACCGTCCGATCCCGCCGGATTTAATTTGTTGATTTCGGAATGAATCTGACTAGTGATGTACGTACGGATACATCAACGGACGATATTCTGACATTTCGGGTGACGGCGAGTGGTTTTTCGGGTGTGGATATCCTCAAACTTTAAACGCGCGGGGAAGCAACACCCGCTAATGTCCGAATCGCTGTCCTCCGATCCCGACGCCGCGTCGGGGGATATCGAAAGCGAGTCGGACGGGCGTGGGGACGACGAGGACCTCCAGACGCTCTGGCTCGACTCCGACGAGGCCGGGGACCTGCTCTCTTCGCTCGCCTCCGACACCGCGCGATCTGTGCTCACGGCCCTCCACGAGGAGCCAGCGACCGCCTCCGAGATTGCAGACCGGGTGGACACCTCCCTCCAGAACGCCCGTCATCACCTGAACAGCCTCCAAGACGCAGAACTGGTCGAGGTACGAGAGACGCGCTACTCGTCGAAGGGGCGCGAGATGAACGTCTACGCGCCTGCCAGCGACCCGACGGTCGTCTTCGTCGGCAGTCGGGAACACGACGGCGGGCTGCTCGAGTCGCTCCGCAACATCCTCCCCGTCGTGGTCGTGCTGGCGCTCGTGAGCCTGCTCGTTCAATGGCTCGTCGTGCCCAGCGTCGGCACCGCGGCGAGCGGCGAACTCCCCCGTATCGGCGAAGGCCTCGGTGGCGGCGCTCCGCTCGCGTTCCCGGTCGGCGTCGTCTTCCTCGCCGGCGGCCTCCTCGTCGTGGGACTGGTCCTGTTGCTGTCTCGGTGGCGACCCACCACATAGCGGGGCAAATCCTTTTGTTCGATCCGTCACCCTGGTACGGCTGAGATATGAACCGTGGGACTGCTCTCCGACTGGCGTTCGCCGCCGTGTTGCTGGCGGCGCCGCTGGTTCCGGTCTTCTCGGTGGCCTCTGGCCCGCCCGAGATGGACCACGTCGGCGACAGTCCCGGGACGAGCAACCAGCTGGAGCGGCTGTTCCGCGACCGCCCCGCGTTCGACCCGATCGACAAGCGGGTGCTGGTGACCGTCGAACTCCGCGGCGAGACCTCACTGTCGACTGCCGCTTTCGAACTCCGGCGGCGCCGCTACGTCCAGAACGGTGTCCACCACGTGCAGGGATACGTGCCGCTCTCGGCCGTTCGTGAGCTCTCGTCGAACCCCGCGGTCGAGGTGGTCCGGATGCGACAGCAGTACTCGGCACCCGACGGACGGGTCGCCCAGGGCGTCGCTCGTATCGGTGCCGACCACCTCCACGCGCGCAATCTGACGGGCGAGAACGTCACAGTCGGCATCATCGGCGGGGGCTTTCGTCTCTCAGATCCCGAACTCGCGGGTCACGTCGCGGCCTATCGCTCGTTCGGACAGCCCGGCGGTTCCGACCACGGCACCGCCGTCGCGAGCGTCGTCGCCGACACGGCTCCCGGCGCGGACCTCCACGTCGCCGCCGTCGGGGATATGACCTCCGTGACGGAGTACCGCGAGGCGGTGACGTGGCTCCGGGCATCGGGGGCCGACATCATCGTCGACGCCGGGAGTTACTTCGACGACGGCGGCGCCGACACGGCGGCGCTGTCGGCCGTCGCACGCAACGCCTCTGAGGACGTGCTCTTCATCACTTCGGCGGGCAACTACGCCCAGCGCCACTGGACGGGCACCTCCGGAGCTAGCGAACGACGCTGGGTCACGTTCGGTTCTGGAAGCGAGGCGAACCCCCTGGCTGGGGGGAGAGTGTTCGCCGGGCGCGTCCGCGCCAGCCTCCAGTGGTCGGCGGTCGGCTCAAACGCCACGACGGCCGAGTACGAACTCTACCTGTACCGGGATGGCCCTCGCGGACAGCGCGTCGTCGCGTCGGCGGGCCCCGAGGGCAACAACTCGGCCGCGTACCTCGCGGCGACCGTTCCCCGGGGCCGCTACTACCTCGCCATCGAGCGGGCGAACGTCTCGCGTCCGAACCGGCTGGAACTGTTCGCCACCCGCGACCTGCGCTATCGGACGGCCGCCGGGAGTCTCGCGGTGCCGGCGAGCACACCCGGCGTCCTCGCCGTCGGTGCGTACGACTACGAGGCCGACGCGGTCGCCGCCTTCAGTTCGCGCGGCCCGGTCGGCAACCGGACGGGCGTGGGACTGGTCGCCCCGGATGCGGTCGCCGCGCCGGGGACGGAGACGACCGGCGGCACCTCCTTCGCTGCCCCGTACGTCGCTGGCACGGCCGCGCTCCTCCTTGATGCCAACCCGAACGCGACCGTGGCTGACCTGCGGGCGGCACTAACCGACAGCGCCAACGACGTGGCCGCGCCTGGCCGAGACCCGGTTTCGGGTGCCGGTCTGCTCGACGCACAGGACGCCGCCGCCCTTCTCGATGCTCGACTCCAGACGGGCAGCATCGACCCGTCGACGGTGCAAAATGCGACTCTGGGCGACGGGCCCGAAGCCACCGGGGACGGTGAGACGCCGACCGCGACGGCAGGAAACGAGACATCGACGGACGGGACGAACGAGACATCGACGGACGGGACGAACGAGACATCGACCGCGGGAGAGGATGGATCCTCGGCGGGTGACTCCACGACGGGTGACTCCACGACGGGTGACTCCACGACGGGTGACTCCACGACGAGTGACGATGCGGAGTCGGACGCCGCGACTCCGACAGCCGAAACCCAGGAGTAGCGCCCTTCCCGATGTGGAACGGCCCCGTCACGACCGCCGCGCTTCGGTGGTCCGACAGTCGTCTCACTCCGAGGACTGTTCCTCGTCCGCGTCCGGCCGCTCGAGCGTCAGCCTCCCGGATTCACCGTCCTCGCGCTCGATGAGAGGGTCACCCCGGAGCAGCAGCCCGAGAACGACGAGTCCGGCCAGTTCGAGCGTGACCGATGCGATGCCGAGCAGGGTCCGCCCGGTGCCGGGCGTACCCGAACCGGCGGCGCCGAGTGTCGAAAGCAGTGGATCGACGTAGTGCGAGCGGAGAGTCGCCAGCATGCCGCCGTGCGTGTGAGTGGTCTCGGTCGGCCCGCCGCCACTCAGCGCGAGGCCGTGGTCGAGGACGGTGTGCCACGCGAGCCAGCCGACGAGATACGTCGCTAGCATCGCGGCCCCGAGGAGGTACGCGCGCCGGAGTTCGAGTCGACCCCGTGCGGCCGCGACGAGACCTCCGAGGATGGCGACCCCGGAGACGGTGAAGAGGAGCGTCCGCGGACGCTCGAAGACGAACTCGGTGAGGTAGGTCACGAGTAGGCCGTTGACGAGTATCTCGATGAGTTCCGTCAGCCCGACGACGAGGTGGATCACCGCGACCGCGCCAACGAGTTGCACCGCCAGAAAGCGGAGCTTCCGGGCCCGGGACGGCGACAGGTCCCGCCCGCGCGACGCCAGGTCCATACCATCCCTCGGCGTCGCGCGCACAAGAGCGGCGCGGTCCCGGCCGTCACACCGATTAACTGTCGGTCCCCCGAAGCGGCCGCTATCATCCTCACTTTCGCTCTCGCTCACAGAGACACAACAGGAAGCCTACGGCTTTCGCCGTGAGCGGGATTCGACCGTCGTTCGCCCGAGTGCGGGGGAAGGGATTCGAACCGTTGTCACTTCGCTTGCGCTGGTCGCTCGTGACGGGATTCGAACCCAACAGTCCGCACTCACGACTCACTGCGTTCGTCGGAGTGCGGGGGAAGGGATTCGAACCCTCGAACCACTACTGGAGCGGATCTTAAGTCCGCCGCCTTTGTCCTGGCTCGGCCACCCCCGCGCGTCTTCCACTCGGCGAGGGCGCCGCTTGTCGGTTTCGGTCGTCAGCCTCCGGTCGGGAGCCCCCTCCTGACCGCGGATATTTATCTAATGGTAGAAATAGCCAATTTATATCTCAAACTGGAAATATATGAAGAATATTCGAAGATAATGGCGTCACCAGTCGACAGACAGGGTCCCGTCGCCGTGGGGGTCGGGGGCCAGCTCCTCGCTGGTCCGGCGGTCGACGACGTGGATGACGCCCCGGTCCTTTTTCGCCGGACAGGCCGCTGCCGCGCTGACGTTGTGGTCGAGTTCGGACTCGTCGAAGAAGTACGTCTTCGGCTTCGCGATGCCGGAGGCGAGGTCCATCTCCCAGTTCGTGGAGACCTCGGCACACTTCCCGGCGGCGATACACTTGTTCGCCTCGAAGATGATCTTGTAGGGCTTCTCCTCGACCGGCGGGGCGTCCGTCTCCCCGATCTCGGCCGGGTCGACCGGTTCGTCCGCGTCGCTCATACCTGCTGATTCGGGACGATGCCGTTAAGCGGTGTCGGTAGATGACGCCGGCCACGCGAACGAGTGGGGCGGCGGCTGGCCCTCGATCACCGCGGTCACCGACGGGTCACCCGGCGCCGTTGACGAAGGCCCATCCCAGGCCGAAGGCCGTCCCCACGAACAGCCCCGCCAGGATGAGCATGTAGAGGATCTTGCGTTTGAGGGCCGATTTGGCGGTTTCGGCCATGTGGTAGCTTGCCGAATCATCCGGCAAAAATGGTCGGGATAGTTCATTTTTATATCCTCGTGGTCTCCAGGTGGTCGACCGAATATTCGGGACGTCGCCCGGCGAGACGGTCGCTGTGAGGAACTGCCGCCGATGCTCGCGTCGCGACTGTCGCCCGGGGCCACGACTGTCACTCCTGGCGGTGACCTTGCCTGGTGTCGCGGTCGTCACCCGAACGGTTCAAGCGGCGCCGCGACCAGGCGTCCACCGATGGCCGACACGGCAGGGCGCGACGACGCTGGACGCGACGGGCCCCACGTCGCCCGTCTGCGTGTCTATCCGGTGAAGTCCCTCGACCCGTTCGAGCGCGACCGTGTGGAGGTGTTGCCCGAGGGGGGACTCGCGCTCGACCGCGAGTTCGCGCTCCTCGACGACGGCGACTACGTCAACGGGAAGAACGAGCGCGCGGTCCATCGGCTCCGGTCGGCGTTCGAGCCACCTGCCACGGTTCGCCTTCACCCAAACGACGCGCCAGACGAGCGCCGGACGTTCGACCTCGGCGACGCCGATAGCCGGGCCGCCGCGGAGCGGTGGCTGTCTGAGTTCTTCGGGTACGCGGTCCGCGTCGAGCGCAACGAGCGCGGCGGCTTCCCCGACGACACCCACGCCCACGGTCCGACCGTCGTCTCCACCGCCACCGTCGAGCGGGTCGCCGACTGGTTCGACCTCTCCGCCGAGAGCGCCCGGCGGCGCCTCCGCGCCAACGTCGAGGTCGGCGGCGTCCCGGCGTTCTGGGAGGACCGTCTGTATCCGAGCGAGGACCGCGACCATGTCGTCGCGTTCCAGGTCGGCGACGCCGTGTTCGAGGGTGTCAATCCCTGCCAGCGGTGCGTGGTTCCCTCGCGTGACCCGGACACCGGCGAGGAAATCGAGAACTTCACCGAGCGGTTCGTCGAGCGGCGGGCCGCCGAGAAACCCGGGTGGGCCGGCGACGCCTGGTTCGACCACGACTTCCGGTTGATGGTCAACACGCGCGTTCCGCGAGAGACTGTCGGGCGCGAAATCGGGGTCGGCGACGCGGTCGAAATCATCGAAGAGCGGTCGCGGTGACCCTCTCTCCGACCGTTCCCGCGGAGAGCAACCCAGACCGTCGGTGCAGGAGGCGACCCGACTGTCGGTGCAGGAGGCGGACTGTCAGGGCAGGTAGCGCACGCTGAGCACGCCTTCCTCGTCGTCGAGTCGCAATTCGACGCGGCGGGCGTCGACGCGCGCGGCGACGGTCCGGGTGGCCTCGTCCTCGGCCACTTCCTCGGCCGCGTCGGCGACGCTGCCCGGTTCGAGCGTCAGGACGTGAAGTTCACCTTCGCCGGCACGTTCCCGGCGGGTCACTTCGCCGACGGGCTGGTCGGCCGCGAGGTCGTAGGCCGGCCCCGTCGGTGGCTCGGGACTGCGCTCGATGCTGAGCGCTCGGCGCGACTCGAGGTCGACGACGCGCCACGTCACCTCCATCGGCGGCTCCGGCGCCAGCGTCGCCTCTACGATATCGTCTGCCTCGACGCCGGGATTCGTCGCGAGCGTGTGGACCTGCCCCCCGTCGACGGCCTTCAGCACTGCGCTGTCGTCGTCGGCGTGGGTGACGACGAACCGGCCGCGTACCGCGTCCGCTGGGCGGTCTTCGGCGGCCGATTCGCTGTCCGCTCTGCCGTCGCCCGTCACGTCGTCGCGCATATCTCCCCTCTGACGCTCGCGACGGTTCACGGTTTCGTGCTCGGTTGGGGCTGGGGCTGCCCTCACAGGCGCAGGCGGACGGTCTCGACGAACGCGGCGGCGTCCTCGTCGTCTGGGAGTCGCCAGTCGTTCGTCGCCGCCAACCCGCCAGTACCCTGGAACTGGTAGTACGGCTCGTTCGAGTCGATCCACCAGTAGAAGCCGACCGCGGCGAGCACGGCGAACAGGCCCGACACGCCCGTGGCCGAGGTGACAGCGACGTTCGCGACACCCATCAGGAGTGCGGGGATCAGGGTAGCCAGCAGCACGGCAGACAGTGCGGCGACCAGATACCGCGTGTCGCGGCCGGCGACGCGACCGATTCCCTCGATCTCCTCGTACGCGAGCGTCTCCGGGTCGGCGTCCGCGGTCGCTGTCGGTACTCGCAGCACGCGCTGGTCCGTACAGCACCACGTCCAGTCCCCTTCGTAGCGCGCGAGGACGGACTCGTCGCCCCGGAGGTGACTCTCGAGGGGCACACCGTGAGGGACTCGCGGCGCGTGCATAAATCCGGGCGAAACGCGTCCGGCACTCACGTTCGACTCGTCGCGGGCGGCCGCGCCGCGGTCGACCAGCACGGGTGCCTCGCCCGCGATGACTCGCAGTCGGCGTCCCGCGCTGCCATACTCCCCCTACGGGCGGCAGGGGCGCACGCCTGGCGGGCAGTACGGGAGTCCCGGGCTTGATACCCCTGGCGGGCAGAGAGACTGGCGTGCTTCCGCCGCTGGCCGTGGACATCGACGGGACCCTGACAGACGACCGCCGGGCGATCGACGGGCGCGCGCTCCCCGCGCTCCGGGAGTGGGCCGCCGAGGCACCCGTCGTCGTCGCGACGGGGAAGGCTCTCCCCTATCCGGTGGCGCTGTGTGAGTTCCTCGGGACGCCGACGCGCGTCGTCGCGGAGAACGGCGGCGCCGTCTACGTCGACCACTCCTCCGAGGGCGACGGCGAGCTGCGGTTCACCGGCGACCGGGCGGCTGCCGCGGCCGTCGCCCGCGAATACGAGGCCGAGGGGTACGACGTGGGCTGGGGGCAGACGGACTTCATCAACCGTTGGCGAGAGACGGAGTTCGCGGTCGCCCACGATTCCCCGCTCGAACCCCTCGAGCGCATCGCCGACGACCACGGGATGAGCGTGGTCGACACCGGCTTTGCCTACCACGTCAAATCGCCTGACGTGGACAAGGGCCGGGGGCTGCGAGCGGCCGCCGAGGCGCTCTCGCTGTCGCCCGAGGAGTTCGTGGCCGTCGGCGACTCGGAGAACGACGCCGAGATGCTGGCGATCGTCGGCCGCTCGTTCGCCGTCGGGAACGCGGACGCGGCGGCCCGAGCCGCGGCCGACACGATCTGCGAGAACGCGTACGCCGACGGCTTCCTCGAGGCCGTCGAGACCGTTCACGAGGAGATGGCGGACTGACTCGGCCGTTCCGGCGGCCGACTCCACCTACATCATGCGGGACTTCTCGCTGACGTCGAAGCGGTGGAGTTCGACGTCGCCGGCGACGAACTCCGGGATGCGGGCCTGGAACGCCTCGAAGTGGTCGCTCTCCATGTGGGCCTGGAGCGCGTCGTCGTCCTCGTACTGCTCGAAGATGCGGAGCGTCGAGTCGTCCTCGACGTCGAGCGCGGCGCGGTAGTCGACGACGCCGTCCTCCTCGCGGGAGCGCTGGGCGAGTTCTGTGACGGCCTCGACGGCGGTCTCGCGGCTCGCGGGATCGATGGGGATGGTCGCGTTGAGCACGATCATGCGGCTACCGGGTCGGCAGGAGCGCTGAAAAAGCTGCCCCGTGTCGCGGCGCCGTCTCTCGCGTCGCCGGGTCGGTTGCTGGCCGCCGCTCCTCGTTCGCCGTCGGTTCCTCGTTCGCCG
>JBDGSA010000101.1:0-1189 GCA_042217755.1 Haloglomus sp. | reverse complement strand
GCCGCCGCTCCTCGTTCGCCGTCGGTTCCTCGTTCGCCGTCGGTTCCTCGTTCGCTGCCAGCGAGGCCGCTCGCGCGCCGACACCTGCCTGCTCTCCGGACTGTCCGGGCTCTGGACTGTTCGGGCGTGCCCGAACGGGAACGGCTCCAGCCGGACGAGTGTCGATTCCGGGCCGCAGCGCGTGTTTCGATCGAAATCCGACGGATAATTGGCGAACTAGATCGGTACTGGGCAGACCAAACTCATAATCGCCGAACTATCCTACTGGCGCCCGATGGGTCACGTCGAGGGTGCGGTTGCGTTCGGTCGGACGGTCGTGACCCGGCTGCGACAGGAGAACGTGACGTTCATGGCCGGGAGCATCGCGTACCAGGCGTTCATGTCGCTCGCGCCGCTGCTGGCGCTCACCGTCTTCGCCCTTTCTGTCGTCGGGGGAGCGCACTTCGCCGACGCGGCGGTCCGATTCATCGGCGGGGCGGTCTCGCCGAACGTCGAACCGGTCGTCCGGGCGGCGTTCCGCATCGACGCGAGCATCGGCGCCTCCGTCATCGGCGTCGTCACGCTGCTCTGGGGCTCGTTCCGCGTCTTCCGGGGTCTCGACACCGCGTTCTCGGAGGTCTACGGGACGAGCTCGGACGCCGGCATCGTCGACCAGATCGTTGACGGCGCGGTCGCACTTGCCGCCCTCCTCGGCGCGCTGACCGCCACGACGCTCGCGACGACGGTCGTCGCCACGACGGACCTCCCGCTGGTCGGAGCCGTGGTCCCCCTGGTCCTCGTCGGGGGGCTGTTCGTCGCCTTCTTCCCGATGTACTGGCGGTTCCCCGACACCGACGTCTCGCTCCGGACGACGGTGCCCGGCGTGGCCGTCGCGGCTGCCGGGTGGGCTGCGTTCCAGGTCGTCTTCGAGCTCTATCTCGCGGTCGTCGGGAACCTGGACGCCGCGAGCGTGCTCGGCGCGATACTGCTCCTCCTGGCGTGGCTCTACTTCAACAGCCTCATTCTTCTCGTCGGAGCGGTCGTCAACGCGGTCATCGTGGATCGTGACGGCTGAACTGACGTGATTGTGTCGGACGAACCGGTGACTCACCAGGTGTCACGTCCGAGATGAAGTGGCTGGGGAGGTCTACGCCTTGTTTAGCCACGGACAACCATCGTGTGGTTGCCCGATGGGCCAAACCGGATTTGA
>JBDGSA010000114.1:0-11850 GCA_042217755.1 Haloglomus sp. | reverse complement strand
CGTACGTCTTCATCTCCTCGGGCGCGGCCTACGGCGCCGAGCGCACGCCCAAACGTGAAAGCGAGACGCCGCTACACGAGTGTACTACCGAACAGGCGGCCGACGACACCTGGGACACCTACGGCAACCGGAAGGCCGAGGGCGACCGAGAGGTCTTCGCGGCGGCCGAGCGCGGCGTCAACGCCATGAGCCTCCGGCCGCCCGTCGTCTACGGCCCCCACGACTACACCGAACGGTTCGACTACTGGGTCGACCGCGTCGACGGCCACGACCGCGTGCTGGTGCCGGGCGACGGGACGAACCTGCGCCACCTCGTCTACGTCGAGGACGTCGCGGACGCGGTGCTGACGCTCGTCGACCGCGGCGAACCGGGCGAGGCGTACAACTGCGGCGACGACCACCTCCCGACGCTGGGCGAGTGGGTCGACCTCGTCGCCGACGCCTGCGGGTCGCATCCGGAACTCGTCCTCGCCGGCGAGCGGGAACTCGAGGCCGGCGGCCTCGAACACGAGGACTTCCCGCTCTATCGAGCCTACCCCCACGTGCTCGACACCACGAAGCTCCGATCACTGGGCTGGCGCTCGACGCCCCACGAGGAGGCGGTCGCCGCGACCGTCGAACACGTCCGCGAGCGGGGATTCGAGGGCGAGCGCGGGCCCTCACGAGAAGACGAGGAGCGCGTGCTGGACATCCTGGACACGATGTAGTCGGTCACGACGAGCGCGTTACCGGCAGATTTTCCATCTATTTCCGGTATTTTCAGATAATATAAAAATTAGTACTAAAATAACTCGTATAAATATATAATTCGCGCTCCGGGGCTCTCACTCCTGACGCTCGACGTCGAGCGCGCGACGGATGCTGTCACAGACGTCACCCATGGCCTCGTGGGCCCGCTCGAGTTCGGCAGGTTCGTCGAGCATCGAGAAGAAGCCGTGGACGACATCGTTGTAGTTGCGGTGTTCGACCTCGACGCTCGCCGCCTCGAGCGCCTCGGCGTAGGCGATCCCCTCGTCGCGCAGCGGGTCGAAGCCCGCGGTGACGACGGTGGCGGGCGGCAGGTCGTGGCAGTCACCCGCCAGCGGGAAGGCGTAGGGGTTCTTCTGGTGGAGGTCGCTCCCGAAGTAACAGTCGGAGAACCAGCGCAGGTCCTCCTCGACGAGGAAGTAGCCCTCCTTGTTCTGCTCCCAGGAGGGGCGGTCCTGTCGGGCGTCGACCGCCGGGTAGATGAGGACCTGCCGGTCGATATCGGGGACGGCCATCGCCGGCTCGCCGTTCCTCTCGCGGGGCTCCCCCGCTGTGGTGCCGTCCTCACGACGGTCCCGGGCCAGTTGCGCGACGACCGCCGCGAGGTTGCCGCCGGCGCTGTCGCCCATCACCGCGAGCGTCCCGTCACCGTCGACCGCCTCGGGGTGTGCCTGGACGTGGCTCGCGACGGCGTAGGCGTCCTCCACGGCGGCCGGGAAGGGGTCCTCGGGGGCGAGCCGGTAGTCGGCAGAGACGACGTTGACCCCGGCTCGCTTGCAGATGTGTCGACAGGTCACGTCGTGGCTGTCGAGACTCCCGACGACGAAGCCGCCGCCGTGGTAGTAGACGACCGTCGGCCGGGACTCGTCAGCCTCCACAGGACGGTAGTGGCGCACCGGTACGGGCTCGCGCTGGTCGCCCTCCTGTGGCTGGTAGCCGGGGACGGTGAAGTCGTGGACGCGCCCGACCTCGGGTTCGTCGGCGTCGGAGTTGAACTGCGAGAACAGATCGCGGGCGCCGCGCGCCCCGTGCCGGCTGAGCGGGAGCGCCTCCAGCGCCGCCAGTTGCTCGAGCACGAGTTCGACCTGGGGGTGTGGTTCGTCGGCTCGCAGAGCCATACGCTCCAGTACGGCCGATCCCCGATAAACGGGCGGGTATCTGACGGGTGACGTTTCGACGGAAATTAGCTGAATATCGGAATATCTCTCGCAAATTTCGGCAATTATTTAAAATATAGGTCATTTTGTCACAATATTTCGTTGAGTGGAAGAGAGACGCGAGAGACGCTGACGGGTGCCCCCGGGTGTGCCGCGCCGGGCGGCGCGTCGGAATCCCGCTCCGGGGACAGCGGATGAGCAGACGAAGGCGTCAACGCCCGCGTTCCGAAGCCCTTAGGAGTATCACGGAGAAAGAACGTGCTAACTCGTCGGTCGCGGGCACCGGCGGGCACCTGCTACGGCAGGCTGGAATGTGGCCGGCGGGGGCAGAGCCCCCGGAGAGGCGGCGGCGCCGCCGATAGGCTGAACCACTCGACGCCCGCGGTGAAAGCATGACACGAAGCTTCTACTCGCACATCCGAGAAGCGTGGCAGTCCCCGAATGAGGGGAAACTCGCCGAACTGCAGTGGCAGCGCCAGCAGGAGTGGCGAAACCAGGGCTCCATCGAGCGTATCGAGCGTCCCACGCGGCTCGACCGGGCCCGCTCGCTGGGGTACAAGGCAAAGCAGGGCATCGTCGTGGCACGGGTCGCCGTCCGCAAGGGCAGCGCCCGCAAGCAGCGGTTCAAAGCCGGACGGCGCTCGAAGCGCCAGGGGGTCAACAAGATCACCCGCCGCAAGTCCATCCAGCGCATCGCCGAAGAGCGCGCGGGCCGGAAGTTCCGGAACCTGCGCGTGCTGAACTCCTACTGGGTCGGCGAGGACGGCTCGACGAAGTGGCACGAGGTCATCCTCGTGGACCCCGAGCACCCCGCCATCCAGAACGACGACGACCTGAACTGGCTCTGTGACGACACCCAGAAGGGCCGCGCCTACCGCGGGCGCACCTCCGCGGGTCAGCGCGGCCGCGGCCAGCAGGGCCGGGGCAAGGGCACAGAACACACCAAGCCGAGCCTCGGTGCCGACCGCCGCCGCGGAAAGTAACCGCCTCTCGAATCGCCCTTCTCCGCTACACCCGAGGCGTCCAGAACCGCGCCACCCACGTCACGGAGGGTCATCCCCATTCCAGAACGATTCTCCCGGTCCGGAGCGGTGCTCTCAGTCCGGAGCGGTGCTCCCAGTCCAGATCGATACGTGACGGTGACGCGAACAGCGGAAGAACCAACTTGTGCGTCGGTGTGGGAGTACGTATGGGCTCGATACCGCCTCGGAGGAGAGTCACGTGACCACCCTGGGCTTCGTCTGCGTGCAGAACGCCGGGCGCTCACAGATGGCCACAGCCTTCGCCGAACGCGAACGCGCGCGCCGTGGCCTCGAAGATGAGATTGACATCGTCACCGGCGGCACGGACCCGGCCGATGCGGTCCACCCGGAGGTCGTCGAGGCGATGGCCGAACGCGATATCGACCTCTCGGGCCGGACGCCGCACGCGGTGACGGACGCCGAACTCGACGCCTGCGACCTGATCGCGACGATGGGTTGCTCGACACTCTCGCTCTCGGCCGACACCGAGGTCCGCGACTGGGCGCTCGAGGACCCACACGGGAAGGACATCGAGCGCGTCCGCGCCGTCCGCGACGAGGTCGAGGACCTGGTCGTCGCCCTCTTCGATGAGGTGGAAGCCGACCGCGCGGCCGAACAGTAGCGCCCCGCTCGCGAACGGCCCGACCGGAGACCAACGGGGACCGCGGGCGCTACTCCGCCGCTCGGGCGATAGCCCGACGTGCCCGGACATCCGCCGGTGGGTTGATGCGGCAGCAAGTGCTAACACACGACACGATGTCGGAGGAATCCGACGAACCGGTCTGTGAGGCGTGCGGCGAATCGTTCGAGAGCGAGCAGGCGCTCTGCCGGCACGTCCGTGCGGTCGGGCTGCTGGAGTAGCGGGTCGGCTGGCAAAAGCGGGCCGACCTCCGGAAACGAGCCGACCTCCGGAAACGGGCTACCGGGAGACGTTCTCGGCCCCGGGGCCGAACTCGTCGATGCGCTCGTGGACGTAGGCGGCCCACTCGTCCAGCGTCTCGTGCATCAGGTCGCGGGCCTCGTCGAGCGGCGTCGCCGTGTACTGATAGACGTGACCGCCGGAGTCGAGCAGGCGCCGCTCGCGGGAGGCGAGATTCTTCTCCCGGAGCGTCGTCAGCGAGCGGTTCACGTTCGAGCGGTCCCGGTCGAGTTCGGCGGCGAGTTCGGCGACCGTGCTACCCGGATTCTCGAGGAGCGTGAGGTACGTCCGTGCTTCGTGGCGCTGGACGCCAAAGACACAGGCCATCACGTCTGTGAACCCGGGCTCGTCGTCGATCATCAGCTCGCGGAAGCGAGCCGGGTCGGGATTCGAGGCGGGCGTGTCCATCGTTGTCTCAGACAACGGTCCAGATGCCGATAAACCCCCTTGTTACCCGGACCTCACCAGAGTTCGAGCGGTTCAAATAGTCAACAGTCCCGGCGGAGCGGCCGCCACCGCGAGCGACCAGCGAGATGCCCGTCACCGCGGGTCGAAGACGTGGACGGGCCACTGGGTCTCGTAGTCGAGTGCTGCCTCCTGCTCGGCGGGGGTCGGCTCGCGAATCCGGAGTTCGACCGGATCGCCGATGGCCACGTTCTCGTAGTCGGCGTCGACTCGACCGAGCAGCCGCCCGCCGCCGGCGAGTTCGACCACCGCGATGGTGTAGGGCGCGTCGTCGGACAGCGCCGGCGGCGGCGTGTGGACCGCGGTGTAGGTGTATACCGTCCCCTCGCGTGGCTGTGGCTCGACGTCGACGTCCCGCCCCCCACAGGCGTAGCAGGCGGGCCGTGGCGGCAAGAGCACCTGCCCGCAGTCGGCACAGACGCCGCCGAGTAACTCGCCGTCGGACAGCGCGTCGAAGAAGCCCGGCAGCGTCAGCGGGTTCTCGGCGTCAAGCGGGCGGTCGCGACTCATCGTGCCACCCCCGTCCCCGCCTCCGGGTCGGCGGTCAGGACGTGCGCGACGGTCACGGCGTCGGCGACGCCGCCCTCGTTCAGGATGAGTGCCGTCTCCGGACGCTCGGACGCGCCGGGCGCGTCCGGTGGATCGCTGGACCGGTCGGCCGCAATACCCGTGAGCTGTTCGTAGGCCTCAACAGCCTGCAGCAGGCCGGTCGCGCCGATGGGATGGCCGCGGGCCTTCAGCCCCCCGCTCGTGCTCAGCGCGATGTCCGTCCAGCCGTCGTCGCGCTCGGCCGGCGGCAGGTGACTCTGGTAGCCCGTCCCGTCCGGCGCGAACCCGGCGGCCTCCGAGAGGAGCGCCTCCGAGACGGTGAACGCGTCGTGGACCTCGGCGACGTCGACGTCGGCGGCTTCGACGCCGGCCTCGGCGTAGGCCCGCTCGGCCGCGATGCGGGCGCCCTCGATGTTCGTCATGTCGCGCTCGGCGACGGCGATGTTGTTCGCGGCCGTGCCGGTCCCCGCGAGTTCGACGGCCGGAACGCCGAGTTCGGCGGCGGTTTCGGCACTCGTCACGAGGACCGCCGCGGAGCCGTCGCCGACGGGCGCACAGTCGAACAGCTTCAGCGGCGGCGCGACCGGCTTCGACTCGAGGACGGTCTCGGCGTCGATCTCCTCGTCGAACTGGGCGCGAGGGTTGCGGGCGGCGTTGCGGTGGTTCTTGACGGCGATGTTCGCGAGGTCGCGCTCGGTCGCCTCGGTCTCGTGGAGGTAGCGCTGGGCGAGCAGCGCGTACTGGCTCGGCGCTGTGACGCCCGAGCGCTGCTCGATCGCGCGGTCGAACGCCGCCGCGAGCGACGCCGTCGCGCCGCCGGTCCCCCCGGCGGTCATCTTCTCGACGCCGCACGCGAGCACCGCGTCGTGCTCCCCGTTGCGCACGTCCTTGACCGCGTGGCGGAGCGCGAGCGCGCCCGCGGCCGCGCACCCCTCGACGCGCTCGGCGGGCACGTACCGGAGTCCGGCCCACTCCGCCAGGAGCGTGCCGTACATGATCTGGTTCTCGTAGCGCTCGGACTGGTTCCCGACGTAGAGCGCCTCCACCAGGTCGGACGGAGCCGGGAGTCCGTCGAACGCCTCGTCGAGGGCGACGGAGAACAGGTCTCGACCGGGGAGGTCCGTTCGGCCGATCGGCGAGGTGCCGACCGCCGCGATGACTGGTCGTGGCATGGTGAGAAGCGACGGCGGCGACAGTGATATACGTTGCTACGAGACGAGAGTGGTCTCGAGCGAGAAACGGACGCTCCGGCCTCAGACCTCGAGTTTCTGTCGGAGGACGTCGGGCGCGGCCGCGAGGGCGTCGTCCAGCGACTCGGCGTCGGGGCCGCCGCCCTGCGCGAAGTCCGGCGGGCCGCCGCCGCCGCCGCCGACGCGCGAGGCGAGGTCGGCGACGACCTCGCCCGCGTTGATGCCGACGCCGTCGGGAACGGCGACGACGAACGTGGCGCCGTCGAGGCCGGAGCCGATGACGGCGACCTTCCCCTCGTCGGCGAGCGCGTTGGCGGTGGCGCGGAGTTCGTCCATGTCGGCATCGAGCCGCTGGACCACGGCGGTGGTCTCACCGAGGTCGACCTCCTCGCCCGACTCGCCGCCCTGGGCCCTGGCTTCGGCGAGTTGCTCTTTCAGCTCGTCGATACGCTTGCCCCGCTCCTTCCACTCCTCGAAGAACCGCTCTGCGGTGGCGGGTACCTCCTGGGGGTCGACGTCCAGCACGTCGGCCGCGTCGTAGAGCGCGTCCTCGGTGCGCTGGGTGGCCTCGATGGCGGCATCGCCGGCGGCGAAGACGAGCCGCTCGACGCCGTCCTGGACGCGCTCCGTGCCGAGCACCTTGATCGCGCCGATCTCGCCCGTCCGGGCGACGTGGGTCCCCGCACAGGCCTGTACGTCCTCGCCGACGGTGATGACCCGCACCTCGGTCCCGGCGGGGATGCCGCCCTGGAACAGGTCGAAGCCGTACTTCGCCTGCGCCTCGTTCCGGTCGAGCCACTCCTGCTTCACCGAGAGGTTCTCCCGGACCGTGTCGTTCGCGACCCGCTCGATGGCCTTGATCTCCTCGCGGTCGATGCGGTCGTAGTGGGTGACGTCGAGCCGCGAGGACTCCGTGCCCTTCTGTGCACCGGCCTGCCGGATGTGGTCGCCCAGCACCTCGCGCGCCGCGTGGCCGATGATGTGGGTGGCGGTGTGGTGGGCCATCAGCCGGCGGCGGCGGGCGGCGTCGATCTGCCCGCGGACGAACTCGCCCTTTCCGGGGTCCTCGTCGACCCGGTGCAGGACGACGCCGTCGACCTCCTGTACGTCCCGCACCTGCGCGGTGACGTCCTCGGTCGAGAGCATCCCGGTGTCGGCGGGCTGACCGCCGCCCTCGGGGTAGAACATCGTCTGGTCGAGCGCCACGTCGTACAGTGTCTCGTCCGCATCGCCGGCGTCGGGCCGCTCGATGACGTCCAGCACGACGGCCTCGAACTCTGTCCGGTCCTGGTCCTCGTAGAACAGCTTCTCGGTCTCGGGCAGGTCCACGACCCGGTCGTCGACCCCCTCGTCGTCGCCCTCGAAGGCCGTTCCGCCGCCGTGACGCGACGCCACCAGCGAGTAGAAGTCGTCCGGCACCTCGACGTCGACGCCGCGCTCTCCCGCGATCTCCTCGACCATGTCCGGCTGGATGCCGTGGCTGTCGTAGAGTTCGATGACCTCCTCCAGTGGGATGGGCTCGTCGCGGTCCGCGTACTCGTCGGCCAGCTGCTCGACGCGGCGGCCGCCCCGGTCGAGGGTCTCGCGGTACTTCTCGACCTCCGTCCGGACGATGTCGCGGACGGTGTCGCGGTTCTCGTAGCCCAGTCGCTCGGCCTGCATGTCCACGAGTTCGTCGAGCGGGGCGTCGACGCCGACCGAGTCCACGAGGCGTTTGGTCCGGCGCAGCACCATCCGTGCGAGGTAGCCGGTCCCCGCGTTCGAGGGGACGATACCGTCGCCGAGCATGTACGCCAGCGTCCGGCAGTGGTCGGCGATAGCGTAGATCTCCTCCAGCGGCCCCATCAGCGCCTCCAGCCGCTCGACGTCGACCCCGAGTCGGGTGGCGATCTCGCCGCGGGCCGTCTCCATGTCCTCGGCCTCGTCGATGTCCATCCGGCCCGCGAGCTTGGCGGCGCGGTGGACGAGATCCTCCTGGGCCTCGGTGTGTTCGATGCCGGCGTTCTCCTTCAGAAACGCGATGGTCTCGGGGTAGACGGCCTCGTAGACGGTGGGCGTGCCCTGACTCATCCAGGTCCACCGCTCCAGCCCGTAGCCCGTGTCCACGACGTACGTGTCCATCGGGCTGTAGCGATTGCCGTCTTTCAGCTCGTACTCCCCGTCGGGGTCCTGCTCCATCGACATGAAGACGAGCGTCGCCAGCTCGGCCCCCTTGTAGATGACCTCGATGGCCGGGCCGGCGTTGCCGCCGCCGACCCACGGGTCCTCGATGTAGGTGATCTCCTCGACGTCGGCGCCCAGCTCCTCGAACAGCCCCTCGCAGAGTTCGACCGTCCGGTCCTTCCAGTACACCTCACCCTCGTAGGCGTACTGCTCGGGGTCCTCGATGTCCTCGCGGGCGTTGAACGCGTGGTGGGCCATCATCTCGAACGCCATCGTATGGCGTCCGGTCTTGCCGACGTTGTCGATGTCCTGCATCCGGATACACGGCTGGCTGATGCACAGCGGATTGGCCGGCGGCGGCGTCTTCCCCGACGTGACGAGCGGCTGGAAGTCGTAGATGGACGCCTGCGTCAACAGCACGTCGTCACGCCACCGGTTTGCGGCCACGGGGTAGGGCTCGATGCGCTCGTGGCCGTGGTCCTCGAAGTACGAGAGAAACGCCTCGCGCATCTCCGTCAGCGAGAATTCTTCGTCGAACCCCGGGTCGTCGATGAAGCCGTACTCCTCGCAGGGAGGCTCACCGCAGCGGTCGCGGTCCTCGTCGCGCGTCCAGAAGTGATCGCCACACTCCGGACATTCCTTCCGGACGAACCCCTCCTCCCGGAAGTACTCCAGTTGATACTCCTCCGTGAGGTCACTCATTACTGGTACGTGGCCCGGGTTCCGGCAAAAGGGTTCCGAACGGTCGGTTCACCGCCGTGACGGGCAAGCCAACTGTTTCACAGAGAGCGCGGCAGGCACACCTCCTGGCGAACGGTGGACCCAGGGCCCCGAGTGACGAATTTTCCACGTAGCCTCCAAGTTTTGTTCGTATTTGGCAAATATTACCTGAATGCCGTAAATATTTCACTAATTTCGAGTTGAATGGGAGTAGCACGCTTCACGGCCGCGGCGGGGCATCGTCGTAGGCGTCCAGCGACTGGTAGAAGTTCAGCATCGCGAACTTCAGCTTCTCGGGGGCGACGTCGACCAGCTCCTCGCGCTCCTCCTCGGGGAACGTCTCGTGGACGGAGTACTGCCCGAGGTCGTCGGCCCGCGACGCGGCGTAGCGCTCGTCGACGAGCGCCCGGACGCCGAAGTCCGCCGGCGAGCGCACGACCCGGCCCAGGGCCTGCCGGGTTTTGCGCACCGTGGGAATCTCGACGGCGTAGCGCCACCCCTGCTGCTCGTCGCCGCCGAACGCGCCCGCGAAGGCGTCTTCGACGGCCTCCATCCGATCGTCCAGATGGGGATAGGGGACGCCTACGACGAGGACCGTCCGGGCGTCGTCGCCGTCGTAGCTGACGCCCTCGGCGAGCGTGCCCCACAGCGAGGTGAAGAGGACGCCGTCGTCGCCGGCAGTGAACGCCTCGCGCAGTTCCTCGGCTCGCTCGCCCGGGCGGTCGAGGTACGGCGTCGCGTCGGTGCCGACGCGGTCGTAGTACCGCTCGGCCTCGGCGTACGAGGGACAGAAGACGAGCGTGTTGCCCGGCGTGAACCGCACCGCGTCCTCGATGGTCCCCGCGACCGTCGACTGCACGTCGGGGTCGTCGCGCTCGCTGGCGAACAGCGCGGGCGTCGTGACCGCGAACGTCCGGCGTCGCTCCTCGGGGAACTGCAGGCCGTGGGCCATCGTCACCGGGTTCTCGAGGCCGAGGACCTCGCGCTGGACGTCGAACGGGCGGAGGGTGGCCGACATGAGGACCGACGCGTGCAGGTCGTCGAACAGCGGCTCGGTGACCTGCCGCGGGATGCAGGTGTAGAGTTCGGCGCGGCCGCGGACGCCCGCCTCCGTCCGGCGGACGCTCACGACCGGGTACGTCCCGGGGTCACCCGAGCCCGCCATCCACTCGTCGATGAATCCGGCGGCAGCGAGTGTCTGGCACTCCTTGCGCGTCGTCGTCTCGCCCTCCTTGTATGCCTCCTGGTAGGCCTGGTCGAGCGTCTTGCCCAGGTTGAGTGCGTGCTCGAGGTCCTGCTTGTAACCCGGCCCCTCGTAGCGTTCGAGGAAAGCCATCGTCAGGTCGTCGCGGCCGGTGTCGGCCTCGATGGCCACGTCCATCCAGTCGTCGTCGAGTGACTCGCGGGCGCCGAACCCGAGCCCGTCCTCGTAGGTGTCGACGAGCGCGTCGTGAAAGGACCGAACGACGCGCTCTGTGGCCTCGGCCCGGAAGTCGTCGGTCTCGTCGAGTTCGTCCAGTGCGCTCGTGAGCGTCGCCTCGCTGCAGGTCCGGGTTGCGTGGTCGCGCGCGGCGTCCTCGATGTTGTGCGCCTCGTCGAACACCGCCACGATGTCCTCCGGGTCGCGGTCCAGCCAGCGGAAGAACTGCTCGCGGATGGTCGGATCGAGGAGGTGGTGGTAGTTACAGACGACCAGGTCGACCCCCTCCATGCCCTCCTTGAGGAGTTCGTAGCCACAGAAGCCGGCCTCGTGGGCGGCCTCGTAGATCTCGTCGGGCGTGCGCACGTCCGCGTACAGCCAGTCGTAGAACTCGCTCGTGTCCTGCGTGAGGTTGCGGTGGTAGCGCTCACAGACGTTCGCGTCGGCCTGTATCTCCTCCAGCCGGTCCTCGGCTGTCGAGAGTTCGTCCAGCACCGCGGCGCGGGCCTCGCCGAGGTCGCCGCTCGCGGCCGCCGGCGCGGACGCCTCGGAGCCACTCACGCCGTCGCCCGCGGCCTCGCGCAGTTCGGCGGCCTGCTGTTCCAGCGCCCCCACCTCCTCGGCCTGGTCGACCACCTCTCGCGTCGCGTCGCGGAGCGCCTGGCACTCCTGGTAGTCGACGTCGATGTGACACATCGACCCCTTGCCGCGGAACACGACCGCCCGCAGCGGCTCGGCGTCGTTGATGGCGCGGGCCTCCTGGATGAACTGGCGGGTCTGCTGGTGGACGTTCGTTGTGATGACGACGGTCTTGTTCGCGGCCCGGCCGTACTCCAGCGCGGGAGCGAGCGCGGCCAGCGTCTTGCCGGTCCCGCAGGCCCCCTCGAACAGCACGTCGCGCTCGGTGACCAGGGCCTCGCGGATGGTCTCCATCGCGTCGCGCTGGTGGTCGTACGGCTGGTCGTACGGGAAAAATCGGAGGTAGCCCGGACCGTCACTCGTCGCCACGACGCCCGATTGTTCGCTCCCGGACAAAAGGGTTCGCTCGGCGGAGTGGAAGTGGTCGCGCTCCCTCCGTCTCTCCCCGACATCCGACACCAGACACCCGACATCCGGCACTCGACACTCAACACCCGAGACCCGACACCAGACACTCCACACCCGGCATCCGACACGCAACATCCGCTCGGCGACCGGCAGCCCCCCTCCGGGGTCGAAGACGCTAGATTTCTGGCTCGATGTACACCTTCCGCACGCTCGGCTGGTCGGCGATGATGCCGTCCTCGATGGCGGTGATGCGGTCGTCGATCTCTCCGGTGTCGAGGTCCTCCACGAACCTGACGTCGGCCATCACGACGATCTTCTCCGGGCCGAAGTAGACCGTCCGGAAGTCGACGACGTGGTCGACACCGTCCCAGCCGGCGACGAGCTCGCGGAGTTCGGCCTCGTCCTCGCGGGGCATGGACTCGCCCAGCAGGAGCCGCTTGTTCTCCCAGGC
>JBDGSA010000020.1:0-12017 GCA_042217755.1 Haloglomus sp. | reverse complement strand
TGTACATGGACGACACCATCGAGGACACCCCGGAGATGCGCCGGAAGTACGCCCGGTTCATCGCCCAGGAGGTCGAGAAGGACGGCCGTCTCCCGCCGTTCGACGAGGACGCGATGGAGGAGGTCATCCTCGAGGCCCAGCGCCGGGCCGGCCGCAAGGAGCACCTCACGCTGGAGCTCCGGAGTCTCGGCGGGCTCGTGCGGGTCGCCGGCGACATCGCCCGCGCGGAGAACGCCGAGTACACCACCCGCGACCACGTGCTGCAGGCCAAGCGCCGGAGCCGCTCCATCGAGCAACAGCTGGCCGACGACTACATCGAGCGCCGCAAGGACTACGAGCTCTCCGTCTCGGAGGGCCAGGTCGTCGGGCGCGTCAACGGCCTCGCCGTCATGGGCGAGGACTCGGGCATCGTGATGCCAGTCATGGCCGAGGTCACGCCCGCCCAGGGCGCCGGCGAGGTCATCGCCACTGGCAACCTGCAGGACATCGCCCAGGAGGCGGTTCAGAACGTCTCTGCGATCATCAAGAAGTTCTCCGACGAGGACATCGGCGAGAAGGACATCCACATCCAGTACGTCATGTCCTACGAGGGCGTCCAGGGCGACTCCGCGAGCGTCACGATGGCCACGGCGGTCATCTCCGCGCTCGAGGACATCCCCGTCGAACAGGACCTCGCCATGACCGGCTCGCTGTCGGTCCGGGGCGACGTGCTCCCGGTCGGGGGCGTGACCCACAAGATCGAGGCCGCCGCGAAGACCGGCCTCGACCGGGTCATCATCCCCGCGGCGAACGAACAGGACGTGATGATCGAAGACGAGTTCAAGGACCAGATCGAGATCATTCCGGTCACCCACATCTCGGAGGTGCTGGAGGTGGCGCTGGCCGGCGAGCCCGAGAAGGACTCGCTGGTCGACCGCCTCAAGAACATCACCGGCTCCGCGCTGGACCGGCAGGTCGGCCGCTCGGGGTCCCCTTCGCCGCAGTAAGGTGACCGACTGGGCCGCGTTCGCGGGCGTCGCGGTCGCGGTCACGCTTCTCCTGCTGTTGCTCGCACGGGCCTCCCAGGCAGCCGTCGGTACGCCCCGGCCCGCGCCCGGCGAGGTGCGCTGGCTCGACCAACTCGAGGACGGCGCCGACCACCTCGACGCGGGCGGTGCGCCGGGCCCCGAGCCGACGAGCCCGTTCGAGGCGTCGATGGGCGGGCCGACTTCGATGTCGTCGGTCGCGCTGCTGGTCAACGTCACGTTCTCGCAGGGGCTGTTCGCCGGGCTCCTCGTCGCGGGCGCGTGGTACACCGGCGTCCCGGCGAGCGCGTTCGGCGCCGGTCCCGAATCGCTGAGCGTCGCGGCGCTCGCCGTCGGCGTCGGCTTCGGTGCCGCGCTGTCGCTCGCCAACGGGGTCGCGGGCGCGGCCGCGAGCGCCTTGGGATACGACCCGAGTGAGGACCTCCGCGAGTTGCTGGCGCCCGATTCGCCGGGCGGGTGGATTCTCCTGCTCTTCGTCGTGCTTCCGTTCGTCGCTGGCTTCGAGGAACTCCTCTTCCGCGGAGCGCTCGTCGGCGCCCTCCACGCCGGATTCGGCTGGTCGCCCTGGCTGCTGGCGGTCGTCGCCTCGGCGGCGTTTGCGCTGGGCCACGGCGCCCAGGGCCCGATTGGCGTGGTCGTGACGGGGGTGCTGGGATTCGTCCTCGCGGCCGGCTTCATCCTGACGGGGAGTCTGCTCGTCGTCGTGGTCGCCCACTATCTCGTCAACGCCGTCGAGTTCGTCGTCTACGAGGGGTTCGGCCTGGAGCCGCCCTTCGGCCCGTGACTCCCTAGAGGCCCTCCAGCGACCGGAGGCGCTGTTCGACGCGCGGCGGCGCCGCACTCGGTCCGTCGCGGACCCGGTGGTCCGGAATCACGAGCGGGAGGGGATTGGCGTCGAGTGCCGTCCGCACAGTCCGGAGGTCGTCTTCCGCCTCGTCGTCGAGCCCGGCCATCCGGGCCAGGCGCTCGACGCTGACGTCCTCGCCGTACGGAACGTTGCGGAGGGCCTCCAGCACCGTCCGCTGCTCTGTAGGGACGGTCAGTGCGACGGTGACGTCGGCGAAGTTGTCCTCGCCGCCCTCGAGGTAGGCGAAGATTCGGTCGAGCAGGGCGTTGTCCTCGCCCGCGTCCTCGTTCGGCGTCTCGGGGAAGGAGACGTCGATGAGCCGCTCGCTGGCGATGCCGACCTGAACGTACCGCTCCAGGTACGGGGACTCGCGAGCGTAGATGCCCGTCTCGTCGTCGACACCGGGGGGGCCGTCGTCGACGGGCACACCGTCCGCGCTGTCACTGGTGTCGTCGGAGTCGGTCATGTGTCGGTTCTCGACCCTCCGACCAATCAACTTTCGGCCGCCGCGGCGCGGCTCCAGAGCCGTTCGAAGACGGCGTGACTGGCGGCTGCCAGCAGGAACGCGACGCCGACGCTAGCCAGCAGGGCGACGACGCCCGTCCCGACGACAACGGCACCTTCGGCCGGCGTCGTGACTGACTCGAATGCTACGCGGCCCAGGTGAACGGCGACGATGACGAGCAACACGCCCAGAGCGGCCATCGGGAAGCCGCTCCAGAGCCCAGCGACGAGCGCCGCGCCGGCGTACAGCCCCGCGAGAACGAGGTTCGACCCGGCCGTGCGGGCGCCGAAGGTGTGTTTGCCCGCGAGCCCGCCGGAGCCGTGGCACATCGGAATCCCGCCAAACGGGACCGCTAACAGGTTTGTCGCGCCCATGCTCCGGGCGAGTTCGTCCGGCGACACGTCCCGACCGTAGAGGTCGTCGACCAGCAGGGCGGTGGCGACAGCAGCGTTGCCGACGGTCATCGCCAGTTGCCCGGCGAGGCCAGTCAGCGCGCCGCGCGTGAGTTGTGGTTCCGGAAACGCCACGGGGGCCGGAAGGGAAACAGCCGGAAATCCGGCGGCTGCGACCGCCGCGAGCGTCCCCGCGCACAGCACCGCGGGTGCGGGCGCCCGCCGGTCGACGAGGGCAGCGACGACGGCGACGACGACGCCCGCCGCGGCGACGAGCGGGGCGCCGGCCGCCAGTTCGAGCCCCGCCGCGAGCAGGAGGAGCGCGACCGCGAACTGCACGCCCCTGACGACGGGCCGGCCGACGAGCCGGGCGACGCGGCCGACCAGGCCGACCGCTCCCGCCACGAGGAGGATTCCCCCGGCGAGGAGCCCGGCCGAGACGAGTTCGCCGTAGCTCAGCGCGCCGGCGATAGCGAGTCCCGCGAGGGCCTTCATCGGCTCGACGGACATCGGCAGGCCGTAGTAGAGCCCCCAGACAGCCTGGAAGGCGGCGAACCCGAGGAGAACCACCCCGAGAGAGGCATCTGTCAGGGTACCGAGCGCGACAACGAGCGGCAGAACGGTAATCGAATCTCCTAGCGCACCCGCGAGCTCTCCGCGGTCGAATCTGGCGGCGTAGCGCCGACCGAAGAGCTCTGCAGTGGCCACTACGGGTCGGTAACGGTCGAGATGGTATTTCTCTTTCCAGAAACCGTCCGCGGGAACCGTCTCGACGATAGGTAATTGATTGTTGTTTCACTCGGAGGGCTCGTTCAACAGCGGTGGAGGGCGCTCCGGGGGAAGGTCACCCACACCTCCGTGCCGGCCGGCGGCGGGTCGTCGGTGAAGGCTTCCACGGTCACGTCGTCGAACGAGCAGGTGACGCGGGTGGTCGCGTCCTCGCGGGCGGTCCGCTCGACGGTCGCACGGATGTCCCCGTCGGCCCCATCGAGGACAACTACCTCCGGGCGGATGGCGACGTGGCCGTCCGGTCGTCCGTCGAGGCGCTCGCGCAGCGTCGGTGCGGCGGCCAGGTCGATCGCGTTCGCGCCGGTGAACCGCGCGACCATCGGCGATTCGGGGCGCTCGAACACCGCCTCGGGCGTGCCGCGCTGGACGATGCGCCCGTCGTGCATCACGGCGATGCGGTCGGCGAGCGCGCGAGCGGTCGTCCGGTTGTGCGTGACGTAGGCGCCGGTCACCGCATCGAGCGCTGTGGCGAGGTCGTTCCGGAGCGACTGACGGGTCGGAACGTCGAGCGCGGAGAGGGGTTCGTCGAGGAGCATCACTCCCGGATCGACGGCCAGCGAGCGTGCGAGCGCGACCCGCTGTCGCTCACCGCCGGAGAGCGTCGGTGGCGAGCGCTCCGCGAGGTCGGCCACACCGAGCGACGCGAGGAGTTCGTCGGGGTCCCTCGTCTCCTCGTGGTACCGATCACCGAACGCGACGTTCTCGCGGACGGTCAGGTGCGGGAAGAGCGCGTAGTCCTGGAAGACGAAGCCGAGGCCGCGGTCCTCGGGCGGTGCGTCGGTGACCTCACGGCCCCCGATACGGACGTACCCCTCGTGGTCGTGAAAGCCCGCGATGGCTTCCAGCAGGAGCGTCTTCCCGCTCCCGCTCGGGCCGAGGACGACGAGCGTCTCGCCGTTCGCGACCTCGAGGGCCGCATCGACGGTGAACGGCTCGACGCCGTCGTCGGTGAACGTCGATCGGATGTCTGCCTCGAGTCTCATAGCACACGGCCCCCGTCCTGGGCGATGCTGCGGATGACGACGAAAATGACGATGCTCACTGCCAGTAGGATGAACGCGACAGCACCGCTCTCGGCGAGCGACCCCGTCAGATAGGTTTTGTAGATGAACACGGGCGCGTGCGCGCCGAAGACCGCCTCCCCGGCGGGCGGGTAGAAGAACTTGATCGTATAGGCGACGATGGCGACCGCGCCGAACTCGGAGACGGCCCGCGCCCACGCCAGCACGCCGCCGGTGATGATACCACGCGCCGCCAGCGGGAGCGAGACGCGCCGGAAGGTGCTCAGCGAACTCGCGCCGTGGATGCGGGCGGCGTACTCGACGCGGCGGTCGAGCGACTCGAACGCCTCCCGGCTGCTGTTGACCGCGAACGGCGCCGAGACGAACGCCATCGCGAGGACGGCCCCCACCATGGTCCCGAGGACCGAGAGTTGCGGAAAGGCGCCGCCCTTCCCGAACCCGAACAGGATGATGATGCCGGCGACCGAGTGTGGCACCACCAGCGGCAGGTCGACGAGGCTCTGGACGAGTTCCGCTCCCGGAAACCCTCGCGAGAGGAGGTAGGCCAGCGGGACGCCGCCCAGAAGCGCGAAGAGGGCGGCCAGCAGCGGCGCGTAGACCGAGAGGTAGAGCATCCGGTGGACCTCGGGATCGACCAGTTTCTCCATCACGAGCGATGGGCTCTGCCGCGCGGTGAACAGCATGAGCGGGAGCGCCAGCGCGATGAGGAGCACCGATCCGAGCGCCGCGGCGGCCATCCCCGCGATGCCGCCGTCCGCCCCGTAGGCGAGTGCTGCCGCCGAGACGAGCATGAACAGCGCGTACAGCGTCGGCTGGTCGGCGGCGTACGCCAGCGAGAACGCGGCGACCTGTACCGTGACCACGGCCAGCAGGAGCGCGACGCGTTCGTATCCCGTGCCGTCGGAAAGCGACATCACCTGCAAGCGCATTTCGGTGGGTCGGTTATAGTTCGAGCGGACCCAGGTTCGACTTCGCGGACGCGTGCTGCATCACGCGCTCGGGAACGGCGTCCTCGCCGGACTTTGGAACGACGATGGGCGAGACGGGCTGGAGCCCCTTGTTCTTCAGGATATCCCGGCCGGGTTTTGTGGCGAAGTACTCGATCCAGCGCGCGCCGAGTTCGGGCGACTCGGCCACGGAGGGGACCGTCAGCCCGTAGGCGATAGGGGCACCCGTGAACGTGCCCGAATCCGTCTCGACCTTCGCCCTGGCGTAGTGCTTTGCGTACTCGGTTGTCGCCTTCGAGAGGTCCACCTCGGGCTGGAGGTCGATGAACGGCAGGTCCGTCGTCGAGCTGATGGACTGGTAGTAGATGGCGTAGTCGAGTTTGCCGCTCTTGAGTTGCCCCTCGAGTTTCGTCTCCGTGCCCGTCGGGACCACGGAGTTCTCGCGGAGCTTCTGGTAGGTCGCGTCGTCGTAGAGGCGAGAGCCGTCGAACTCGATGGCACCGAGTTGCTGGCTCATCACCGCGCGGTACCCGCCGGGGTCGACCGCCGGGTCCGCGTGTCCGATGGTGACGCCGTCGCGGGAGAGCACCTCCCACCAGTTGTCCGTCGAGATGTCGCCGGCACCCTTCGAGTCCTCGCGGTACTGGATGGACATCGCGTTCGTCGCGAAGATGCCGTACCAGCTGCCGTACTCCGGGAGAACGCGGTTACGGATGAGCCGGAAGTCGGACACGCCGAGCACGTCGGCCTTCCGGCCCTGCCGGGTGATTTTCTTCGTCGAGGCGACCGACCCCTTCGGCTCGCGGGTCACGGCGATGCCGGTCTCGTCCTCGAACTGTGGCTCCGCCGCGGAGAACGGGGGGGCGAGGCTCCCGGCGTGGAAGATCATCATGTCGCCGTCGCCGGGTGCCGATCCGCTGCCGTCGCCACCGTCGTCCCCGTCGCCGCCGCTGCCGTCGCCACCGTCGTCCCCATCGCCGCCGCTACCGTCGCCGCCACCATCGCCGCTGCCACCGACGCCAGTACAGCCGGCCAGCGCCGCGACGGAAGCGGCCCCGGCCGCCGTGAGGAACCCCCGCCGCGTCCGTCCGGCCGCGGTCGGCGGATCGCTGTTCGCCGCGTTTCGTTGTTCCGACATTGATACAACGACGCGGGGGGAGCGTCATAACCGTTTTGCCGCCAGCTATCGGAGTCCGGCCATGGACCCGGACGTCTCCCCCCAGTTGCGGGCCGGCGAGGTGGCGTTCGGCGCCGCGGACGCCCGCCTCCTCCGGGCCATCGACGAGCACGGGTCGGTCAGCGCCGCGGCGGACGTCCTGGAGCGTTCGCGTGCCCGCGCGACGGGGCGGCTGGACGGCCTCGAGGACGCCTTCGGCTCGCTGGTCGACCGGCGGCGGGGAGGTGCTAGCGGCGGCGGGACGGAACTGACCGCGGGTGCCCGCGACCTGCTCGCTCGATTCGACCGCCTCCGAACCGCGCTCTCTGGCGTCGCAGCGGCCGAAGAGTGCGTGCTCGCGGGCCGCGTCGTACGCCGCGACGGAGAACTGGCCACGGTGGCGACGTCCGTGGGGGAGGTGCGAGCACTCGCCCCACCCGACATCGAGCGCGTGCAGGTGTCGCTCCGAGCCGACGCCGTGACGCTGCATGCTCCCGACGAGGCCCCGCCCGCGGGCGAAACGAGTGCCCGCAACCGCCTGCGCGGGTCGGTGACGGCCGTCGAGCGCGGCGAGTCGGTGGCCCACGTCCGAGCGCGGGTCGAGGGCGACGACGGGTCGGTGGAACTCGTCGCGCTGGTCACGCTGGAGAGCGTCGACCGACTGGGGCTGTCGCCCGGCGTGGGCGTCGTAGCGACGTTCAAAGCGACCGCGACGCGCGCAATCGAAGATGGAGTATCGGATAAATAACCCAATTATTCGCGTAATTTTTATGTTGTATCTAGTCAGATGATCGAATTTCGAGTACAATTGAGAAATAGTCTATTTTACATCTACCTCAGCAGACGGATGATTACAACGACGACGGCGCCGTGGTGCGCTCGTTCGGGTGGTGGCAGCGCCGAGTGAGACCGAAGCCTCCGCCCCTATCGTTGTGATGGCGGCTCGAGCGCGTCCGGGGGCGCCGTCGCTGTCTTCTCTCTGCCCGGCGGGGCGTGTCTCGAACGGCTTATAGTCCTTCCTCCCCAACTTTGCCGAGAATGAGCAGTCCCGAACTCGATGTCGTCGAGTTTCTCCTCACCGCGGCCCTCTACACAGAGCACGGTGACCGTGACGAGCGCGACCTCCCTCCGCGGTACCGGCGCGTGTTCTGGTCGGAGGGAGAGATCGAGCGGCCGCTGGCGACGACGGGGAACACCGCAGCGGCCGCGACCGGCGTCGACCGGCCGTGGGAGGCTGTCTCCGGGTTGATGTTCACCGAGCGCGACGACTTCTCCGGCTCTATCGACCTCTCGGACCAGGAGATGGCCGAATCGTGGTACGTCCAGCGCGTCGACGAGGAGCGCATCCAGGAGAATCCGACGCTGGCCGCCCACTTCCAGGACAGGATGGAGGACGTCGACTACGAGACCTCGCGGGAGCGGAACCGGCCGGTCCACGCCGACCGCGTCTGGATCGACTCGCTGCTCGACGAGATGTTCGACGAGGAGGACGAAGAGATGCTCGACCTGGTCGAGGTGAAGGCGCCCGAGGAGGTCGAGATAACGCTCAACGACCTCGTCCTCACCGAGGCCCAGGAGGACGAGATCGCGAAGGTCGTCAAGGCCATCGAGCACCGTGACTACCTTGCCGAAATCGGCCTCCGCGAGATCGGCAAGCTCCTGTTCGTCGGACCCCCCGGCACCGGGAAGACCAGCGTCGCGCGGGCGCTCGCCCGAGAACTCGAACTTCCGTTCGTCGAGGTGAAGCTGTCGATGATCACGAGCCAGTATCTCGGCGAGACGGCCAAGAACGTCGACAAGACGTTCGAAGTCGCAAAGCGCCTGTCGCCCTGCATCCTGTTCATGGACGAGTTCGACTTCGTCGCGAAGACGCGCTCCTCAGACGAGCACGCCGCGATCAAGCGCGCGGTCAACACGCTGTTGAAGTCCATCGACGAGGTGTCGCTCATCCAAGACGAGGTGTTGCTCATCGGCGCGACCAACCACCCAGACCAGCTGGACGCCGCCGCGTGGCGCCGCTTCGACGAGATCGTCAACTTCCCCAAACCCGACCGCGGGATGCGTGCGGACATCCTCGACATCGTCACCCGCCGGATGGACATCGAGGACTTCGACCCGTACGAGGTGGCCGAGATGACCGAGGGGCTGACGGGGAGCGACCTCCGGCTCGTGCTCCGGGAGGCCGTGCTGGACGCGCTGACCGAGGAGCGGACCACGCTCACGCAGGCGGACCTCCGACAGGCCGTCGAGGGCTTCGAGGAGCGGGACAACCTCAAGAACATGGACGACTTCGACAACTGGAAGGGGTCCCGCTCGGGCGGGAGTGACGGCACCGAACCGGGACCCGACGACACGGACGGTCACGAGGACCACGAGCACGACCACGAGGGCCACGAGCACGGTCACGACGACGCGGACAGTCACGACGACCACGTCCGCGAGTCGACCGAGGTCGAACCGCGCTCGGAGTGAGCGGCCGGCGCCCGAGCCATCCGGCGGCGCACTGTGGCCACCGCGGTACTTTTGTCCCGACACGCCCTTCGAGAAATCGATGGAGGTCACGCTGCTCGGGACGGGCGACACCACCGGCACGCCGACCCCGGGCTGCGGATGTGACACCTGTGAGGCGGCCCGCGAGCGCGACGTCGAGCGGTCGCGCTTCACGGTCCACGTCCGCAACGAGCGCACAGACGAGTCCCTCCTGGTGGACGCCAGCCCCGACCTCCGCCAGCAGTTCCTCGACCACGACATCGACCTGCCGGACGAGGTTCTGATCACGCACATCCACTTCGACCACCTCGACGGGCTGGGCAACGCCTATCGCCTGTTCCCGGAGGTGCCGGTCTACGCCGCCGACGAGACGGACCCCGAGACCGGCGAGAGCGTCGCCGAGACAGTTCGCCGGCGCTACGACTATCTCGACACCGTCGCCGTCGAATCACGGACGCCGTTCGAGCCGTTCGAGGCCTGCGGACTGGAGGTGACGCTCGTTCCCGTCGATCACCCGCCGCTCGTCTGTTACGGGCTCGCTGTCGAGGATCCCGAGACGGGGGCGAAACTCGCCATCTCGGGGGACACCGGGTACGATATTCCGGACGAATCGCGGGACGCCCTGTGCGACCCGGACCTCCTGCTCGCCGACGGCATCGTCCCGGCGCACCTCTGTGAGTACCACCCGCTTGGCGGCGCGGACGAGGTCGACGGCGAGTTCATGACCTTCGGGACGAAGCACATGACCTTCGAGGGCGCCCGGCGTCTCGGTCGCAACCTCGACGCCGACGAGACGCGGGTCGTCCACGTCTCGCACTTCACGCCCGCCGAGGAGGCCTTCGAGGACCCGCTTGCGCTCGACGGTGAGCAGTACGTGCTGTAGGCCCCCGGCTCACCCCATCTCCGGACCCGGCAATCTTTGCCAAGGTACTTCCCTCGAGGGGCTCTCGGTATGCATATACATGTTCTCCCTGACACTTGGTGCAGGACGGTTGTCGTGTGAGACCGGACAGACCGGGGCCGTCTCGAGGGGCTCGTGAATCCGAGCCGCGTCGACTCGGTCGTCGACCTGATGTACGGCCTGCTGATCGGCGCTTCGGTGGTGCTCATCATGGTCGCGGGGAACGCCGTCGGACTGGCGTTCGGCTTCGGCGTTCTCATCTCGTTTGTCATCCACGTCGTCTGGAAGATGGCCCGATTCGATCCGGACTGGATGACCACGGAAGTCCAGCGGACGGTCGAGGAGACGGTCGACGAGACGGTCAGCGAAACCGTAGAGAAGACGGTCGGTGAAACTGTCGAGAAGACGGTCGACGAAACCGTCGAGGAGACGGTGAGTGAGACCGTCGAGCAAAAAGTCGGTGAGACCGTCGAGAAGACGGTGGAGAAGACCGTCGATGAAACCGTCGACGAAACCGTCGAGGAGACGGTCGGCAAGACGGTCGAGCGGACGGTCGAGGAGACACTGGGTGAGCAGATGAACGCGAAGTCCGGCGCGTGGGAGGACGAGAACGAAGCGGAGGTGTGGGACGACGAGGCGGACGATACCGACGGGAAAGCAGCCACGGACGGCGGCGGAGACGCGGACGATCGGGCGGTGGACTCCTGATGGTCGACCCTCTGCTCGTCGTGGGCGTACTCGTCTCGATGTTCGTCGCGTACAATATCGGCGGTTCGACGACCGGGCCGGCGTTCGGGCCGGCAGTGGGTGCAAACGCCATCTCGAAGACGGCCGCCGCGGCACTGATGGCCGTCTTCTTCTTCATCGGCGCCTGGACAATCGGCCGGAACGTCGTGACGAAACTCGGCACGGAACTGGTCGTCGACCCCGGCGTGTTCACGCTGGAGTCGTCCATCGCGGTCCTGTTTTTCATCGGTATCGCGCTCCTGCTGGGGAACCTCTTCGGCGTGCCGGCCTCGACCTCGATGACGGCCGTCGGGGCCATCGCGGGGCTGGGGCTCGCCGGCGGCGTCCTCGATTTCGCCGTCATGGGCCAGATCGTCATCTGGTGGGTCATCTCGCCCATCATCGGCTTCTGGGTGTCGCTCATCATCGGCCGGTATTTCTACGCGCGGCTCAACCGGCGGGTCGCGATGGAGCGCAGCACGGGGCCGCTGTTCGACATCGACCGTTCGGGGCTGATACCGATTCCGCGCCTCCACCGGACGACCAACCGTCGGGAACTCGCCGGAACGGTTACCGTCGTCGCCATCGGCTGTCTGATGGCGTTCAGCTCCGGCACTTCGAACATCGCTAACGCCGTCGCGCCGCTGGTCGGGAGCAAGGAGCTAGCGATGAACCCGGCCATCATCTTCGGGGGCATCGCCGTCGCCATCGGTGCGTTCACCATCGCCCGGCGGACCCTGGAGACGATGGGCAGCGACATCACGGAGCTGCCGCTGACGGCCGCTATCGTGGTCGCGACGGTCAGCTCCGCACTGGTCGTCTTCCTCTCGACGCTTGGCATCCCCGCGAGCTTCGTCGTCATCGCGACGGTCTCCATCGTCGGGCTGGGCTGGGGCCGGGCGACCCGACCGATGACAGTTCCGGAGGCAGTCACGGCCGAGGACCCCCCACCGGTGACGGTGGATGCGCTGGCTGCCGACGAGGAGGGCGAAGAACTCTCTTCGATCGGTGAGGGCCCCGCCGACGGACCCGACGCGGGGGACCTGTTCAATCCCGCCACGACCGCACGGGTCGTCCTGATGCAGAATGTCGTCCCCGCTATCGCGACGGTCGGGGCGTACCTCACCTTCCGGTTCGTCCCGGTCTTCGGCTTCTGAGTGAGCCCCTCTGCGTGAGCCCCTCGCCCGCAGGGGCCTCGCTCACCGTGCCGTTTCGGA
>JBDGSA010000100.1:0-12148 GCA_042217755.1 Haloglomus sp. | reverse complement strand
GATGGAGGCGGTGCTCTGGCAGGTGCTCGCGGGGACACGTGGGGGGCCCAACAGAGCGCGGCTTCTGCGCGCCATCGACCGGCGGCCGCGGAACGCGAACCGGCTCGCAGAGGACCTCGACCTCGACTACAAGACTGTCACGCACCACCTGGACGTTCTCGAGGAGAACGACGTGGTCCGGTCGACCGACCAGCAGTACGGGGCCGTCTGGCTCCCGTCCGACCGGGCTCGGGCGCACTGGGACACCGTGACGGAGATCATCGACCAGCTCGACGAGGTCGACACCGGGGGCGAGTCCGCGGAGCCGGAGGCGAATACGAACACGAACGCGAACGCGAATTCGGACGCGGGCACGGACCCGACCGAACCGCCCTCGACCGACGGAGCGACGGAGTGACACCATGACCGACAGGAATACGGATCCGACAGACGGAGCCGACGAGGTGAGCAGATGAGTCTGATGCTGGACGCGGCCCGGGCGGCCGCCGGGCTGAACCTGGTGCTGCTGGCGGTGCTGATCGCCATCTGGGCGCGCAACTACCGGCAGATCCGGTCGAAACACACCCTCGGGACGCTCGTGTTCGCCGTGTTCCTGTTCGCCGAGAACCTGCTCGCGCTCTACTACTACCTCACTGCCGTCGCGCTCCCGCCCTTCGCCGTCCGGCCGATGATGTACCTGCAGGTGCTCGAACTGTTCGGCATCTCGTTTCTCACCTACGTCACGCTGGACTGATACGGTTTAGTGTAACAGTTTACCGGTGCGTCGGCCGACCGGGGCGCCGATGCGCCGGGAACGATTTACAGTAAACCGTATGAGTCGAGCTCATCGTCCCCGGTCCGTCCCCCGCCGCACCGTCAGAAATCGCCGCGAGCGTTAAACTAACTATTCTATAATGATATTATTGGCGCAACGCCATTCGGCAACAGCCATGGACCGGCCGCTCGATATCCCCGTCTCCGAGTGCATGTCGACGCCGCTCCGGACCGTCACGCCCGACCTGCCCGTCGGGGCCGCCGCCGAGGTACTGCGACAGGAGCGCATCGGGTCGGTCGTCGTGACCGACGAGGCCGGCGACATCGCGGGCATCGTGACGGAATCGGATATGGTCCGCAGCGTCGGCGCGGACCACGACACCGACCGGATGACCGTCGACCGACTGATGACCAAGGACGTTGTGACCATCGGGCTGGACGCGACGCTGAAGACGGCGTGTGACCGGATGGCAGAACACGACGTAAAGCGGCTCCCGGTCGTCGCCGAGGAACCGGTCGGTATCGTCACGACAACCGACCTGACCCACGAACTGGCACAGAGTTTCAGCGATACGCTGGCTCCCCTCGAGTGAGGTCCGAGTGCCGAATTATTCGATTATAAGATTATTTCTATATAGAAGACACTTAGATACGAAAAAATCTCCTTATATTGGATATCTTCATTGCTCGATACGCTCGCCGAGTTCGGCGAGGCGGACGGAGCCGCTCCGGACGAACGGGGTGCCGTGGCCCATTCCGAGCACGTCCACGGCGGGCGCCCGGTCGGCGAGGTCGTGGATGGACTCGCGGACGCTGTCCGTGTCGTAGGAGATGAACCAGGGCGAGGCCTGCAGTTCGCCGTCCGACTCCCGCACGAGGTCCCCGACGAACGCGGCGTCGAGGTCGTCGCTGACGTACGCGGTGTGGCCGGGCGTGTGGCCGGGCGTGTGGTAGGCGGTGAAGCTGCCGATCTCGTCGCCGCCGGCCACTAGCTCGGGGTCGTGGTTCGGGCGGTCGACGAACACGCCGCCGAGGCGCTGGACCGCGCCCTTCAGCGTGAGGCCGGGGGGCTGTTCCTTGCCCATCAGGAAGGGGGCGTCGGCCGCGCCCATGTGGACGGTCGCGTCGGTCTCGGCCGCGAGCGAGGCGAGCGCGCCGACGTGGTCCACGTCGTAGTGCGTGACGAGAATCCGCTCGACGTCGTCCACGTCGTAGCCCGCCTGGCGGATGTCGGCCCGGATGGTGCCGCCGTCGCGGGGGGTCCCGGCGTCGACGAGCGTCAGCGCCCCGTCGTCGTCGGCCAGGTAGGCGTTCACCCCGCCGCAGTCGATCTGCCAGACATCCCCCCGGAGGTGTACGAGCATGGGGGCGGGTACACGACGGGTGGATAAGGGTCTACTCATGACGGTCGCGAGAAGCGGCGGCGGTGCTGTGACGCCGTTCCACGCAGGTGCCCGAACGTTATATTCGTGGCACCCGGAGGGCAGGTATGGGATTCAAGAAACACCTCGTCAACGGCGTCATCTCGACAGTCATCAGCGTGGCCATCACCGCCTACGGAGCCGACGGCGACGAGTGGACGACGAACGACCTGCTGCTGTCGGTCGCGGTCTCGGCGTTCCTGTCCGGCTTTTTCACCAGCTACTTCGCGGAGTAAGCGGCAGGCCGGCCGAGACCGCCCCCCTCAGAGCACCCGGGCCTTCAGGAACCCCTTCAGCGTCTCGTACTTCGAAGGGCGCCGGATCGCTCGCATCTCGGCGTCCGTGAGTTCGAAGTCGAAGATGGCCATGTTCTCCTCGAGGTGCTCGCGGCTCGTCGCCTTCGGAATCGTGGCGACCTGGTCCTGCTGGACGAGCCACCGGAGGGCGACCTGTGCGGGCGTCCTGGCGTAGCGTCGGGCGATTTTCTCGAGCACGGGGTCGTCCAGCACGCCGCCGTGGCCCAGCGGCGAGTACGCCGTCAGGAGGACGTCGTGGACCCGGCAGTAGGAAAGCAGGTCCCGCTGGTCCCAGAACGGGTGATACTGCACCTGGTCGGTGAGGACGGATGCGTCGCTCGCCTGGCGGGCCTCGTCCAGCTGGTCGACGTCGAAGTTGGAGACCCCGATGTTGCGGACCTTTCCTGAGTCGACGAGTTCGCTCATCGCCCGGAGCGTCTCCGCGTGGTCCGGCGCCGAGGAGAGCGGGTTCGGCGGCGACCCCGGCGGCCGGCCGTTCGGCCAGTGGATGAGCAGGAGGTCGAGGTAGTCCGTGCCGAGGCGCGCGAGGCTCTCCTCGGTCGTCCGGCGGACGTCGTCGTACGCCCGGCTCTTCGGACCGAGTTTCGTGGCGAGGAAGACGTCCTCGCGAGCCACGTCGCTGGCGGCCAGGGCGTCGCCGACCTGGCGCTCGTTCTTGTACACCTGCGCGGTGTCGATGTGCCGGTAGCCCAGTTCGAGTGCGGTCTCGACGGCCTCGCGGCAGTCGTCGCCCGTGAGCCGCCAGGTCCCCAGTCCGAGCCTGGGGACCTCCACGCCCTGGACGGTGATGGTCTCGATGTCGCTCATGAGTCGACGTGCGGGCGGCGAGCGTGAATAGCTGCCGCCCGCGGCACGGCCGGCCTCTGCCCCGCCGACGGGGCGAGGGGTCGGACGCTCGCGGACCCGTCGGCTTTTAGCCGCGGGCGTGAGACCAGTCGTGCATGTTCGACCTGCTGGTCGTCGCGACGGACGGCTCCGAGAGCGGCGAGCGCGCCGTGGCGACGGCGCTCGACCTGGCGAGCCGATTCGATGCGACCGTTCACGCGGTGTCGGTCGTCGACCCCGGTCGCGCCGCGGCGGTCTCGCCGGAGGAGGGCGAAGCGGTCACGGCGACACTCCGCGAACACGCGAGCGATGCCACCGAAGCGGTCGCGGCGCGCGCCCCCGACGCTGTCGACGTGACGACGGTTGTCCGCGAGGGCGACCCCGCCGAGACGATCGTCGACTACGCCGCCGAGGTCGACGCCGACAGCGTCGCGCTGGGGACCCGCGGGCGCGGCGGCGAGGGCGGATTCGTCCTCGGTAGCGTCGCGGAGGCTGTGGTCCGGACCTGCGAGCGTCCCGTGCTCACCGTCCGCGGCAAGCCCACGGGCGGCGGGGGCGCGCCCGGGCTGGACGCCTGACGTTCGCGGCCCCATCCGACTGTCGCGTCGGCGCACCAGCGCCCTGCGCCCCTGCCTGGGAGGCCGCCGGGACGCCACGCTTACGCTCGCCGTCGGGACGCCACGCTTGCGCCCGCCGCCGGGACGTCACGCTTACGCCCGCCCGTCACCTGCAGTCGGTATGGTCGACCGACTGATGACGGTGAACGCGTACACCACCCTGGACCTGGTGGACGCGGTCGCCGAGGGCCACGACTTCGAGGAGGAGGCGTTCGCGACGCTGAACGTCACGTCACCGCGCGAGAACCCCGACCACGTCTCCCTCCAGCTGGAACTGGACAACACGCAGCTGACGGAGCTTCCCGCCCACGCCGAGACGCTGTCGCTCACGCCCGAGCAGGCCCGGGCTATCGCCGCCGATCTGGAGAAGCACGCCGAGAAAGTCGAGGCCACACAGGCCGACAGCGGCGAGAGCGGCGACTGACTGCTCTCCCGTCCCGTCGCTCCTCCCGGCCGACGGCCGGTCGGCTGTTCACTCCTCACGTCCGTCGGTCCCGTCAGTCCCGTTGGTCCCGTCGGTCTCGGCGGTTTCGTCGGTCTCGGACCTCCTGGTGTTCTGCCAGGTGTCGCCCGCGGCGCGCTCGCGCCAGCGCCGCTGCTGGAGCCGCTCGGTGAGGTGGTGTGTTCCATCGGCGAGTGCCTCGCGAGCGTCGGCTTCCACCGCCGCCACGTCGGTGAGGAGTCCCTGCTGGAAGTCCGCGACCAGTTCGTAGGACCACCGGTCCCCGACGGCGCCCGCGGGGAGCACCTCGTCGCGGAGGCGGTCGGCGAGGTCGTCGCGGCCGGCCTCCCGGAGCCGTGCCCGCGCGTCGTCGATTCGGTCCATCCCGCGGCCGATCTGGTGGTGGAAGGTCACCAGTGCGCCGTATCCTCGACGGACGTGCTCCAGCCCGATCTCGAGGTCGTGCAACGCCGCGAGTTCCGCCTCGGTGAGCTCTATCTCGTCCGGGTTCGGCCCGTCGTCTGTGCGTGGCATGAGATACCGTTACACACGGCATGACAAAAGCCGTGTGGCGCCGGGAAGTAGTCGAAACTACCGTCGGCGTCTCGTGTCCCGATTACGCGACGGTTTTTGATGATCCGCTCCCAAGGGGAGGTATGTCGACCGGCGACCCGCGCCGCACCCGCACCGACAGCCCGGTCTCCCGGGAGAGAGGGTTCTGCCCGTGCTGTGGCTACCGGGCGCTGGCGCCGGATACGCCGGGCTCCTACGAGGTCTGTCCGGTCTGTGGGTGGCTGGACGACCTCGTCGGCTTCCATCACCCCGACCACGAGAGCGATTACAACCACGTCTCGCTCCGGACCGCTCGCGAGAACTTCGAGAAGCACGGGGCCTGCACGCCCGGGGCCGCCGCCGAGACGCGCTCACCCGACGGCCTGGAGCGCGACCCGAACTGGCCCTACGACTGACACGGAGCGAGCGCCCGCGGCGTCGGCCGTGGAGGACATCACTCCGGTCGCTCCGGCGCCCGTCCGGCACGCGTCTGCCCGCGCCGAACCGACGGACGGAAACGCCGGGCTCGGTAACCGGTGGGTATGGAGGTCCAGTTCCTCGGGGGAGCCGGCGAGGTCGGCCGGAGCGCCGTCCTCGTCGACGGGCGGCTCCTGCTGGACTACGGGATGAAACCGGGGACGCCGCCGTCGTTTCCCATCGGGTCGGTCGATCCGGAGGCCGTCGTCGTCAGCCACGGCCACCTCGACCACGCGGGCGCGGTCCCCGCGTTGCTGTCCGGGCGCGACCACCCCCCAGTTCACTGGACGCCACCGACCCGGGACCTGGCACTGGTGCTCGCGCGCGACACGCTGAAACTGCACGGCGTCCCCGCGAGCAGCGCGGGTGGGGGTTCGCGGAACCGCGGGTCCCGCGGTGGAAGCCACCGCTGCCCGTTCACCGAGGCCGACCTGAAGCGGGTCGGCGAGGTCTCGGTCACGCACGGCTACGGCGAGCCGTTCGAGGTCGCGGGCTACGAGGTCACGCTCTTCGACGCCGGGCATATCCCCGGCAGCGCGCACGTTCTCGTCGACGATGGCGACACCCGCCTGCTCTACACCGGTGACTTCCACACCGACGACCAGCGCCTCGTCTCGGGGACGACCGCGCGCCCCGAGGCAGACGTCGTCATCTGCGAGAGCACGTACAGCGACGTCGAACACGAAGATCGAGCCGACGTCGAGGAGCAGTTCGCACGGAGCGTCGAGACGACGCTCTGGGAGGGCGGAACGGTCGTCGTCCCGGCGTTCGCCATCGGACGGACCCAGGAGCTGCTGCTCATCTGCGAGGTGTACGACATCCCCTGTTACGTCGACGGGATGGGCCAGGACGTGACCCGGACGCTCCGACAGTATCCCGACTTCGTCCGCGATGCCGACGCGCTCCGCCGGGCAAAATCGCACGCCCGATTCGTGACGGGTCGGGACGGACAGCGCGAACGCATCGCCGACCGGAACGCCGCCATCGTCACCACCAGTGGGATGCTCTCGGGCGGGCCCGCGATGACCTACGTCCCCGCGGTCCGGCGGAACCCGACCAACAAGGTCACCATGACCGGCTACCAGGTCGAGGGGACGCCAGGCCGCGAGTTGCTGGAGACGGGCAGCGCCGAACTCGACGGGCGCGTGATGCCCGTCGCCGCACAGGTCGAGCAGTACGACTTCTCTGCACACGCCGACCGCGACGGCCTGCTGTCGTTCCTCGACTCCTACCGCGACGCCCGCGTTCTCGTCGGTCACGGCGACCGCTGTGGGGCGTTCGCCGAGGAACTCCGGGCCGACGGCTACGCGGCGACGGCGCCCGAACTCGGCGAGACGGTGACCGACTGAGCGCGCCGCGAGGTCCTCACCCCGGACGCGCCCGGCGCACGCCGCCTCAGATGTTGCGCTCGATGACCTGGCGGAGGTCGCGCTCGACCGCGCCGGCGTCGGCGGTCTCGACGCTGAACGAGTCCTTGCGCTCGTCTGCGTCGGCCATCTCCGAGAGCAGGCCGCCGCGGCGGTCGACCTCGACGGCGACGGTGAAGCGGTCGGGTCCGGGGTCGAACACGAGTTCGATCTCGTCGAGATCGCCGGCGAACTGGCCGCCGCTCGCGCGGAACTCGAACTCCTGGACGAACCGGCCGCGACCGAACCCGGGCACCTCCTCGTTCTTCGCCGTCCGGAGCGACAGACCGAGCGATTCGGCCGCGTCGAAGACGGCCTGCATCCGGTCGGTCGGCTGGACGTCGAGGTAGTCCCGGTCCTCCGGGTCGACGCCGGCGACGTCGAGTTCCGTCTCCAGCCAGACGTCTACGCCGCCGAGCGTCAGCGGCGTCGTCCACGGGACCTGCAGGTCCGCGGGAATCGACCGCGACTCGTCGGGCTCGATGGTGAACCCGTCCGAGAGCCGGACCGTGTCGACGGTCCCCTCGCGGCGGCCGTCCTCGGTGTGGTAGTACGTCTCGAACTCCAGGTCGATGTGGCGGACCTCCTGTTCGGCGTTGCCGCCCTCGATTCTGATCTCCGCATCGACCGTCTCTCCCGGCCGAACCGTCTCGGAAGACAGGACGGTGTCTACGGTCGCGTTGCCGATGCCGACTGTCGCGAGGACCTTCTTCATAGCCACGCGAGTATGCCGACTGCTCCAGCAAGTGTCTTTGGGTGTCGTCGATAGCAGTAGGTATTTCAAGAAAATTGGTAAAATTACCGATATATAGTGGTAATTACCCGAAATATTGAAATTTCTGACATTTGCCACGACTACGGCGACAGTCCGAGGCGCGCGGCGAGCGGGCGCGTCACCCGTTCGATCCGGCACGCGCGTTCCGGCGTCGCGTACCGGGTCGGCCGCGGCGGCGTGCCAGTGTGGCGGTGGACCTCGGTGTGGGGGCGACCGCCTTCGAGGCCAGTCGAGGTCGCCGGGGTGTAGTGGACCACGTCCACGACCGGCGTCGTGCTCCAGTCGGTCGCGGCGAGTTTCCGGCGGACGCGGTCCGGCCAGTCGCCGGAGACCGGGACGAGCCGGACGTGGTGTCGGTTGTCGGTTGCGGCCGGGCTGCCCCGGCTGTCGGTTGCGTCCGGGCCGCCCCGGCTGTCGCGGCTGGGGTGGGCCATCGGCGCTGAAGGAGCCTCAGAAGGTGGGTTCGTCGTTGCTCTCGTCGCTGCGGTCGGCGGGGTCCTCGGCGGTGTCCCACATCTCGGAGGCGTATTCGTCGGCGATGCCGGCCTCGGCGTCCTCCTCCTCCACGTTGTAGGCGTCGAGGCCCATGCCGATGAGTTCCTCGTAGGCCTCGCCCTCCGAGATGAACTCGCTCTCGGCGATGCGCTGGAACCTCGCGTACAGGTCGTCCGGCAACTGGACTTCGAACGTTGGCATTGCCGGGGGGTACGGCATCCCCCCATTTCAGACTTCGGCCCGCGGCCGCTCTGGAGGGTGCCCCGGCGGCGTCACACCGGGCTGTCTCCGTCCGCGTCGCCGCCGCCGTGCCCATCGGCGTCCCCCTCGTCGTCTGTCTCGCCGCGCTCGTACCCACGGACCTGGAACTCCGCGAAGCCGCCGCTGCCGAGGTCCCGGCCGAACGCGATCTCGAGCGCGCCCAGCCACCAGTTCCACTTCGACGCGAGTTCGTCGTCCGGGGCGTCCTCGAGGTTCGATACCACCACCTCCGGTGTGAGGTCGTGGTCGGCCACCTGCCGGTACCGTCCGGTCGCCGCGAGGTCACAGGCCATCCGCGCCACCGCGCGGCGCTCGCCCGCGCCGGCGTCGAAGGCGGCGGCCAGCGCCCGGTCCAGTCTGTCGACGTCCACGGTGGTCGTTAGGACCGGCGCCCCTTCGGTGCTCGGTCTGCCGCGCCTACTCGGCGTCGGATTCTGCGGGTTCCTGTTCGTCCGGGCCCAGCCGGGTCGTCGCCACGCGCTCCGGGAGCGCCGCCAGCACGTCCGGGGGCCAGTCCCAGTGGGCGAGCGTGAACGAGACGTCGGGATTGGCCTCGACGAGCTTGGTCACGCCTGCCGCCGCGGCCGCCCTGGCCGCGCGGTCGGTCCGTTCGGGTGTCTCGGCGGTCAGGGGATAGGTCTCCGAGAGCGCCCGCGGGAACGGCCCGAACGGGGGAACGACGCGCCAGGTCTCGTCGTACGACGCGTCCGGGCCGCCCTCCGAGAGCAGCACGTCGTCGCCGCCGACGGTGAGTTCGGCGAGGCGGTCGTGGTGCCGGTGGACCTCCGGTCGGCGGGCGCTCTCGGTCGAGAGATAGAAGAAGGCGTCCTTGCGGGTCGCGTCAGTCCGTTCGAGGTCGCCGCTCCGTTCGAGGAGCGCCCGGTAACCGTCGAGCACGGTCGGGTGTGAGCGCGCACGCGCCTCCACCAGTTCGAGCAGGTCGCCGGCCCGGATGGCCTGTCTGACCCGCCGCATCTCGGCGAACGAGACGTGGAGATTGTGCTCGGCGAGGCGACGCTCGCGTGGCTCCTCGTCGAGCGCCCGGAGGCCGTCGGCGCCGTGGTCGGTGCAGACCGGGCAGGAGCAGGGCAGGTACTCGAGGTCTTCGAGGTGCTCTGTTCCGCGGACGGTGAGGTAGCGGTCGTCGCGAGCGTACAGCGCGTACGCGGCCGAGTCGAACAGGTCACAGCCCGCCGCGGCGGCCAGCGCGAACGTCATCGGGTGGCCGGCGCCGAACAGGTGGACCGGCGCGGCCGGGCCCAGCCCCCGCTTCGCGGCGAGCGATACCTCGACGGCCTCGGCGTAGCGGTAGTCGTTCAGCAGGGGGACCACGGCGCCGATCGGGAACACGTCGGCGCCGGTCGCGCGGGCGTCCGCGCCGGCCCGCTCGCGGAGATCCTCGTAGGTCGAGCCCTGGACGGGCGCGTTCAGGAGCATCTCGCCCAACTCGAGGTCCGCGGCGAGTTCGAGGCGCTCCTGGGTCGTCGCGAGTTCCTCGGCGGCGCGCTCGCGGTCGGCGTCCGGCGGCGTCGGAATGTCAACGGGCGTGCCGACGTCCGCGCCGATGTCGTGCTGGAACTGCAGAATCTCCCCGGTGTCGATGTCGACCTCCTCGTCACCGTACACAGAGAGCTGGAACGAGCCCGAGTCCGTGACGATGGCGCCGGAGAAGTCGTACAGCGAGTGCAGGCCCTCCTCCAGCGCCTGCTCGCGGTAGTCGTCGCTCCCGTAGAGGATGTAGCCGTTCGTGATGAGTACCTGCGCGCCCAGTTCCTCCATCCGGGCGGGCGAGACGGTCCGGAGGTGCGGGTTGACGACGGGCATCAGCGCCGGCGTCTCGACGGTGACACCCGCGCGGGGCACGTCGAGACTGCCGAGCCGGCCCGCGCCGTCCCAGCGGCGGACCTCGAAGACGTCGGTCATTGCAGTCGCTGGGATGGGGTCGGCGGTAAGGGTTGTGTGTCGACGCGTTGAGCGCGGAGGGAGGACCGCCGCTGATGGCCGCTGCCGATATAGGTTGCGAGAACGCCGTATAAACCAAAGAGTATAACTATTATCGGAAAATTCCGATATCTGTCTGATTATTCGTCGCTCTCGCCGTTTTCCTCGTTGGCGTCCCGCTCCAGTGCCCGGAACGCGTCCAGGATCACCTGCTTCGTGACCGCGCCGCGGGTCGTCCAGTGGTGGGCGTAGTCGAGCATGTCGTCGTAGATGTCCGGCTTACACCCGGCCGCCTTCGGGTGACCGCCGCCGTTGACCTGGCCGGCGACCTCGTGGCAGCGCTCGAACGCGTCGGTCCCGCGGATGCTCGCCGACCCGGAGGGCTTGACGACGACGGAGGCGTCGGCACCCCGCTCGCGGAAGGCCTCTGCGACCTCGTTCTGCGAACAGCGGCCGTACGTGACGCCGACGGTCCAGCCGTTGACCTCGCGTAACTGACCGCGCTCGACGGCCCGCTCGATGAGCGCCTCCTTCTCGACCCGGCGCTCGGCGAGGAACTCCTCGACCTCGGGCGGGAGGTCGGCGCCGTGCTCGCGGACGGTCGCGACGTACTCCTCGGGTTCGGCCCAGTAGGCGTAGTCCGCGAGGTCGTCGCTGCGGGCGTCCTCGCGGAGCCAGAGGTCGTGATCGCGCGTGACGGCCGCGAGTTCGGCGAACCGCTCGTCGAAATCGGCCGCGAGCGCGTCGAGCGCCACGTCGGCCGTGCACACCTCGTCGGAGGGGCCGACCACGAGGTCGACGCCCGCCTCGCGGACGAGCGCGGCGAGGTCGTCGCGCCACTGGTGGTGGTCGAACCACCGGGTCTCGTGGGCGTCGGCCACGTCGGCGAGGTGTTCGAGGTCGTCCTCGCTGTCCGGACAGAGGTCACAGACCACGACGCGCGCGTCTGCCTCGGCGAATTCAGCGACGTACTCGAGCGAGTCGGCGATCTCGTGTGGCCCGGTCGGCACGAGCGCGGCCGAGCCGAACGCCTCGCGCAGCAGTGCCACGCAGGCGAGGCCGTCGGCGTCCGGATCCGCGAGCACGACGGTCGAGGCGCCGTGGATGGCTTCGCGGGCCTCGGCCTCCTCGCGAGCGTCGTCGACCGAATCCGGCACGAAGAATCCCTCACCGGGGAGGACCGATTTCCGCGAGAGGGAGAGCTGCTCGTCGTCGATGATGTCGTCGTCCATGCCGTCTCGAGGATCCCGAGCGGTATCAAACGGGCGGTCGCCAGTCGCCGAGGGGGCGACGCGTCGGGCCCTCGTGACGGGGGGCTGCCCGGTCGCCGACGGCACCAACGCGCCCGACGATTTACGACCCAGCGGCCCCTCCGGACGCGCATGGAGCACACCGCCGCCGGGGACCGGGAGTCCGTCGAGGCCGTCGAAGGCGTCCACCTTACACAGCTCGCGGCCGGGGAGCGAGCGAGCATCCAGCGGTTCCGCATCGAGCCGGGCGCGACGGTCCCCGAGCACGACCACCACCACGAGCAGACTGGCTACGTCGTCGAGGGTACCCTGACGTTCCTGGTCGGGGACGAGGAGTACGCCGTCGGGCCGGGCGACTCGTTCACCATTCCGAGCGGTGAGCCCCACGCGGCCGTCAACCGCGGCGACGGGCCAGCGGTCGGCATCGACACGTTCGCCCCGCCGCGGCCGAACCCGGACTGGGCACCTGACCCGGATGCCGAGTGACGCCCCCTGGCGACGCCGGCCGCCGCCATCCCACCGACCCGGGCGGCAGTGAGCCGGTCCGCTGGCGGGGGCTCGCTGCCCCACTCGCGGTAGCCGCGCTACTGGTACTGGCCGGCTGCAGCGTCGGACT